>NZ_JBEXFQ010000014.1:0-181855 GCF_040606855.1 Nocardia sp. NPDC005366
GGAGGCGGTCGAGTATCTCGACCGCCTCCTTCGTTGTGCCTCGAACTATCCGGGTAGATCGCCCGCGGTGATCCACCCCGCGACGATCGGCGCGATCGTCGCCGAATCCTCCACCCACCGGAAATGGTCGCGATGGGCGACGTCGGAATTCTCGTCGATATGCCACCGCGAGACCCGAGCGGCGGGCATACGCGACACCAGGAAGTCGACATTCGATTTCGGACCGAGCACATCCTCGGACAGCGAGATCGGCAGCACCGGCAGCGTCATGCGCGACAGCAGCCTGTTGTAGCGGCGTTTGGTTCCTTTGGGACGGTAGTAGCTTGTCAGCGAATGCACCGACCAGTCGATCATGACCCCGCCCGGCATGGGCGCGGGGATCAGCACCCCGCCGGGCCAGTGCCCCTTCCACCGCGCGACCAGCCCGATCCACTGGATCTGGCTCAGCGCCTCGTACCAGCGGCGGGGTCCGAACGCCCACCAGAACACGGTGCCGGTGCCGATGGTGACGACGCCGGCGACCCGCTCGGGCTCGGCCGCCGCGAACAGCAGCGCCAACTGACCACCGAGGCTGTGCCCGAACAGGTGCAACGGTGCGAGGGGGAATCGTGTGCGCACCGCCGACACCAGGGCCGGCATATCGATTTCCAGCATTTCGCGATAGCCGAAATCGGTGTGCTCGCCGAGTGCGGGCACGGCCTCACCGTGTGCCCGCAGATCGCACGTCGCCACCGAAAGACCCTGCGCATTGAGCGCCTTGGCGAGGGCGAGATAGTTCCTTGCCTTCATCGCCATGGCGGGAATGATGAGCACCACCGGTGCGTCCGGCTTCGCCGCGGGCAGGAACCGGACGGTGAAGGTCACGCCGTCGGAGGTCGGCACCGCGACCGACTCCAGCGCGGCGAATTCGGATTTCGCCGTGCGGGCCCCCGAGGTCACCGGTCCGCCTCCGCGCCCGTCACGTCGCAGATGTAGTCGAAGGTGAATTTCGCGACGACGACATCGTTGTCATCGAGCAGCAGGGCCTTGCCCGCCAACTCGAACCGCCCGCCGGCGACCGCGCCGAGCACGTCGGCCACATCACGCTGGTCGACGGTGGCGACGGCGCGGATACGGCCCACCGCGGGTTTACGGTAGGAGGCCGTCCCGCCCCGCAAGACCAGCCGTTCGATGGTGAACAGCCGGGCGGCGGCCGCGCCGACGAAGGCCGCCGCGCCCGCGATATCGGCCGCGGTGAACAGCGCGCCCGCGTGCACCGTCCCCATGTGGTTGCGCACCGAGTCGTCGGCCGGGATCTCCACGACCGCGCGGTCCGCGCTGATCTCGGTGACGAGGGTGCCGACTCGCTGGGCGAAGGGCACCATCTCCTGCGATACCGCGTGCAGATAGTCGTAATCGATCGCGGCGTAGTCGAGTTCGGGGTAGGCCGCCGCGAATCCGGCGATTTCACGTGTGGTCATCGTCAATACCTTTTCTCGGTGGAGTGGTCGGCCTCAGCGCGTCGGCCGCAGGGCGCGGCGGGCGATCGACCACCGCAGAACTTCGGACGGTCCCTCGTAGATCCGGAAAGCGCGCGCCTCGACCAGGAAGCGGGCGACCAGATGGTCCTCGCAGACGCCGAGACCGCCGTGCAACTGGACGGCCCGGTCGAGCACGCGCCATACAGCCTCGGACACAAAGGTTTTCGCGATCGAGGTCTCGTGTTTGGCCAGCGAGGACGCCGGGCCCTGTTCATCGATGGTGGCGGCGGCCTGGCGGATCAGTCCGCGCGCCGCCGCGATATCGATTTCGTTGTCGGCGATCAGGCCCTGGGCGAGACCGTGTTCGGCAATGGGCGAGCCGAAGCCGGTCCGCCTGCCGATGTGGTCGATGGCGAGGTGATGTCCACGGACGGCGAGTCCGAGCCAATTCATGCAGAACACCAGGCGCGACGGGGCCAGCCGCACCTGAGCCAGGGCCAGACCCTGGCCGACCGCGCCGAGTACCGCCGAATCGGGAACTTCGCAGTCCACGAAGCGGACCTCGCAGTGACCGCCGGGTGCGCTGGAGTGGTCGAGCGTCGGCATACGCCTGCCGACCCGCAATCCGGGATTGTCCGCGTCGACAAGGAACATCGTCGGGCCGTCATTGGTCCGCGCGACGCAGATGGTGAAGGCGGCGCCCTGCGCGCCGGTGGTGAAATGCTTGGCCCCGTTGATGACCCAGCCGCTGTCGGTCTCCTCGGCGAAGGTTCTCAGCATGCTCGGATCCGAACCGGCGCCGGGCGCGGGTTCGGTCATGGCGATGGCCGAGCGCACCTCGCCCGACGCCAGCGGCGCGAGATAGCGCTGCTGCTGTTCGGGGTTCGCGACATGGGCCAGCAGGTGGATATTGCCGTCGTCGGGCGCCCACGCGTTCACCGCGAGCGGACCGATCAGGCTGGCCCCCGCCGCCTCGAGCACCTGGGCCTGGGCCCTGGTATCGAGACCGAGACCGCCGTATCGCGGATCGGACAGCGGGCCGAACACGCCCGCCTCCTTCGCCTTCTTCTGCAATTCCAGTCGCAGTGCGTCATCCATTACCCGGCCGTCGGCGACTACCTCTCGCTCGACCGGAAAGACGTGGTTACGGACGAATTCGGTGGTCTTCTCGACCAAGTGCGCCACTGAGGTCATGCGGCCAGTGTCGGTCGGCTCCGCGTCGGGCGCGCCGGACGATAGTCAACGTCGATTGCGCGAATCGACTGCGTGAACCAGGTGGCTGCCGCTTCCGGCGCTCGGCGACAGTGGCCGTATGACCGACTTGCCGGTACGGATCACCGCCCGTCGCGACGAGGCCACCGCGGTGTTCGCCCTCGAACTCGCCGCCGTCGACGGCGCCGAATTGCCGCCCTGGTCGCCGGGAGCCCATATCGATGTCGCGGTGGGGGCGGCGGGAGTGCGTCAGTACTCTCTGTGCGGGGACCCCGCCGACCGGCGGCGGTGGCGCATCGCGATCCTGCACGAACCGTCCGGGCGCGGCGGTTCGGATCTGCTCCATCGCACCGCGACCCCCGGTGTCGAATTGCGGGTGTCGTCGCCGCGCAATAATTTCGCGCTGGAACCGGACGAACGCTATCTGTTCATCGCGGGCGGAATCGGTATCACCCCGATTCTGCCGATGGCGGCGGCGGCCGAGACCGCGGGCGCGCACTGGGAGCTCTACTACGGGGCGAGGACGCGCGAGCACATGGCCTTCGCCGAGGACATCGCGCGAGACTTCCCGACAGCGAACCTGCTGCCACAGGACGTCCACGGACTCTTGCCGCTCGGCGCGATACTGGACGAGCGCGGCGATGCCACCGTGTACTGCTGCGGCCCCGAACCGCTGCTCAGCGCCGTGGAAACCGAAGCCGCGCGACGGGGCATCGCCGTGCGCACCGAGCGATTCGTGCCGCGCGCGGTCGACACCGCGTCCGATCGCCCATTCGACATCCGGCTCGCGCGCGACGGACGCACCCTGCGTGTCGGGACGCGCCAGAGCATCGTCGATGTCCTCGAAGCCGCGGGCGTCTCCGTCGTCACCTCCTGTCGCGAAGGCACCTGCGGTAGTTGCGAGACACCGGTGCTGGCGGGGGAGATCGAACACCGGGATTCGATATTGACCGCCGACGAGCGGTCGCGCGGAGAGACGATGATGTTGTGCGTGTCGCGCGCCGGGTCCGATCTGCTCGTGCTCGATCTCTGACCCGTACCCGATCCCGCCGGGGCCGTCGTGTCCGCCCCGGGACCGACCGACTACCGCAGGGAGAACGTCATGGTCGATATCGAGGCCGCCGACCGGATCGCCACACTCGATGACGATTTCTTCGCCGATCCGCACGCCCACTATCGGGTATGGCGCGAACAGGGGCCGGTGCACCGGGTCCGATTCCCCGACGGCGCGTCGCGCTGGGTGATCGTCGGTTACGCCGAAGCGCGAGCGGCCCTGGCGGATCCGCGTCTGCGCAAGAACGCGCTGCGGATCGAGGAGTTGCTGAGCGCGAAGCGGCGCACACCGCCGATGAGTCCGCAATGGCTCGCGCTGAACACCCATATGCTCAATACCGATCCGCCGGACCACCATCGGTTGCGCAAATTGGTGAACAAGGCCTTCACCGCGCGCAAGGTGGCCGAATTGCGCCCGCGCGTCGAACAGATCACCGCCGGTCTGCTCGATGAGATGTCCGCGCACGACGAGGTCGACCTCATGGCGGCGTTCGCGGTACCGCTGCCGGTGCGGGTGATCTGCGAACTGCTCGGCATCCCGTTCGCCGATCGCGACGACTTCCACGACTGGACCAAGGCGCTGGTGGGTGTTCTCGGCCGCGACGAGGAACGTGCCCGTGCCTCGGTCGCGATGGTCTCGTATCTGCGCGAACTGGTGCGTGCCAAACAGGACGACCCCGCCGAGGATCTGCTCTCGGCCCTCGTCCACGCCCGCGAGGACGACGACCGGCTCACCGAGGCCGAATTGGTATCCATGGCCTTCCTGCTGCTGGTCGCAGGCCACGAGACCACGGTCAATCTGATCGGCAACGGCGTGCATGCGTTGCTGCGCGACCGATCCCAGCTCGACGCACTGCGCGCCGATCCGTCGGCGGTACCCGCCGCGGTCGAGGAATTCCTGCGCTATGACGGCCCGGTGGATATGGCGACGGTGCGATACACCGAGGAATCGGTGCGCGTCGGGGATACCGATATCCCGGCGGGTGAACTCGTGTACGTCGCACTCGCCGCCGCGAACCGCGATGCCGATCGATTCCGCGATCCCGACGTGCTCGATATCGACGGTGACGCCGGCGGCCATCTCGCTTTCGGGCACGGCATCCATTTCTGCGTCGGTGCGCCGCTGGCGAGGATGGAAGCATCGATCGCGTTCACCGCGCTGCTGCGACGGTTTCCGGATCTCGCGCTCGCGTCGGGCGCGTTCCCGGCGCGCTGGCAGGTGAGCACATTGATCCGCGGCCTGCACGAACTCCCCGTGCGATTGCGCCGATGAACTGTCGATCCATCGTTGTCATCGCGTATTTCGATCCCGCGATCAGGAATACGATCGTTCGCCGGTGAGTTCCATCGCCGCTGTTACGGTCGGAAGATCAAGCCGAACAAATCGATGAAGGCGAAGTCGAGTGATGGCCGAAGATGCCGTGCTACCCGAGAATTCGATACCGCGACGGAAAACGATCAGCAGCCCGTATATTCACCGACTCCAGCGTCGGCATTTCCTCCTGTTCGACGTCGCGCCGATCCTCGGCACCGTCGTCGCATTCGGATTCCTGCTCGTTCGCCCATTCGGTGTCATGGAATTCGCGCTGCTGTTCTCGATGTGGCTGATCACCGGTCTCGGTGTGACCGTCGGATACCACCGCCTGTTCACCCATCGCACGTTCAAGACCGAACCGTGGGTCGCGTCGGTACTCGCCGTGCTCGGCTCGATGGCCGCCCAGGGCGGTGTCGTGTCCTGGGTCGCGCTGCACCGGCGTCATCACGAGAACAGTGACCGCGAAGGCGATCCGCATTCACCGAATCTGTCCGGCGCGGGCGTCCTCGGCGCGCTGCGCGGCCTGGCGCATTCGCATTTCCTCTGGATGCGCCGCCACGAGTACCCGAATGTCGTGCACTACGCGCCCGACCTCATCAAGGATCGCGCCCTCATGCGGATCGCCCGGCTGTACTACTACTGGGTGGGGCTCGGGCTGCTGATTCCCGCGGTGATCGGCTGGCTCGTCTCGCTGAGCTGGACCGGTGCGGTGAGCGGTCTGCTGTGGGGCGGTTTCGTGCGGATCTTCGTTCTCGAACATATCGTGTGGGCGATCAATTCCTTCCTGCACATGTTCGGCACCCGCCCGTACGAGTCGCGGGAGAACAGTCACAACGGCGGCGTCTTCGCGCTGGCGACGCTGGGCGAATCGTGGCACAACAATCACCACGCGTTCCCGGAATCCCCATCGTTCGGTTTGCAGTGGTACCGGCTCGACCCCGGCTTCTGGCTGATCACGGTGCTCGAGTCCTGCGGCCTGGCCTGGGAGCTGAAGCGGCCGTCCCAGGCGCGCATGGCCGCCAAACGTATTTCCGGTACATCCGATTCAGTCCGTCACGCAGCGTAAAGGAACAGTCATCGTGGATACGAGCCGAGAAGCGATCGTCCGGTGGTGCCAGGAATACCTCGGGAACCTCCTCGAGATTCCCGCCGCCGCGGTGGATCCGGCGGTGGACTTCGACAGGCTCGGCATCGACTCCGCCCTCGCCGTCTCACTGCTGATCGAGGTCGAAGAGCGCTACGGAGTCGATCTGGCGCCCGAGGACCTGTTCGAGAACCCCAACCTCGACGCGGTCGCCGCCTATCTGCACGCGCGCACCACGCCGACCGTGGCCTGATCATGGCGGCGATCGACGCCGATCGGACCGAGACGGCCGCTGCCGCGATCAGGCACCACTACGACGCGGGCAACGATTTCTACCGACTCTGGCTCGACCCGTCCCTGACCTATTCGTGTGCGCTGCGTGAAAATGCCGACGACACACTGGAAATGGCCCAGGAACGCAAACTGCGTCACCACTTGGACGCGATCGACGCCGAGAATGCCACGGCGGTACTCGATATCGGCTGCGGATGGGGCGCGATACTGGAGCGCCTCGCGGTGCGGCACGGGGTCGCGCGGTCGGTCGGACTGACCCTCAGCGAACGCCAGGCCGAGTATGTGCGCTCGCGCGCCTATCCGGGTGTGGAAGTGCGCGTGCGGGATTGGCTCGATTACGAGCCCGATACCCGCTTCGACGGCATCGTCTCGATCGGCGCCTTCGAACATTTCGCCAGGCCGGACGATTCGCCGACCGAGAAGATCGGCGTCTACCGTGAGTTCTTCACCCGCTGCCGAGAGTGGACGCGACCGGGAGGCGTGCTGTCGCTGCAGACCATCGCCTACGCGAACATGGAACGCGACCGCGCCAGTCTGTTCATGCAGCGTGAGATCTTCCCCGACGCCGACCTGCCGACCCTGGCCGAGATCACCGCGGCGGCCGAAGGCGTTTTCGAGGTGCGCTCGATCACCAACGGCCGCCTCGACTACGCGTGGACCTGCGCCGAGTGGGCGCGCAGGCTGCGCGCCCACCGTGGCGAGGCCACCGAAATTGTCGGTGCGGAAACGGTCGCCAGGTACGAGCGCTACCTGAAACTGTCGGCACTCGGGTTCCGCATGGGCAAGATCGGCCTGCTGCGCCTCGTGCTCGCGCCCTACGGCACCGGATTCTTCGGCACCGGTGACGGGCGTACGCGATGACCGTTCCCGCCAACGATCGGGTCCGGCCGCGCGTGCGGTTCAATCCGTTCGGCGCGGAGTTCCGCCGCGATCCCTACCCGCTGTACCAGCGGCTGCGCGAAAGCGAGCCGGTGCACAGAACGCTGGGCATGTGGGTGCTCACCCGGCACGCGGATATCCGCGCCGTACTCCAGGACCGCTCGTTCAGCGCCGGGCTCATCCCGCGACTTGTCGCCGAACAGGCCGAGCGGCTCGGCCGCCGCGATACCGCGCGTATCGCGCGTCTTGGGCGAAAATCATTGGTGTTCACCGACAATCCCGATCACGCGAGGTTGCGCGGACTGGTGAACCGGGTGTTCACCGCGCAGGCCGTGGCCGAATTGCGTCCACTGATCTCCGGGGTCGTGGCGGATGTGTGGCACGCCGCGACACCTGCGGACGAATTCGACGTGATCGCGGATTTCGCCGCGCCGATCCCGGTGCGTGTGTTGTCCGAATGGATGGCATTACCGGCCGACCTGCGCGGACAGGTCGGCTTGTGGACCCACGACATCCGGTTCCTGCTCGAGCCGGGGATGATGAAGGCGGCGGATTTCGACCGCGTGCACGAGGTGGTCGAGCGGTTCGCCGAGGCGCTGGGGGACGTGCTCGCCGAACGCCGTTCCCGCCCCGGCCCCGATCTGATCAGCCGTTTGCTCGCGGCCCGCACCTCGGGTGGTGACGCGCTGAGCGAGGAGGAGTTGATCTTCGTCTGCATCATGTGCTTCGTCGCGGGCAACGAGACCACGACATCATTGATCGGCAATGGCGTGCTGGCCCTGCTGCGACACCCGGACCAGGCCGCGCTGCTGCGCCGCGATCCCACCCGGGCCGGGGCCGCGGTGCGGGAGACGTTGCGCTACGACCCTCCGCTGCAGCTGACCAAACGGCTGGCCACCCGCGACATCGAGATCGGCGGCACACCGATAGCGGCGGGCGATCAACTGCTGCTCTGCCTCGGCGCGGCCAACCGTGACCCGTCGGTCTTCGACCGGCCGGACGCATTCGATCCGACCCGATCCGGTGCGGATCACCTCGCCTTCGGACACGGGATGCACGGATGCCTTGGTGGGATATTGGCCCGAGCGCAGGCGGAGATCGCGTTCGAGCACCTGTTCCGGCACGCGCCGGACCTCGCATTGCGTGGCGACGAATTCCACTGGCAGGAACACAGTTTCATCGTCCGCGGGTTGTCGCGTCTGCCGGTCGGTGTGGTGGGCGCGCGGGTGGCGGACACCCGGGCGCCCGGCGACAACGTGGCGGTGTCGCGATGAGGACCGATATGCGATTGCTTCCCGACATCCTCGAAGGTCGCGCCGCCGAGGAACCGGATCGCGCGGCTTACGTGTTCCTCGACGAAAGAGGCGAGGAGACAGCCACTCTGACCTATCGGCGACTACACGATCGGGCGCTCGCCGTGGCCGCCGCACTCGCCGAGCGGTGTGCGCCCGGCGACCGCGCGCTGCTGGTGTTCCCGCAATGCCTCGATTTCATCGTCGCGTATTTCGGCTGTCTGTACGCGGGTGTGATCGCGGTGCCGATCGATCCGCCGCGCCGCGGTACCGTGCGGGCCGCGACGCGTGCCATTGTGGCCGATTGCCGACCCGCCGCCGTGCTGACCCTGACGGCGTTCGCCGACCCGCTGCGGGCGGCGCTCACCGGCCTGTGCGCGGCGGACCACTGGCTCGCCGTCGACGATCTTCCCGCCGCGAACACCGGCATCCGCCGGGCCGCCGAACCGGATTCGATCGCATTCCTGCAGTACACGTCCGGATCGACATCGATCCCCAAAGGTGTCGTCGTCACGCACCGGAACCTGGTCGCGAACGAGGAGATGATCCGGCGGGCGTTCGGCCACGACCGGGATTCGACGGTGGTCGGCTGGGCCCCGTTCTTCCATGATCAGGGTCTGATCGGCAATGTGCTCCAGCCCCTCTATGTGGGCGCTACCAGTGTCCTCATGTCGCCGTCCACCTTCATTCGCAGGCCGCTGCTGTGGCTGACGGCGATATCCCGATACCGCGCGCATACCAGCGGCGGCCCGAATTTCGCCTTCGACGCCTGTGTCGCACGCGCCGCGAGCGCCGATCCGGGCGAATGGGACCTGGGCAGCTGGCGAGTGGCGTTCAACGGAGCCGAGCCGATCCGCTCCGAGACGCTGTCGGCGTTCGCGAAAACGTTCGCGCCGTACGGATTCGATGCCACGGCGCTCTACCCGTGCTATGGCCTGGCCGAAGCCACCCTACTGGTCGCGGCGAGCGCCAAGGGCCGCGGGCCGCGCACGGTGGACGCCGATGCCGAAGCACTCGCCGAGCTGCGCTACGTCGGTGCTACGCCGCAGCGATCCCGCACCCTCGTCGGCTCCGGAACTGTGCTCGCGGATGAAGACGTGCGCATCGTGGACCCCGACACCGGCCAGCCGTGCCCACCGGATCGGGTGGGGGAGATCTGGGTATCGGGAGACCATGTCGCACAGGGCTATTGGTGTCGGCCGGAGGCGACCGAACAGAGTTTCCACGCGCGCCTGGCGGGCGATCCGGCACGGACCTACCTGCGCACCGGCGACCTCGGTCTGCTCATCGACGGTGAACTGTACGTGGTGGGCCGCTCGAAGGACATGATCATCATCCGTGGCCGTAACTATTACCCGCACGATATCGAACACACCGTGCAGACCGCGCACACCACCTTGCGAATCGGCGGCTGTGCCGCTTTCGGGGTGCAGGGACGCAGTGGTACGAAATTGGTCGTGGTGCAGGAGATCCGGCGTGACGCGTCGGGCGAGGACGCCGACATCTCCGGCTCGATCCGGGCCGCGGTCCTGCGCGAGCACGATCTCGCCATCGGCGAATTGATCCTCACCGTCGCCGGTCAGGTGCAGAAGACCAGCAGCGGCAAGATCATGCGCAGCGCCGCTCGACACCGGTACGCGGAAGGCGAATTCGCGCGCTGGACGTCGGAAGTACACGAAGAATCGCCAGAACCGCGACCGAGGAGTTGATGAGTGTGCAGACGTGGGAAGCGTCGAATCCGGATTTCGAAGCGGCAGTGACGGGAGCGGTGCTCAGCATGCCCGCCGCCCGGCACCTGGGTTTCGAATTCGGTCGGATAGCGCCGGGCGAAGCCGAGATCATCCAGCCGCATCGCGCCGAACTCACCCAGCACGACGGATATTTCCAGGGTGGCGTCCTCGGCTCGCTGGCCGATTTCGCCGCCGGATCGGCGGCGGGAACACTGCTGCAACCCGGCTGGGTGAATATGACCATCGACTACACCGTGAAAATCCTCGCCCCCGCGAAAGGACCGACGGTCGCGGCGCGCGGCAGAGTGATCAAGCCCGGCGCGCTCATCACGATCGCGGCCGCGGAGGTGTTCTCGATCGAGGAGGACGGCGAATCCCTGTGCGCCACCGCGTTGGTGACCATGCGCAACGTCAAACTGTTCAACACCTGACCGAGGGCGGCATCGTGCCCATCGTCACCGTCGACGGCATACCGATCGCCTACTCCGATACAGGGGTTCCGGCAGGTCGGCCCGACGCGACCACCATCGTCTTCGGGCACGGACTGCTGTTCGGCGGCTGGATGTTCCGAGCCCAGATGACCGTCCTGCGCGGGCAGTACCGGTGTATCGCCCTCGACTGGCGAGGACAGGGCGACACTGCGCCGACCGCAGGGGGATACGACATGGACACCCTCACCCGCGACGCGATCGGAGTGATCCGTACGCTGGGGATCGCTCCGGTGCACTGGGTGGGGCTGTCCATGGGCGGGTTCGTCGGGCAGCGCATCGCCGCACGCCACGGTGAGCTGCTGCGCTCGCTGTCGCTGCTCGACACCAGTTGCGCCGCCGAGGATCCGGGCAAGATCGGTGAGTACAAGCGGCTGGCGCTGGCCTTCCGCCTGCTCGGCCCGGGACCGATACGCGGGAGCATCGCCTCGCATCTGTTCGGCCGCGCTTTCCTCGCGGACCCCGCCAACAAGCCGGTCATCGACGAGTGGGCGGCGCGCCTACGTCATGGCGATCGCGCGGCCGTGCGCAGGGCGGTCCTCGGCGTGGCCGAGCGCGCACCGATCGAACGCGAGATCATGGGCATCACCGTGCCGACCCAGGTCGTCGTCGGGGCGGACGACGTGGCGACGCCGCCCGCGCGGTCCGAACGT
This sequence comes from Nocardia sp. NPDC005366, assembly GCF_040606855.1. NCBI lineage: Bacteria > Bacillati > Actinomycetota > Actinomycetes > Mycobacteriales > Nocardiaceae > Nocardia > Nocardia sp. NPDC005366. Next base: position 11,461 of record NZ_JBEXFQ010000014.1, read on the forward strand.
ATCGCCGAACTGATCCCATCGGCCCGGCTGCATATTCTCCCGAACTGCGGTCACACCAGCAGTCTGGAACAGCCCGCGCGAATCACCGTGCTACTCCAGAATTTTCTGGAGTTCGTCGACAATTCGTGAAGCGTCCGGTACTGCTGTCCGGCCTACCAGGCCGATACCGCGCGGCACCTGGGCCCTGTCTTCTCTTATCGAGTAATTGATATCGCGACTCACAGGTTTACCGGGCCGTCCCGGTGCGCGATGGTGTGCGTGACGTACACGCAGCTGGAGGGCGCATGTGTTCTGCCATTCTCGACATCTCCACGGCCACGGTCGATCCGGACGAATACATCAGGGAACTGATGGCATGGCATTTCTCCCCGGAGACCGGTAGTCCGTATTGGCTGCGCCGGGCGCGCACCCTGGACTTCGACCCGGTATCCGATATCCGTACCTTCGACGATCTGACGCGATTCCCCAACGTGATCAACGAGTTCCGCGATGTCGCGGTCGGCGATCTGATTCCCCGCGGATTGCGGGGAGCCGACGCCGTGATCGCCGGAATATTCGAAAGCGGCGGGACGACCGGCGCGCCGAAGCGATTCGTGATGTTCGAACGGTGGATGGAATTCGCCCTCGGATGGGATGAATTCCACTACGCCGCACTCGGTGCCGTGAATACCCTGGCCATCGCGCCGAGCGGACCGCATATGTTCGGAGAGTTCGCCACCCGCCGCGCGCGCAGACACGACGGCGTCAAATTCACCATCGACCTCGACCCACGCTGGATCAAGCATTTGATCGCCCGTGGCGCCACCGAAGAGGCGGATCGCTACGCCGAACACCTCGTCGACCAGGCAGCCGATATCCTGCGTTCCCAGTCGGTCGGAATTCTCATCACCACCCCGCCACTGCTCGAACGGATTGCCAGGCGCGCCGAACTGGTCGACGCGATCCGCGAGCAGGTGAAGTTCATCTGCTGGAGCGGGGCGCATATGGATGCCGATTCCCGCGACATCTTCCGGCGCGAGATCTTCCCTGGCATTCCGCTCAAGGGTCTGTACGGCAGTACGACGATCCTCGGCATGTCGCGCGAGCGCCCGGAGGAGCGTCAGGACGAATTGGCGGTCTTCGACGCACCGAGTCCCTACATCGCCTTCCGCGTCGTCGATCCCGACACCGGAGACGATGTCGCCGTCGGCGAACGCGGGCAGGTGGTGATGAACCACCTCACCAAATACGCGCTGCTGCCCAACAATCTGGAGCGGGATATGGCGACCAAGGTCGAACCCCTGTCCGGCGCGCTCGGCTGCGCCGTCGCCGATGTCGGTCCGGTGCGGACCTTCGACGACCATTCCGTGATCGAGGGCGTGTACTGATGCTCATCCACATCGACGCGCTCGGCCCCTCCGGCCCCTACCGCGCCCGTGAACGCAAACCGCTGATCTCGCTCGCCGGGGCGCGGATCGGCGAAATCAGCCAGGTGCCCCCGCTGTACGTGCGGCGCACTCTCGCCGCGATGCGCGCGGCCCCGGTACTGCCCGCCGCCGATCGACTGTCGGCGCTCGATAAGGCCGCCGAAGCATTCCTGCACGGCACCGTCGCCGGCCTCGACCCGGACGGGTTCGCGGGGTTGGTCTCGACCGCCTCCGGTGTGCCACTCGCGGTGGTCCGGCAATCGGTGGAATGGGTGGCCGATGTACTGCGGTCGCAGCGGTTCACCCGCGAACTGGCGATGCCACGGGGAGCCGTGGACGAATGGCACGCACCGCAGACCCTCGACGGTGCGGCCGTCTGGACGCGCAAGGGCGACATATTCGCCGTGCACGCCGCGGGTAACACGCCCGCGGTGCACGGCCTGTGGCCCGAAGCGCTCGCCCTGGGATACAAAGTGGCGGTTCGTCCTTCGACGCGCGAGCCGTTCACGGCGTTCCGCTTGGTCAGCGCGCTGCGCGAGGCCGGATTCCCACCCGATGTCGTCACCCTGTTGCCGACCGATTACAGCGCGGCGGATGTGATCATCGCCGAATCCGATTTCGCGATCGTGTACGGCGGACAGGATGTCGTGGACAAATACGCGACCAATTCGCGAGTGCTGACGCAGGGGCCGGGTCGCTCGAAGATTCTGCTCACCGGTGAGGTGGACTGGCGAACGAAAATCGATCTGCTCGCGGCATCGGTGAGCCATCTCGGCGGCACCGCGTGCACCTGCGCCACCGCGATACTCGTCGAAGGCGATCCCGAACCCGTCGCGGAGGCGCTGGCGGAGCGGCTCCGGGCGATCCCGAGCCTGCCCGCGGACCATCCCGACGCGATTCTCACCGTCGGGCCGACCGAATCCGCGCGGGAAGTCGATCGATATCTGCACGCCGTCGCCGGTGACGCGCGCGCGATCCTCGGTGGTGACACCATCGTCGACGAATTGCCCGGCGGCGGAGCGGTATTGCGCCCGTCGGTCCATCTCGTCACCAGCAGCGCCGCGCCGCAGCTCGATATCGAGCTCGGATTCCCGTGCGTGTGGGTGGGTCCGTGGCGCGCCGAGGACGGTGTCGCGCCCCTGCGGAATTCGCTGGTGCTCACCGCGATGACGACACGTGCGGAGTTGATCGACGCGTTGCTGGACGAGCCGTCCATCACCAACCTGTATCTCGGCGACAATCCCACCACCTGGCTGCGCCCCGGTGTCCCGCACGACGGCTATCTCGGTGAACACCTCATGCGCACGAAGGGGATGATCCGTTCCGCGACGTCGGTGGCCACGGCGCGGTGATCGACACCGCTGGACAAGGCGGGATTCGGTCAGCCTCGAGGCGTCGGTAGTGTCGTCACCGCCTCCGGTGGTCGTGGCCACCGCCATCTGAATCACCGGGAACGACGCAATGCCTGAAGTACGGGAGTGATAATGGCCGGCACGCTGTCCGACGACGAACTGATCGACCGCTACGTCCACGGTGTGCTCGTGCACCTGCCCCGGTCCCGTCGCGACGCGGCGGCCGTCGAGTTGCGGGCCCGGGTCGCGGACGAGTCGTCCGGGCGCTCGACGCGCGAGGCGCTCACCGAGTTCGGCCCGCCGGAGGATCAGGCGCGCCGCTTCCGGGGAGCGCCGCGCCAGCTCATCGGCCCACGTCTGTACGACACCTATCTGCGGGTGCTGTGGCCCGCGATCCGCGCGGTGGCGCTCGTCGTGGGAGGGGTGAGCCTGCTGGCCGCCCTCGTCGACGACGACACGCCGCCGACGATCGGCGGAATGCTCGAGGAGGGCCTCACTTCGGCCTTCACCGGCGCGGTCTACACGGCCGTCTGGGTGACCGTGGTCTTCGCCGTCATAGAGCGCACAGCGCCGGGTGCGGTCTTGCGTGAATGGCGACCCGACGACCTGCCGCCGGTGCCGCGCGGGCACGAGATCCCACTCGGCGACGCGATCGCCGATCTGGTGTTCGCCGTCGCCGTGCTGGTCGGATCGCTGTGCTTCTTCCCGGCGCTGGCGCCGTCGTTCCTCGCCGAGACCGCCGAAGGTCTCGATCCCGGCGTTGTCGACCGGCTATTGCCCCTGGTGGTCGCCGTCGCCGTGCTGTGGGTGATCGTCGCCATCGCGCAACTGGTCGTGCGCGCCTGGACACTGCCGGTCACCGCGCTGTCGATCGCCGCGGATCTGTTCGCCGTCGTCACGGCCGCCGCGGTCTTGGTGCACCGCCCCTACTTCTCGGCGGAGTTCATCGCCGACCTGCAGGGCGGCAACGACGGCGATCTCGGCAGGGCGCTCGACATCGGGATCGGCGTCAGCGCCATCGCGGTGATACTCGTCTGCGCCGTCGGAATCGTCACCGCCGCGCGCAAATACCTCGCCCACCGCCGGGAATGAGGGGGTAGTCCGCGTCTACGCGCTCGAGCGGTCGATCCACGTGGCGGGAATTCCCTGCGTCACGGCGGGTCCGTCGGCCCGGCGCGGCGTGCGATCACGTCTTCCCTTGGCTCGTGGCGAGCGCGCAGCGCCGTCGCGGTCGCGGTCGCCGCGCAGACGGCCAGCCCTGCCAAGGTGCCCATGAACAGCGCTGAATCGAGGGTCGGCGTGTAAGCGTCGGCGAGGTTGATCATGGCGTGGGTCACGATCGCGGTGCCAACGGCGCCGCCGCTACCGTCGTAGACGGCGACCATGAACACCCGCGCTGCCACGGTGGTGACGAACCAGCCCGCCATCCACTCGAGTGAATGCCCCGCCTGGGCCAGGGGGATCAGATGCCACACCCCCAGAACACCCCGAGGACGGCGCCCGCGCCCACCACGCCGAATCGCTCGATCAGCGGATCGGCGGCATAGGCGGTCCAGCCCAGCTCCTCGCAGACGGCGGCGACCATGAACACCGCGAGCAGCGCCGGCGCCGCGATCAGCGGCAGCGGCAGGGCTGACGGCGCGCCGGTGCACATGATCGTGACAGCGAAGGCGGGCAGGCTCAGCACCGGGAACAGCCCTGCCGCCAACGCGTACCAGCGCCACCGGGCGGGTGGGCGATCCACCGCCCGCCGCAGCAGGGCGGTGACCGCCACCCGGCCGCCGTCGCGCCACGACAGGCCCGCGGCGACCAGCCCCGGCAGCACCAGCATCACCGCACTGGCAGGCAACCGCATCGCCCCGATGCCGATTCCGTCCCGCAGGGCGCCGAGAGCGAAGAGGGGAACAGACAGCCCCGCAACAAGACCGAGAAACCGTAGAGGTCGCGCACGCGTTCGCACTCTCGACACCTTAATCCGTGATCCGCCGACCTGGTTTCGAGCCGGTCTGTTTGGCGCGCGGTGGCCGTGGGGACCGGACCGGACCGGACGATTCAGCGCCGGTCGAGCAACTTCCTGGCGAGGCCGTCGAGGACGAAGCCGAGCGCGCCGATGACCACGATCACGGCCATCACCTGGTCGTAGGCCAGCTGATCGCGGGCGTTGAGAATCTGGTAGCCCAATCCCGAACGTACACCGAGCATTTCGGCGGGAACCAGGACCACCCAGGCGATGCCGAGGGCGATCCGCAGGCCCGCCTGCACGGGGCCGCGGACGGCGGGCAGCACCACGGTGGTGAGGCGCTCTCGCCACGTGGCGCCGAACGAACGAGCGACCAACAGCAGGCCGGGGTCGATGGCGCGCACTCCCGCGCCGGTGTTGAGCACGATGGGCCAGACCGCCGCGGCGGCGACGAGGAACACCACCGGCTGGTTGCCGATGCCGAAGACGGCCACCGCGATCGGCGCCCAGGAGAGCGGGGAGATCATGCGCAGGAACTGCACGACCGGGGCGAGGGCGTGGTCGGTGGCGGCGTGCAGGCCGAGCAGCAGGCCGAGGGGCACGCCGATGGTGACGGCGATGAGCAGGCCGAGCAGCAGCCGCCACAGGCTCACCCTGATATCCGACAGCAGCACGCCGCGGTCGTGGAGGGCGTGCAGCGCGTCCGGCACGTGCTGCGGGGCGAACTCGCGCAGCAGCGAGTCCTCGCCTGCGAGCACGCTGGTGATCAGCCACCAGATCGCGAGCGCGGCGGCGATGGCGAGGACGCGGGACAGCAGGGTGCGGCCGGTTCGCCGCGGCGCCGAGGGCGCGATGTCGGGGAGGGCGGTGGTGGTCACGACGGGTCGATCTCCTCGGTGCGGGTCAGCGAATCCGGCAGTCCGACGGCGGCGGCGCCGCCCGCCCGGTTCAGCGCGGCGCGGACGAAGCGGTCGTCGACGAGTTCGTCGTGCACCCGCTGCGGGTCGAGCCGGGACAGGAACCGGGTGTCGCCGTCCACGACGGTGTCGGGCATGGCCGCGACGAGTGCCGCGGTGAAGCTCGGAAAGGGGAAGGGCTGGAAGCCGATGCGCTGCGGGTTCCACTCCGGGTGCCGCACCGGCGGCGGCTTCGGATAGGTGAGCGCGGTGGTGATGGCGGGCAGTGGCTGCGGAAGGTAGCCGCCCGCCAGCATTTTCGCGGTCGCGGGACGGTCGGTGTCGATCCGGCGCTGCGCGGCGACCACGCCGTCGGTGAGGGCTTGGGCGACCTCGGGGCGGCGGTCGAGCAGATCCTGATGCACCACGAGCGCGCAGCAGGCATGGTCACGCCAGATGTCGCCGAGGTAGCGGTGGATCCGGCCGACCCCGCGCACCCCGGCGGCGGCGTTGAACGGGTCGGCGACGGTGAAACCGGCGATGGAGCGGTTCGCCAGTGCGGGCACCATGTCCGATGGGCTCATGGCGATCAGCTCGACGGTGCGGTCCGACCGCGAGGCGCCACGCCGGATCACCGGGCGCAGGCCGTGTGCGCGCAGGTACTGTTGGACGAGGATGTTGTGGATCGACCACCAGAACGGTATGGCGACCTGGGTGCCCGCCAGTTGCTCCGGCTCGGTGATGTGCGGGGCGACGGTGAGCGCGGACCCGTTGGTGTGGTTCCAGCCGAGCACCCTGATGTCGGCGCCGAGGCCGTATTTGAGTTGCACCGCCATCGGCATGAGCAGGTGCACCACGTCGACCTGCCGGGTGAGGAACGCTTCTGCCAGCGACGCCCAGCTGCGGAAGAGCACCGGTTTCGCGCTGTCCACGATGCCCGGCGCGACGGTGCCCGCACCGTGGGCGACGAGCAGCGGCGAGGCGTCGGTGATGGGCAGGTAGCCGATACGCAGCGCACCGCCGGTATCGGCGCGGTCGGCGCCGGCGGCGCGAGCCAGGTCGGCCAGCCCGGCCACACCGCCCGCGGCGACAAGCCCTGCGCACCCGCACAGCAGCGCGCGGCGCGAGAGCGCGCTCACGCGGGCACCACCGTCTCGCGGTAGCCGGCGACGATGCGCTCACGCACCGACACCGGGTCCTCGCCGGTGAGCCTGACATCCTCGCGCACCGCGGCGCCGGGGCCGATGAGCACGATCCGGTCGGCCAGCCGCAGCGCCTCGTCCACGTCGTGGGTGACGAGCACTGTGGTGCAGAACAATTCGGCCACCAGTTCGCGCAGCCAGTCCTGCAGGTCGGCCCGCACGGCCGGGTCAAGCGCGCTGAACGGTTCGTCGAGCAGCAGTAGCCGGGGCCGCACCGCGGCGGCGCGGATCACCGAGACGCGTTGCGCCTGACCGCCGGAGAGCTGATCGGGGTAGCGGCCCGCGAGCTCGCCGAGACCGAACCGCGCGAGCAGGCCGATGGCGTGCTCCCGGTCGAATCCGGCACGGTGCCGAGCGAACCGGCCGCCGAACAGAATGTTGTCGCGCACCGTGAGCCACGGCATCAGCAGCGGCTGCTGGAACACGGTGCCGGTGGTGGGCGGGGTGTCCGCGCCCGCCCAGTCGATTCCGCCGCCGTCGAGACGGTCGAGCCCGGCCAGCACCCGCAGTAGCGTGGACTTGCCGCTGCCGCTGGCGCCGAGTACGGCCAGTGTTTCGCCCGCGGCGACCGCGAGGTCGATACCGTCGAGTACCGGTTCGCGCCGGCCCGGATAGCTCTTGCGGCCACCCGTCACCTGTACTGCGAGAGTTCCCATCGCAATTGCCCTTCGGAAGGAGACTGGATCGGCAGGAAGGCGGCTTCCCGGAACCGCCGGTTGGTTGCGCTCGCCGTGGCGTATCCGGCGCCGCCACGCAGGGCGAATTCGAGCCGGGTGGCCTCGACGGCGAGCCGCGCCGCGTCCAGACGCACGGTGAGCAGTTCGGCCCCACTCGCGGCGCCGGGATCGGCGGCATGGGCGTACAGGCGGGTGCGCACGTCGTCGCGCTGCGCGGCCAGATTGTCGTAGTCGGCGCGGAACTGCGCGCCGAGCCCGTCCAACCGGGTGGCCGCCTCGGCCAGCGCGGTGCGCGCGATACCCGTGCCGAACGCCGACTGCAGCAGCAGGAATCTCGCCCGGATGGCGCCGCAGAAGACGGCCAGGTCGTCGGTGATCCGCTGCTCGGCGCCGACTCGGACGTCGGTGAAGCGCAGCGAGGTGGACGCGGTGGCGCCGAGCGCGAGCAGATCCGGGCCGGGTGCCACCGTCACTCCCGCGGCGTCGGCGCGGGTACATGCGACGTTTCCGCGATCCGCCTCGTCGCGGAACGGGAACACGATCAGCGCGTCGGGAAACACGTTGGAGGCCCACGCGATCGGGCCGGAGACCAGGTGCCCGCCGGGCGCCGCGACACCGGCCAGCGGCAGGGGACCGAGCCCGGCGAGATGTTTGAGCGCGGGGGCCATGGCGGTGACGCCGACGGTGCGCCCGGTCACCAGGCCGTCCAGGTGTGCCGTTCGCAGGGGTTCCGGTGCGCGATAGAGGTATTCGAGGGTCATGCGCTGCGCCCACAGCGAAAAGCCGACCGCGAGGCTCTCCGCGGCCACGTCCTCGATGACGCCCACGATCTCACCGATCCCCTTGTCACCCAAGCCGATTCCGAGCAGGCCGAGCCTGCCCAGTTCCGCGAGGTCGGTGCGGATGTCGGTCTCGCCGCGGTCGAGGGCGCCGGCGCGCTCGCGCACGAACGCGGCGCCCTCGGTGCGCGCGTCGGTCACGGCGGTCATGTCCTGGGGTCCGTCAGTGCGTGCAGGCGGTCGATCGGGGTGCTCACGGCCTCGCGGGCGCGACGCACCGCGGCCTCGTCGGGGGCGTCGTAGAAGCACAGGCATTTGTCCATGTCCTCGCGCACATAGGTGCGCAGGAAATCGACGTCGGGCACGTTCGCGTACTTCGGTGAGTTCGCCTTCTTGCGGGCCAGGTAGGTCTCCATGTCGATCTCGGCGGGGATATCCCACTCCACGAGGTAGCCTGCGGCGGGCCGGGCCGCCTTCAGCTGTGCGAGGTCGGCGCCGACGAGGCGTACGTCGTGCGGGCCGTCGACCTCCCCGAGCGCGCCGTCGGATTCCAGGCGGGGCCCGCGACAGCTTTCGAACTCCGCGATCGCGAAGACGCGCCCGGCGTCACCGGTGATCTGGGCTTCGATCAGTTCGCCGCCGGCTTCCTCGAAGCGGCGGGCGAGTTCGTCGACGGCCTTGCCCGGATCGATCGCGGGCACGAGTTCGTACAGGTACAGGGACATGCGGGAATGCCTTTCGCGGAATGGATTTCGTGGTGAAACAGATGCGGGTCGCCAGAAGAGGGACCGGGGCGCGGGTTCGCCGGTGGCTGGCGGATTCAGCGCTGGTGACGACAGACGGCACCGGCGACGCGCACGAAATCCACGTGCAGGCGGCGGCTGAGGGTGCGGCGGGTCACGGACACACCATACGCACAGACAGAACGATCTGTCTATTCGGTGGACCGGTTATGGTGGTGTGGTGACCACGTCGACGGAATCCGCAGCGGCGACGGCGGAGCACCGGAGCAGACCGAGCCCCGCGCAGCGCCTGCTGGACACCGCCGCCACCCTGTTCGCTCAGCACGGCATCCGCGCTGTCGGAATCGACCGGGTGCTGGCGGAGGCCGGGGTGGCGCGCGCCAGCATGTACTCCAGCTACGGCTCCAAGGATTCGCTGGTACTCGCCTACCTCGAGGATCTCGACCGGCGCGATCGCGCCCGCTGGAGCGAGGCCGTCGCGGCCGTGCCCGACCCGGCCGACCGCATCCTCACCTTCTTCGACCTGGCGCTGGCCTCCGCGCCGGGCAAGGGCTTTCGCGGCTGCCAATACGCCAACGCGGCAACGGAGTTCCCCGATCAGGAGCTGGCCCCGGTGATCGCGCATCGCGAATGGCTGCGCCGGATCCTCACCGAGTTACTCGCCGAATGCGGCATTGCCGGACCGGAGGCGCTGGCCCGGCGTATCCAGCTGGTCTACGACGGTGCGCTGGCCGGGTCCAAACTGGAGCATTCGACCGAACCGCTGCGCCTCGGGCGCGTCATTACCGCAGAACTGCTCGGCCGCGGGTAGCGCGACCCCGGTGACAACCCGTCACCGGGGTTCGACGATCAGTGCCGATCGGCGGACTGCGGTTGCCAGGTCCCCGGGGTGTATCCCGTTGCCATGAACACCGTGCGCCGTCCCACTTCGACGGCGTTGTCCGCGAAGCGCTCGTAGTAGCGGCCGATCAGGGCGAGGTCGACGGCGGCCGCGGCGCCCTCGGTCCAGTCCTCGGCCAGGACCGCGGTCAACAGGTCGTGCTGCAGTCGATCCATGACGTCGTCCTGGTCGTCGAGCGCCGCCGCGTCGTGCGGGTCACGGGTGCCGAGCACCTCGACGGCGCTCGTGGCGATGGCGACGGCCGCCGCGCCCATGCGGGCCACGATCGGGCGCACCGGCTCGGGGACGGCGTGCACGGGATGCCGGCGGCGGGCGATATCCGCGATGTGTTCGGTGAGTGCGCCCATGCGGGTGAGGTTTCCGGTGAGTTGGATGGCGGTGACCACTTGGCGTAGTTCGCCGGCGACAGGGGCCTGCAACGCCAAGAGCGAGACCGCGGTGGATTCGCAGTCCTCGCGCAGGATCTCGAGATCGCCACAGAGATCGAGCACCTCCTCGGCCAACTCCACATCGGCGTGCAGTAGTGCGTCGGTCGCGGTGGCGATGGCGGCGCCGTCGCGACGACACATCACCTGTAACTGACCGGCGAGGTGGTCGAGGTTGTGATGGAACTGCGTCCGCATACCCCCCATCTTGCCCCGGCCTCCGAAAGTACGCAGTCGCGCCGGGCCGGGCCCCGTGGTCGACGGCGGGAACCGGGTCCTGCCACAGCCGCGAAGTCTTGTCCGCTTTCCGGAACGAGTCACGCGTCTGACGGGAGCCGTGCCGCCGCGCGGCCCGACCTCGAGGTGTGTGTTCGTGACAGGTCAGTCGTGCGGGTAGAGCGTGCGTGCCCACACGGTGGCGAGGATGTCGACGGCGGCGTCGACTACCTCTGGTTCGGCGTCGACGACCTCGTCCAGCAGGTAGTGCACATTCATCGTCACCAGCGCGCGGGCCGTCGGGGCGGCGGGCAGCCCGGTGTCGGCGCGGGCGATGGTCTCGGCGGCGACCTGCTCGAGTGGGTCGATGAACTCTCGCCACAGCCCTGCGGCCTCGGCGTCTCGTTGCGAGGCCGCCGCCAGTGTTCGCAGCACCGCCCCGTGACGCTGATACATCCGAGCGGCCGCGGCCAGCGCCGCGCGCCCGGCTTCTCTGGGTTCCGATGCCGCGCGCCAGCATTGGATCGAGGCATCGGTCTCGGCGCGCAGCGGCCCCAACAGTTCGCGTAGTAGCGCTGTCCGGTCGGGGAAATACACGTAGAACGACTTCCGCGACAACGTGGTCCGCGCCATGATCGCGCTGACGGTCACGGCTTCGGAGGGGTGTTCCCGCAGCAATGCGCTTGCCGCGTCCAAGATTTCGGCGCGAGCTTCGGCCGTGGTGCGCCTGCGTCGCTTCACTTCCGCTATTGCCATGGTGGCAGTATATGCCTAGGCTTAATGCCATGGTGGCAACAAGGGAGTCGATGTGAACACGGAATTGCCGACACGGCGATCGAAACCGACAGCGGCGCAGTGGTACTGCCTCGTCGTCGGCCTGTTCCTGCTGGTCCGGGCAGTGACCACCTTGGTCGGCGATGCGGAGTTCACGCTGCCGGGATCAGGGTGGCGCGCCACGCTGCAACTGGTGGTCGCGGTCGTGCTCCTGGCCGGGCTGCGCGCGGCGCCGGTGCCCGTGGTCATCGGTGTCGGCGTCCTGTACGCGGCCGAGACGGTCCTGGGATTCCTCGGCGGTGGCGCGATACTCGGTGTCATTCCGGTCGATATGCGCGACCGGATCGTGCATCCGAGTTTGGCGCTCATCGCCGCGCTGACAGTCTCGCTCACTCTCCGCGTCGCTCAGCGACGCGGTTCCCATGCATAGTTCATCCGTGGCCGCACCGGAATCGACCGCCGTCGAGAAGACCTTCGCGGCACGGGGTTTCGCTGCCCCGAAGTAGTTCACGGTCGTCCCGTCCGAAGGTGCGCGATGCGATTGGTGAGCAGGATTCCCGCTTCGCCGACGTGATCGGCTCCGTCTACCATTCGCCGGTATGACCCCCATGACGTCGCTGACGGACTACCGCGTGATCACCGTCGGCGAAGCGGAGCAGCGATTCCAGCTTTCCGCCGACATCCAGTTCCCGTACCGGGATTTCGCCGCCGAACAGGAGATCCGCCTCTACGAGGGCGGGTTGAACGTCGAGGGGAATATGGAGCCGGAATCCGATGACGACTGGGTTCCGTACAACGTCATCGTGGACGGCGACCTGACTGTCACCGGTGATATCGACTGGTGGGATTCGGCCAGTGGCAATTTCGTGCTCGTCACCGGAAACGTGCGGGCCCGCAACATCATCCTGTTCGGCTGCCCGGAGATGGCAGTCCGAGGTGATCTCACCGCGTCGGGGGGCATCCAGGGCAGCTATGGCGACGACGGCGGCGTCCTGGCCGTGAAGGGCCGCGTCCGGGCCGAATTCGTCATCAGCACCCTGTACTTCTGCGCGTATTTCGACCGCCAGCCCGAGGCCGTGCTCATCGCCGACCCCTACCGCGTGAACCAGCCGGTGGATTTCGACGCCGACGAACTGGACGATCTCGTACTACCGGCGGTACTCGGCAGTGACGCCACCGCCGACGAACGCCGGATCAGCGCGGCGTTGCGCGCGGGGCAGCCGGTATTGCGCGCGGGAATCCGGCCGAGCCATCTGGCGGCGGTGGACGAGTTGCGCGAGTTGCTGGGGCGCGCGGAGGAAGTGACCGAACTCGACCTGTCCGGCCGGAAGCTGCGGGAGTTGCCCGCGGAACTGCTCGAGTTCCCCCGACTGCGGGTGTTGTCGCTGGCGGGCAACGACAGCATCGGCCATGCCGCCACCACCGACGAACGCATCGGCGGCCTGGCCGCATTGTCGGCCCTGGAGGAGCTGAACCTGGCAGGGACGGGGTTGACCGGCCTGCCGGACAGCATCGGCGACCTGCGTACGCTGCGAGTCCTCGACATCTCCGGCAACGCCTTCGAATCCCTGCCGGAGCGGCTCGGCGAGCTGCCTCGGCTGGAGGTGCTGCGTGCCGCGCGGCTGTCCTGCCAGGTCCCGGACGGATTGGGCCGACTGGGCGGACTGCGCGAACTGGATCTGTCCTCCCTGCAGCCGGGGGAGTACAACGACATGGTCGATTTCCCGATGGCCGTCACCACGCTGTCCGCTCTGCGGTCCCTCGACCTCTCGCATATCTGGCTGACAACGGTGCCCGACGAACTGCTGGCCCTGACCGCCCTCGAGGAACTGAACCTCGGCGGCTCGCTATCGGCCACGCTGCCCGGCCTGCCGGATCTGGCGCGGCTGCCGCGCCTGCGGGTGCTGCGGCTCAACGGCAACACGCCCTGGTCGTTCCAGCCCGAGCCGCCGTGCGAGCTGCTCGCGGGCGTCTGGGAAATCACCACCCTCGAGCATCTGGAGATCGACCGATGGAGTGAGAAGACCGTGGGCGATCGGGTGACGCGCCGTGGACTCACCGAATTGCCCGGTGACGCATTCGCCCGCATGCCCGGTCTGCGGCGGCTGGATCTGTCGTTCAACGACCTGACGAGCCTGCCCGAGTCGTTCTTCCTGCTGCGGCACCTCGAAGCGGTGGATCTGCAGTACACCGAACTCGACAAGCAGACCCTGGACCGCCTGCACACGGTCTTCCCGCGCCTCGGCACGGACCCGCACGACTGAGATCCCGCCTGACGCCCTCCCGTAATAACCACGGGCGCAACGGAGCCGGACACCATTCGCGTCAACGGATACGCGCGTGCGATGCCGGTCCGGTCGTGCGTGCCCGGGTCGAGACGCACGTGTACTCAGGCGCATCCTTCAAGGGTCGCGCGTGCCAGTTCGGCGACAACGTCGTCGACCTCGCGGCGCAGACGCATCGCGCGTATCTGCCGCTGCGCGCCGTTGCCGCGCTCGTGGAGTGCGGCGACGGCGTCGGTGACGAAGGCGTGATCACCGGAGTCGCGGAGAGCGGGTTCGATGTGGTGGATGAGTTCGGTGAGCAGGACGCGGTGTGGGGCGACGCGGCGCGCTATCGGATCCAGTCCGTCGCCGTCGAGGCCCAAGTGCGCGGCGTTCCAGTAGGCCGCGTAGAGGACTTCGGCGGGTACGGCAGGTGCGGATTCGCCTCGTGCGTTCGCCCGCAGGCCCATGGTGACGGCGCCTCTGATCATGGCCGCCAGCAGCGCGGCTTCGTCCGGGGTAGCTGCCACGTCGCTGACCCGTATTTCGATGGTGGGGAAGGTTTCCGATGGGCGGATATCCCAGTAGAGCATCTTGTTGTCGAGGATGCTGCCGCTGGCGCGCAGCATCTCCACCAGCGCGTCGTATTCGGTGAGCGAACTGAAATAGGGTGGCGGTCCGGCGCTGGGCCAGCGTCGCCACAGAATGCTGCGCCAGCTCGCGTATCCGGTTTCGCTGCCGCGGTAGATCGCGGAGTTGGCCGTCATCGCCAGGTAGACCGGCAGCCAGGGCCGGACGTGGTTACTGACGCGCAACGCTGTTTCGCGGTCGGGAATCGCGACGTGGACGTGACAGCCGCACAGTCCCTGTTCGTGGGCGATCCTGCCGTAGGTGTGCGCGATGCGCTGGTAGCGGGGCGTATCGGTCACCGGGAATCGGTCGGGCACGGTCGGGGGCACAGCGACAGCGAGTAGCCGGGCGTCATTGTGCGCCGCGCATGCGGCGACGGTCCTGCGCAGGGTGCGCAATTCCGCGAGAAGGGCGGCGATATCGGAGTGCACACCGGTGCTCGTCTCCACTTGGCAACGGGTCAGTTCCAGCTGCAGGTCGATCCCCGCGCTTTTCGCCGCGTCGGCTACCTGCGTGTTCTTGGCAGTCGGGGCCCCGGTTCCGGGATCGGTGAGCAGGAATTCTTCTTCGACCCCGACCGTCGGTATCGCGTCCACGGCCGATTACCCCGACCGATCCGGTGCGAGCGTGCGAGATTTCCTGTGTTCCACGACCACGCGAGACCTCCTCGGCGCCAGCGTTTCAGTTCGATGGTGCGGATGTGATCGATCCGTACCCGATCGTGGCGCAGATAAACCGAGGACATTGGCGCATTGCTGATTAATAGCGGTGCGGTGCGGGTATCTCGTTGACGAGTGGGTTTACTGCCGTTATCGCCCACTCGCAGGGTGGAGACGGCACCGCCCGTACCTGCCAGGGCTGGGTGCCGCGTCGACACCCGAACAGACCGTCCTGCCGGATGGATCGAACAGATTGTCCGGCAGGGCGGCCACACTGTGCGGTGGAAGGTGACAGGACCTCGCGGAGGTAGTCCGCGGGCACAGAGGCTACCGCGCAGTACGGCTCAGGGGACCGACGGTGGGCCGATGAGGAGCTTTTCCAGAGCGGAGGTCTGGTCGGAGTATCTCCATACGCCGATGATCGCGACGAATTCGTGGTCTCCTGCGCGCTGGTGGAGCGAACTCCAATGATTGGCGAGGAACCAACCCGCTCCCGCGGCGCCGCGCGGGCCGAGTCCCGCGCAGAGGAACCGGTATCCGCCGGGGTGGAGGTGCGGGCTCGGCCGCGCTCGGGCGATGATGCCGATGTGGTGCTCGCCGCGGGAATCGTAGCGGGTTCCATCGCTCAGCTCGAGGCATTCGACACCGGGGCCTTCCGTCGAGAGGGTCGTCCGGACCGTGAACAGCGGGCGTTCGACGCCGCGCAGAAATAGCTGTGCGCAGCGCAGTCCGAAATCGAGGTGGGGTCGGTCGCTGCGCGTGGCCGCTTCGCGGTCGCTGCGGAAGTCGGTACGGATATCGGTGTGCCGCTGGAGCAGGGCGGCTACGTACAGCAGTCCGCGCATATCGTTCTCCGGGACGACCGCCGGGTTGTCGCGCTGCACGGGATAGACCAATGTCGCTCCGTAGGTGATCATTTCGGCGCCGAGGAACGCCTCGAGTTCGCCGTCGACGGGTGTGGACAGCTCGGGGGATCGCGTGTTGCCGGGTGGGGAATCGACCATCTGGAATAATCTCTCCACCGTCCAGCCCGGGAACATCTGCTGCAGCACCCGGCGGTGATAGTCACGGGGCAGTCCGACCATCCTGCCCGACAACCACTGGTAGTACTGTGCTTTCGCCGGACCGTATCCCGGCGGGACCGGCGGGTCGAGTTGTGCGGCACACCTGTCGTACGCGGCGAGAAAATCTGGATGACTCTTGAGATGCCGCTCTGCCAGAAGCATTTTCAACACGGTTGGCACCGGAACCCCCTCACCCCTGCGAATCTGCGTCGTGCGTACGGACGCCGCACCGTTCGCTCGCCTCGGGCGGCCGGGCGACCCGGGCGGGCCGCAGCGTCGACAGCCCGGGTATCCCGACCTCAGCTGTAGGTGTACGTGACGCTGGGGCCGCCGGTGGAGGGGCCAGAGGCCGGTGAAAGGGACGTGATAGTAGGCAAGGCGCTGCTTCCTCGGTTGTGATGACGATGATGGATTCCCCGAACCGAGGTCACCCGATCGCCGAGCAGCCCCGTACTTCCATTAACGCTCCGGACCGGTACCTGAGCAACGAATCTTCGATCCGTTTTTGTCCGTTTTCGCATTGTTGCCGAAGAGTTGTCGGCACAGCTCGATCGTTGCCGGTGAGTCTGCCGGACCTTGCCGCAGTGGCGATTTCGTCGCTAACCGCCGCCCGGCGCGGGTTAGCCTACGCCCGAGAGGCGGTGGTCAGTGCCCACGAGAGAGCAATGCCACGGCGCCGGAACAGATTTCATCGATCACCCGCGCCGCAGGCTCGACGGCGGCGATCATGCCGACGCCCTGTCCGGCGTCGATCGGCGCTGTCCGCAGATCGGCGGCGTCGACCGCGACCATCACGGAATCCCGCGCGCGTTCATCCGCGCGCAGGCCATCCTCGCGGCCTGCCCAGCGGGTCGTGAACTCGTTGCGCAGTACCCGCGCGGGAAACCGCGCGGGCCACGGCAATCCCATCGCGATGTCGAAGGCCGTCGTGAGGACCGTGTCGGTGCCGTCGGCGTCGATCAACGCGCGCCGTCCCGCGTCGTGCAGCAAGGATTCGGAGCACGCGGCGAGGCGAGTGCCGAGCCACACACCACTCGCGCCCGCCGCGAGCACCGCCGCGAGACTCGCGGGGGATCCGATGCCACCCGCGGCCAGCACCGGTATCGAGACGGCCCCCAGTACCGCGTCCAACAGCGGCAGCGCCGTCATCTCCGCAGCCCCGTGGCCGCCGCCTTCCGAGCCTCGCGCCACCACGACGTCGATTCCGGCATCCTGGGCCCGTCGCGCCTCGCGCGCGTTGTAGACCTGTGCGGCCGTGCGTATTCCGGCGTTTCCGACGCGGTCCACCCATCCGAAATCGTCGCCGAAGCCGACCGAGATCAGAGTGGGATTCGCCGCGATGGCGACATCGAGCAGTTCCGGCTCGGCGGCGACGACCCAGCCGACGAGCCCGATGCCGAATTTCCCGGCGAGCGATGTCGTGAACTCGAGTTCTCGGCGCAGCGCCGCGACCGAACCCGCACTGCCCATGCCGATCATCCCCAGCCCGCCCGCCGCGGTGACCGCGGCGGCCAGGCGGCCACCCGCGACCCCGCCCATCGGCGCGTTCACCACCGGGACGCGCAGGTCCCATGCCCGCGAAAAAGCGGTGGCAGGTAGCCGCGCGGCAGACAACCGAGTGGTCGGATCCTCCGAAAACGACTGTTCCCGCGTCGACGCCATGCGTCAATGGCATCACACCGCCCGAGGCCGGAGCGCGGTCACCCCTCGGGTCGCTCCGGTCGGCACAACGCGCGCTCCGCCGTGGTGGTCAGTCGTTCGGTCGCCTCATCGACGGTGAGCCCGCGCCCGGTGACGAGCAGATCGAGACTTTCGAAACTGGTCAGTGTCCACAACACGTCCACGGCCCACTCGACCGGAACATCGTCACGCAGCAGGCCCGCCGTGGCCAGCCGGTTCGCCAGGTGGGTCACGCCACCGCGCCGGTCGTCCTCCATCGCTCGGACCGCCTCGGCGGCCGAGGAGGGATCGATGCGGTCCATCGCGTGCAGTACCCGGTAGATCTCGAGATCCCGGGATTTCATCCGGCTTGCCGCGGCGATCGCTTCCCGCAGATGAACGCGCGGGTCATCGGATGCGACGGCGGCGGTGAGCTCGCGCAGTCCGGTCCGTTCGTAGAGATCCATCACAAACGCATCGAAAAGACCTGCGCGGGAACCGAAGTCCACATAGATCGTCGATCGTGACACTCCCGCGCTCCGAGCGACCTTGTCGAGACTCGGCGGTTCGGTCGGGGCGGCACGCAGTTGGTCGCCGACGGCGTCGAGGATGCGCCGCCGGGTCTGCTCCGCGCCCTCGGCCCGCACGACCTGTTCATATCTGCGCTTACCCATGCCGCCATCTTTCCACATTTCATTTGACAACATGTACGGCGGATATTGTCGTGGCCGCGACGCCCGCAAGCGCGGCGCTCACCGCGGCGCGCTACCTTCAAACCCGTCGGTCCTGCCTGTCCGCCATCGAAATCATCGCGAGGAAGTCGCACCAGTGAACGATCGAATCAACAATCTCGCCGTCGATACCGCCGCCTGGGTGCCCCGCGACGGCGAGGCGCCCAATGCGGAGCGACTCCTGCGCGGCAACGGCCTGACGCTGGTGCGCATCAGTTTCCGGCACGGACAAGTACTAGACGACCACCGCGCGCCAGGGCCGATACTCATCCAATGTCTCAGCGGCGCTATCGATCTGGAGGTGACTACCGAGGCCGGGCGGCAGTCGCATCGTCTCGACGCCGGATCGGTGATACACGTGGACGCCAACAATCCGCACCGCCTCCGCGCGATCGATGACGCCGTGGTGCACGTGGTACTCCATCGGAACGTGGCGGCGCCTACCGCCTGATGCCGATATCGCGGGGGTCGCGGAAATAAATGGTTGGGCACGACGACGTTGGGGCTGATAGCGTTTCGGGAGACCGTGACATCGTGCGAGGAGGTGAGACCCATGAACGCTGTATCCCTGTGGGTGCTCTCCTCTTCTTCACGGCTGGGCGATTGACGTAGGTGTCGCCGGGAGCGCCTCGACAAGGCAATCCCGAAAGGCAATAGACCTATGCATTTCACCGCGGAGACATCGTCGAACGGTGTCCTCGAACGAGACTTCATCGTGGGAGAGGTCCCCGGTGTGCTCTTCTCGCCCCTAGCGGGCCCCGATCACGCGCCCCTGGTGCTGATGGCGCACGGCGGCGGTCAGCACAAGAGAGCACCCGGGATCCTGGGCCGCGCGCACCGTTTCGTGACCGGTTGCGGTTTCACCGTCGCCGCCATCGACGCGCCCGGGCACGGCGACCGGCCTCGAACGGCGACCGACGAACGCCACGTCGCCCTCCTGCGGCAGGCTCAGTCGGCGGGCGAGCCGATCTACCCGATCGTCGTCGACATGCACACCACCCTGGCGGCGCGTGCTGTGCCGGAATGGCAGGCGACCCTGGACGCACTCCAGGAATTGCCGCAGATCGGGCCCGAAGCGCCGATCGGGTTCTGGGGCATCATGCAGGGCACCGGGATCGGAGTGCCGTTGACGGCGGTCGAACCCAGGATCGCCGCGGCGGTATTCGGTTGTCTCGGACACGAATCCCTGAGTGAGGCGGCGGCGCGGATCACCGTCCCGATCGAATTCCTGCTCCAGTGGGACGACGAGCACATCGACCGCCGGTCCGGTCTCGCGCTGTTCGACGCCTTCGCCTCGAAGGAGAAGACGTTGCACGCCAACGTGGGTGCGCACGGCGATGTGCCCAGATTCGAGGTCGACAGCGCGGCCCGATTCTTCACCAGGCATCTCGGCACGTCACCGGCCTGATGTGACAGGTATCGGCGTCCGGTCCGCGCCGTTCGCCGATACCGCTGTCACATCCGGTCTTTGCGAATATCAGGCGCTGGCGCTCTTGTCGGTGCTGCCGATGCCGACGATCGGCAGCCGAAGTGCGGCGGGGGCGGTCGCGGGCACCACAGGATGCGCGGGCGTCACCGGTGAAATCCGCTGGTAGCCGGCCTCTTGCGAAGGACGGTTGTCCTGCTCGCCCTTGTTCGGCCAGTACGCGGCGGCCCGCTCGGCCTGCGCGGTGATGGTGAGTGACGGGTTCACGCCGAGATTCGCCGACACGGCCGCGCCGTCCACCACGCTCAGGGTCGGATAGCCGTAGACCCGGTGGTAGCCGTCGATCACACCGTGTTCGGCATCCGCGCCGATCGCCGCACCGCCGAGGAAGTGGGCGGTGAGCGGGATATTGAAGATCTCACCCCAGCTGCCGCCGGCGATGCCGCCGATCTGGTCGGCGACGCGGCGCGTCACCTCGTTGCCGACCGGAATCCACGTGGGGTTGGGTTCGCCGTGGCCCTGTTTGCTGGTGAGTTTGCGGCCGAACAGTCCACGCTTGGTGTAGGTGGTGATCGAGTTGTCCAGATGCTGCATCACCAGCGAGATGATGGTGCGTTCACTCCAGTTCTTGGTGCTCAGGAAGCTGATCAGGTGCAACGGGTGGCGCAGCACCAGCAATACGAAACGCAGCCAGCGCGGGATGCGGCCACCACCGTCCACCATGAGTGTCTGCAACAGGCCCATGGCATTGGAACCCTTGCCGTAGCGGACCGGCTCGATATGGGTGTCGGGGGTCGGGTGGATGGAGGAGGTGATGGCGACACCCTTGGTGAAATCGACGCCGGGCGTCACCGTCTTGGTCGCCGCGCCGACGATGGATTCGGAGTTGGTGCGGGTGAGCACGCCGAGCCGATCCGACAGCGCGGGCAGCGCGCCCTTGTCGCGCATCTCGAACAGCAGTTTCTGGGTGCCGCGGGTGCCCGCGGCCAGCACGACGTTGGCGGCGGTGTAGGTCTTGGGCTGCTTGCGAACCCACGCGCCCGTGCGGACGGTCGACACATCCCATGTGCCGTCCGGCAGCGGACGCAGGTCGGTGACGGTCGTCATCGGAATGACCTGTGCCCCCGCCTGTTCGGCGAGGTAGAGGTAATTCTTGACCAGGGTGTTCTTCGCACCGTATTTGCAGCCGACCATGCAGTCGCCGCATTCCACGCAGCCGGTGCGCTCCGGGCCGACACCGCCGAAGTACGGATCGGCGACGGTTTCGCCCGGTTCGCCGAAGAACACGCCCACCGGCGTCTGCACGAAGGTGTCGCCGACGCCCATATCGTCGGCGACCTTCTTGAACACCTCGTCGGCCGGGGTCATATGCGGGTTGCGGACCACCCCGAGCATTTTCTGCGCCTGCTCGTAGTACGGGGTGAGCTCGGCCCGCCAGTCGGTGATGTCACGCCACTGCGCGTCCTGGAAGAACGGCTCCGGCGGCACGTACAGCGTATTGGCGTAGTTCAGCGATCCACCGCCGACACCGGCGCCGCCGAGGATCAGCACGTCGCGCAGCAGGTGGATGCGCTGGATGCCGTAGCAGCCGAGGGCGGGAGCCCATAGGAATTTGCGCAGATCCCAGCTGGTCTTGGGCAACTCGTCGTCGGCGAAGCGCTGCCCCGCTTCGAGCACGCCGACCCGGTAACCCTTCTCCACCAGTCGCAACGCGGTGACGCTGCCACCGAACCCCGAACCGACGATCAACACGTCGAAATCCGTCGCACGCTGGTCCATATGGCACTCCTCGATAGTGTCGCCAGTGACAGCGGTAACACTACTCCCCAGTAGGTTAGGTGTTCACCCCTGGGTTTTCCGCCCCGGGGAACGGTTCCGGAACGCGTTCAGGCAGGAAACGTTCCCGGATCGCGGTGAAGTCCGGTGCCAGCCGTAGCCGGTGGTGCCGGCCGCCACCACGACGCCCCGGGGCCGGGCGGACGCCACGGTGCGCGATCCCGCCCGGCCGGGGTGTGGCTCGGGTCAGCGCGACCAGGAGTACACCGGGTAGACGGCGTATTCGCAGCCCAGGGTGGTGACCGAGACCTTGCGGGTGTCGGTGGTGTTGGGCGGTGTGGTGAGGAACTCGGTGTAGGTGGGGCACGCGGCGCTCTGGTGGGCGATGAGGGTCGTCTCGACCACTGCCTGCGCGCCGTGGTTACGGTCGAGCACGACGGTCGGCGGGGTGTCCTGGCCTTGGGGCAGGCCGCCGGACAGCGCGCCCCGCGGCTTGCGGGCGGCATCGACCTGCGGACCGCCGGTGACCGCTGTGACGCCGGGGTAGCCGGTCAGGCTGCATGCCCCGCTCGCGCCCACCACCCAGTAGTTCAGTTTGAATCCCAGCGTCGCCCCCGACGGGTTGGTGATCGGCTCGGCGTCGAAGTTCAGTTGCCCGTCCGCGCACGCGGGCACCTGTGCTGTCGGCTGCCCCTGCACCTGCTGCGTGTCGGTCTGCGCGGCCTGTGCACCCGGCGCCGCGGGCTCGCTGGTGCACCCGGTCAGCACCAGTGCCGCCGCCCCGAGCACCGAGAACATCCCGGCGGTGGTAGCGATTCGTTTCGTCGTCATGGACAACACCTCACGGTCGAGTCGGAACCGGAAGCGGTGCGCTCCCGATCGACGTATCCATCCCCCCGTAGGGACGATCCCGTCGCACACCGAATCGCCTGCCGCACCCAAGGCCGTTAACACCCTCGCGGACAACCTGTTCCGCGACCGGCGCTCGTGCCGTGGGCGGGTCACCAGCCGATGATCGACTCGCCGCCCCGTTCTGTGGAGAACGGGCTGTTCAACGACGACGGTGAGTTCCTACTCGTCGTCGACTACCGGGAACCAGGGGACGGCGACCTCGATGATGAGCGGGACGAGATCGATCGGCATGCCTGGATCCGGGTTCGGCTCCTCGATCACTGGGACCTGGTGACAAGCGAGGTGGCCAAGACCTGTCCGGCACATTGCCGGTAACACCGCGGATGCCCTGCGGCCGAAATCGGGTGACAGGGCCGACCGGCGCAGTGAGGATTGAGCGAGCGTTCGGTGGATACGAGAGGAAATCGTGCGATGGTCCGGCGTTTCTGGATCGAATTCGACCTGTCGGAGTACGACCCGTACAACCGGCCCGCAATGCTCGTCCCAGGCGTCGGCGTGACGGGATTCGACGAGCGCGATTGCCTGACGATGGTCGCGGATCTGCATGGCGGGGCATTGCCGCCGGTGCTCCGGATCACCCCCGATATCTCGCTGGCGGACTGGCGCGGACCGATCGGTGTGCCGGTGTGGCGAGGGGTGTGGTACCCGCCCAGCAATCTGCGTACGGGGCCGAACTGGCGCCCGCGCGGTGTCGTGCCGAGGGCCGAACCCGCCGAGCCTGTCACAGTTTCGCGCCCCAGGCAGCGGGCCAGTGAAGTCCTGCGTACACGGGCTGTGTGGGTCGACGACATCCCACACATCGACAATCTGCGGTGGGAGATGGTGCATCTGCACCACCCCACATGGAGCGACCCGGCATGGTTGTGGCGACGTCAAGTCCAACTACAGCGCGACAACATCGTCAAGTCCTCGGCCTTCGGCGACATGTTCCGCGAAGCTCTCGACTACATGATCGCGCGACACCCGACGCCGACCGAATGGTTCGACCTGACCCGGGCCTGTTTCCTCGATCAGCAGGAACTGGACGAATATCTGCGGGCCTATCGCGAGTACCTGTTCGGGAATCGTTCGGAGCCGATCCCGCCTCCCAGCGACCAGCGGCGTCGTCCCGGCGCGGGAACCGCATCGCCCGATAGTTGAGCGAAACCAGCGGAAACCGGAACATCCTGTCGGCCTTGCGTCCCGCGGCCAAGGGCGTCGCCCGGACGCGGTCGCGATCTCGGCCGACGGCGCGCACCCGTCGGCCGCAGCGCGAACCGAAATCGAACGGACAGCCGAATCGCGGGATCTCGATCACCTGTATCCCGCACCCGTTCAAGAATCCGCAGCGCCTCGGCTGCCGTTGCCGGACCGTTCTTCGAGCACTCCCGCGAGGGCCGAGGCGATGAGGGCAACCGCCCGATCGTCGTCGTGGGCCAGTTGCCGCACGACGCCGAGCGCGATAGTCCCCGGCATCTCCACGAGCGCCTGGGTCAGCCGTATTCGCACCGCGGTGTCCGCGGGGTGCGTCGCGAGTTCGTCTGTCAACGCGCCCACGATCCGGTCGGCATACTCGGGAGCGAGTGCCAATGCCCCCAGCACCTCGGCCGCCTCGACATCATTAGCGCCCTCGACCACCATGTCGACAAGTGTCGGCACGGCGGCGACGGCGCCCCGCGCACCCGATGCGAGAGCGGCGGACTTGCGCACACCCGCATCCGGGTCCCCGAGTGCGTCCGCGAGTACCGCGGTCGCCTCGTCGCCGGACATCTCGGCTATCGCGAGGATCGCGCGCCGTCGGATATCGACGTTCTCGGAACGCATCCCCGCTGCCACGCTCGCCACACCGTCGGCGCCGGACCGCGCCAGAGCCCACCGCAACGCGCCCGCGACATTCGGATCGGATTCGGTGAGCACCGCCTCGGCCAGTAGTTCGGTATGACCGGCCATGTCCTCGGCCGGGGCGAGGACGGTTTGCTGTCGGCGTGCCGCACTGGGCGAGTTGAGCCCGCGCAGGAGTTCGATGATCCGCAGGACGCCCTGCCAACCGGAGGGGGCCGTCGCGTCGACCGCGCGGAGTCGTTCGAGTAATTCCTGCTCGCGCGTCAACCGCTCCTCGGTCTGGCGGATGAGATCACCGACCAGCGCCGACGGTGTGAAGGCCGGATCCTCCAGTGCGCGGACGATCTGTCGCAGCGACAGTCCGAGAGACCGCAGACTCTCCACGTGAAAGATCCGGCGGATGTCCTCGGCGGAGTACTCCCGATACCCGCCAACGGTGCGGCCCGTTGGCCGCGCCAGGCCGAGAGAGTCGTAATGCCTGAGCATCCGGGTGCTCACCCCCGATCGGCGAGCCACCTCCCCGATCAGCATGCCGCCTTCTCGACTTCCTCGGCACGATCGGGGCCGAGCGCGACGAGACGCTTGGCTTGTTCGACGGCCGGGTCGAAACCGGCATCCGGATCACTCAGGAGCCGCTCGGTGGCCAGGGCGTGCGCACGCACCGCCGGGTCGTCACTGCTCAGACCACTGCGCAATGCCGGTTCGATCACGTCTCCGAGTGCGACCAGCGCGCGACTGAGACTCAGCCGCATCTCGCGGTCGCCGCGACCCAGTTGCGCGGCCAGTTCCGCGGCCAGACCTGCCCTGTGTCCAGCGGGCACAAGGACGACCGCCGCGCGCCAAGCGCTGCGCGCGACCTCGTCATCGGCGTCGTGCAGCAGTGACCGCGTGATGGCGGGCCACACACTCCCGTCCCCGATCTTGGACAGCGTGTGCAATGCCTGGCTGCGGGCCTGTGCGCGGTCGGATCCGAACTCCGCGCACAGTTTCGGCACCGTGATGTCCGGCGGCAGCCGGGTCAACGCCCAGGTGAGCATGTCGCGCACGAAGAAATCCGGTTCGACCGCGCACCGTGCGATGAGCGCGTCGACAAGCGCGGGCGCGGGGTGCGTGCCCGCCGTGAGAGCGGCTTGCAGTCGGGTCGAGGGGTTGGCGGCGGCCAGCGCGTCGAGCAGGCGCCTTTCCTGCGTATTCCGGTGTGTCGAGTCCATGTGGATTACCTCCTGCACCCAGTGAAGACCTTGTCACAGTGCGAAGGTCAATGTCCGTCGCCGAGACGATCCGGTCCAGGGGGGAGCGTGTGCGCATCGCCGTCGCGCCCGCCCACTGCACCTCACCGATGACGACAAGCGCACGTCCGTCCAATTCCTCACCGAGCTGACCACACAACTGGCGAACTGACAGTCAGCGGGCTCTCGCGGGCCGGAACGTCGCCACTCCGGAATCCCCACCTTTGGTCATGAGTTCCCCTCGAGCGCACGATCTTTCGGACCGTCGCGGTCGCCGAATCCGGTTCTGGTTCGGACCTGTTCGCTCGTGTCTTCGGGGACGTGTTCGATGATGTGTTCGCGCGAGGCGACTCCGAGTTTTTGCAGGATCGTCGATATTTGAGCGTCGATCGTTCTGACTGATCTTCCCCGGCGGCCGGCGATGGCAGTGTTGGTCCACCCGGCCGCGGCCGATATCGCTACTTGGCGTTCGGTGGCCGACAGTTTGTGCCACTGCGACTCGGTGGTCTTCGTCGGAGGCGGTCCGAGTGTCAATGATCCGAGGGCGAGGCGCTGGAGATCGTCGGATTCGGAACGGAGGCGAGCGCCTTGGGTTCGTGCGGCCGCGAAGGCGTCGGGACCGAGTATGTCGCGGGCGACGGAGACCGCTCGCTCGGATTCGTCGGCGAAGGGTCCCATCTTCTCGATATGGATGCCGAGCATGGCTCGTTGGGTCTCGAGCCCTCCGGCGAGTCGAGCGATTTCGGTGGCCAGCGTCACGAGGGTCGCGTTGCGGGGGTTTCGGGGCGCTTTCGAATCCTCGATGATTCGTGCCAGCGACCATGCTCGCAGTTGTACTGCCCACAACGAGGTGAATCGATCCTGGGCGGCCAGTTGGTAGGTCAGCGCTCGGCGTTGATAGTCCAACGCCTCGATCGGTCTACCGGCCTTGGTCAAGGCGGTCGACCAGTTCAGACGGGCCCAGGATGTCAACCAGACCGCTCCCGAGGCGGTGGCCCTGTCGAGGTTTCGGCGTGAGAGTTCGATCGCCTGCTCCGGAGTGCCGAGGAGACCGGCTGCCATGGCTTCGAACATGCGACTCATCGCCTCGCCGCCGGTATTGCCGAGGCGTTCGTACTTCTCACGGGCCCGCACCAGAACGACGATGGCAGTCGGATCGCTTTCGGCCAGCAGCAATTCTGTTCCCCACGCCAACTCGACCGAGGCGGGAAGACCGATATCGGTCAGGGCTGTTCGTCTCCAGTCCGCACTGCGGCCGAGATCGGAAAGGCAGGCCGCGA
Source organism: Nocardia sp. NPDC005366 (assembly GCF_040606855.1). Lineage (NCBI taxonomy): Bacteria > Bacillati > Actinomycetota > Actinomycetes > Mycobacteriales > Nocardiaceae > Nocardia > Nocardia sp. NPDC005366. The sequence continues at coordinate 38,243 of NZ_JBEXFQ010000014.1, forward strand.
CGCAGTTGTCGAGCATGACGTTGGCCGCATCGGCCTCGCCCTGGTGGAGGATGATCCATACGAGCAGGGCCATCGCCTCGATACGGAGTTCCACGGGTTGGGGAGCCGAAGTCTGGTCGGCCTGAAGCGCGCGCTCGGTCCATTGCCGCACTTCCCGGAACGAGCTTCGGAAGAACGGCAATCGTAGGTTGAGCAATCCGATGCATATCTCGAGACCGACCGCGGCCTCCCCCGGTGTCGCGGTACTCGTTTCGATCGCGGTCACGATGTTGTCCCACGCCGCACGTGCCCAAGCCAGAATCTCGTGTTCGCGGGGCCCCAACCAGGTGGCCGCCATATGGGCGACCGTGTCGCGGTAGTAGCGGCGGTGGCGCGCGGCGAGCCGCGCGGATTCGTCCAGCGTGCCGATAGAGCGTTCGCGAAGTCGCCGCTCAGCGAAGATACGCAGACTTTCCAACATCGAATAACGCACCGTTGTCGGTGTCATGTGCACCGACAGCAGCGACCGATCGACCAGACGCTCGAGTAGTTCGCCGATCTCGTGGCGAGCGAGGTATCCGCCGGAACCACGCGCGCTGGTTTCGCTGTCTCCGCAGATCGTTTCGATGGCATCGAGGTCTGCTCCGGCGTCGTCGCCATCGACGTCGTCGGGGTTGGTCGCGTACCCTGCGGCGAAGACGGACAGCCGGTCGAACAGCAGGCGTTCTTCGTCACCGCGCAGGTCGTAGGACCACGCGATGACATCGGTGACCGTGCGATGCCGTGGCTCGGTGCCGCCGTGGCCTCCGTGCGTCCAGCGCAGCCGTGTGTCGTCGGCGTGGCCGGTGAGTCCCTGCAGGATCAGCGACAGCGGCTGATGACGAAGCCGTGCTGCGGCGAGTTGGATGTACAGGGGATGATTGTTCACGTGGCGGCAGATCGCCGCGGCCGTGCTGATCTGGTCCGGCTCGGTGATGGTGTGGCCGGTGAGTTCGGCACGGTGCTGGAAGAGTTCGAGTGCGTTTCGGTGCGGCAGCGGGGCGACCGCCACCAGATGTTCGTCGATCCAGCCGAGAGGTTCGCGGCTGGTGGCCACGATCGTCAACTCCGGCACCGCGTCGAGCAGGTCCGCGATCAGACCGCAGACGCCGGCGAGAACGTGCTCGCAGTTGTCGAGTACCAGCACCGTGCGGGGGACATCCCCCGAGGGTTCCGGGTGGGTGAGGGCGTCGAGGAGAGCATCGCCCGCTGACCGTCCGGAGTAGTCCACCTCGATCACCGCATTGGCGATCTCCGCTTCGACAGCCGCCGAATCCGCGCCTGCGGCAAGCCGAGCCAAGCGCACCCAATACACCCGACGTTCATCAGCCCCTGCTCTGCCGGGGCGGCCGACGACTTCAGCGGCCAAGCGAGTCTTGCCGATGCCGCCCGCGCCGGTCAGGGTGATCAGCCGGGCCGAGTTCAGCACGAGCGCGCTGATTTTCGCTATCTCACGATCGCGGCCAACGAAACTTCGAGCGTGGGCTGGTGGTCGCCCGACCCGCCCCCGGCGACTGGCATGCACTACCGAAGCATAGTTCGCACAGCGGATTACATCGCAAGCGTGCTGCATCGATATCGCCGCACCATACGTTCTCGGGCGATGACACTGTGCGGGTGTCGACTTCGACCAACCCGGCATTGCGAGAACTCGGACCCGCCGGGTTTCGGCGACAGGAGAATTCGATCAGCGACATACCGTAGGGGCCTACCTACGTAGGTGGCGACACCCTACCTGTTTCCTGTTTCGCGCTCACCGATGTCGGGATGGCGAGGCAAGGGTGATACTTCGTGCGCGGGAGAACAAATCGGATACGGTCGGCACCGTGCCCCGCACCGCCCCGGGCGGCGCGGCGATCCCGGCTCCTACCGGGCCGCTCCGGCGAACGGCCAGGACGAGCGATCACATGAAAGGCGTTGTCGCATGCCAAGGTCGGAAACTGCGATTGCCGGCCTCCTACGAGCATCGCGCGGTCCCGTGATCGGTCTCACCGCAGCCGGCGCAGTCGTGGTCCCATTGGTGATGTCGACCGGAAACGGGTGGCTCGCCCTCGCGCTGGTGCCCGGCACCTGGTTGGTGGGAGGCGCTCGGCCTGTGGGTTTGGTTGTGCTGTTCAGCGAGCGGCGTTGGATTATCGCGCTGACCGGATGGGTGTTCATCCTGTCGGGGACTCTGGTGACCGTCGCGGCGATCAGCGAGCTTCTACGCGGATCGTCCTGGCGGTGGCCCCTCGTGGTGGTCGGCGCGCTCGTCGCCGGAGTGGTCGTGTGGCTTGCGGTGGCTGTCGAGGTCGGAATCACGTGGATGACAAAGCATCTCAACGCATACGAATCGATCGTCGATCGCGTCGACCGCGGCCCCTTCGACTCGAATACCCCCATGGGTGAGATATCCGCAGCGCTCACGACAGCCAACCAAGCCTGTCGCGCAATCGAGCGACCGCGGCCCCCATTCATGACCGCTTACGGGCAGGCCATGGCCAAGACTGCCGTATTTCTTCGTCTGGTGGCGTCTGAACGGGCCAGGTCCGGGGATCACGAGCGGGCACTGAGCCTGTCCGAAGCGGCTTCGGTCGCGGGTCGCAACGCTAGCGAAGGAATATTCGGCGAGTCGTTTCTGGATGAATACTGCCGGTGCCTGTCGTTCCAGGCACTGTGCTTGACCGAGGCCGACAGGCTCGATGAAGCGGTGACCATCGGTGCGAAGGAAATCGATTCGGCGCGCGAACTCGATGCCGACAGACTCGGACCGCGCAATACCGCATCGCTCGTATTCGCACTGAAACATCAGGCGCAACGACTGGAGCGGCTGGGGAGGAAGACCGAGGCAGAGCAACTCGCAGCGGAAGCGCGGGTACTCGACACCGACCTGTGAGCGTCAGGTGATCGCGCGGCGGTTGCTCCGTTACCGCCGCAATCGGTCTCGCAACCAGGACCAACCGCCGGTGGACCACAGTGCGATCGCGATCAGGACAGGCTGGAAGAACAACCGGAGAAACCGCTTGCCGTCGGTGTCGAGACCGAACGCGTCGACATGCTCTCGCCACTGGCCGATATTTCCGGGAAAGACCGCGATGAAGAACGCGGCGGTGACGACACCGACGATCGGCCGCCATCGGCGGATCGCGAAGAGCAGGGCCAGGCCCAGCACGATCTCGACGACGCCCGAACCGAGCACCACCAGATCCTCGTCGGGCGGAACCCACGCGGGGACCTGAGCTCGAAATTCTTGACGGGAGAAGCTGAGATGGCTGATGCCGGCGAAGGTGAGACCGGCTCCCAGCCACAGGCGTGTGAGTACGCGAAGCACCCCCGCGAGGCGGGAAGGGGATGTTGGGTCCGATGTCTCCGGGGCGCTCATGCCGTGATCGTCGCAGAAGCATTGTGCACGATCAAGTTGTCGGCTTTGTAACAGAAGGGCGCCGCTGAGCGGCTCGCGGCGGCGCGGCCGTTCAGGCGAGAATGCAACGCCCTAGTTGGTCGACGAGCATGGCCACGAATTGTTCCCGAGTGAACGGCGTGTTCCGCGAGACGTACCGAAAAGACAGCTGGGCTGCGGTTTCGACCATGAGCCAGGAAGCGCTGGTGGTGTCGAGGTCGGGCCGCAATTGCGCACGGTTGGCCTCGAGCCAGGCCGAGCAGATGTCCTTGAGCCGTTGCAGTTGTTCCTCTAATGCGTCGAGAACGCCCACGCTGGGCACTTGCTCGACGATCACGCGCAGCAAGGGCAAGTGCGTGATCTCGATATCGATCATCGCGGTAACGCTGATGTGGAGTACTTCCAGCGGCGGCAAGTCGAGGCTGGGCTCGAGCATCTCGACCATCCGAACGCCCATCTGCTCGCAGAACCGATTCAACACGGCGACAACAATCGCGTTCTTGTCCGGAAAGTATTGGTACAGAGAGCCTTTGCTGATCCCCGCGCGTTCGGCCACTCGGTTCGTCGACGTCGCGGCGTAACCGGACTCGGTGAGTACGGCCTCGCCGGCGTCGATGATCCGCTGGACCATTTCACGCGAGCGTGTCTGGCTGGGGGTCTTCCTGGTAGGCGCCACTCGATCGGTCACGAGCACATCCTCTCAGATCAGACCTTGTATGCGACCGATAGGTCGCATATGGTGGGGAGCGAGCTTTCGGCGAGGAGGTCGTCAATGAGCACTGCGTCGACGCATGCTGGCGATGGGCAGATACCCGCGAAGGGAACGCATCCCTTCGACTACTACTACCGTCCGGGCATGGAGTTGCGGCCGCTGCCGCCGCGGGTTGGGCTCGCGCCAGCGTGGATTCCGCTGCGGCGGTTGTTGTTTTCGTCGTTCATGACGGTCGAGGACAAGCCGGCGTCGACGCCGATCACCAGCCTGGCCGCCGACCATCTCTGGCAAGGCGACGAGTTGATGGACGACGTGGCGCTGATGTTCAAGCGCGTCGGACCCCGGCATGGGCGGGCGATGCTCCTTCGAGCACTCGATGACGGTATCGAATCGCTGGAGAATCCGCCGGCAGAACTCATGGCGTTGTTCGCGCACTTGGACAACCCACCGCCCTGGTACGACCCGGATATCTTCGAGCGAGGGCGGGTTCTGTACGCGACGACAACCGTTTTCGGCACCGTGGGCACGTTCCTCTTCGATGCGGTACTGAACGCGCTGTACGAGGAAGTTTCGAACGCGGTCGGGGAGACGGGGAGGTCCCTTCGCGAACCCGTGCTCCGGAATGCGGAGGCTTTTCATTGGCTGTCCAGCCTGGCGCATCCCGGATCCATGGACCGAAATTCCCAACCGTTCAAGGACACCGTCCGGGTGCGGTTGATGCACGCGCAAGTTCGCTACGGACTCCGCCGGACCTGGGGCGACGAGGTCTTCGCCGAAAATGGCAACCCGATCACCGCCTCGACCACGGCCAGCGCGATCGGGGTGCTCGGGCTCAGCATGTTGCTGATAGATCATGGTCTCGGCCGCCGACGCAGTCGAGAAGACCGCGACGCTGTCACGATGTTCTGGTCCTACATCGTGTACATTCTCGGCGTTCCCGACGAACTCGTTCCGAAGAACTCCCACGAGGCGATGGAACTGGCCGATTTCATGATGGCGACGGCTGGACGTCCGACGAAGTGGTCTCCTGGATTGGCGAGCGGACTTCAGGAATTGCTGGAGGCATTGCTGGAAGGCATTGACAACCGAGTGCTCCGCGCCTGCGCGGGCAGGATCGGTGTTCCACTCGTGTATGGATACATGACCTATATTGTGGGCGAAGACCTTGCGCGCGAGTTCACGCGAGGATCGCCGGCCGAGCGCTGCAACCTCGAACGGTGGTCTCGGGTCATGCATGTCGTGGCCGCGACTGTGGCTCGTGCTACTGCGGTGAAGGATCGACTGCCCGGCGCCGACAGCAGGACCCGCCGGGCCGCCAGAGATGGCAGTGCACTGCAGAACATCATTCTGAGGTTGATGAATGACGCTGTATCCAGGAAGAATGGAAACCAGACGTATACGTTTGCGGCGCATGACAAAACCAATCGGTCTGGCTCGGTTGATCGACTGCCGCGACCGAGGTAGCACAGCCGCGTGGGTTCGAGCCGAGCCGCGCCGGCTTACGAATCGTGCGCTCCTCCAACACGTCCCGTGCCGGACGCGCAACCGATACCTTCGGCGGAATCCCGCCTCGACCACACCTGAACCGCCAAGACCGGCAACAAGATACACGATCCTCGAGGATCGCTGGACGCATTTGCGGAACGCTTGGCAAACATAGATTACTTAGTTAATGTCTAGAACTTGGATAGCGTTGTCACCTCGAAATCTGACACGCGGCGCTGCCGAATTCACTTACGGGAGTCGAATATGCGAAGGTCCTCTGGTGTGATCGCCGCGGTAGTGGTCGGAGTGACGGCGCTTGTTGTACCGAATGCGGGGGCCGGCCCCCTCTCGCCGCTCCCACGCACTCCGGGCAATTGCTCACCGCTCGGGGCGAACATCGGGTACGTCGCGAACTTCGGCGACGACAACGTCCTGAAGATCGATCTGAACACCAACACGGTCATTCAGACGATCGGCGGGTTCAGCAACCCGTGGGGGGTCGAACTCAATGCCGACGGGTCCCTGCTGTACGTCAACTCCGTCGTGTCGCCGGGTGATCCGAACAGGAACGACATAGCGGTGATGGACACCTGCACAAACGCCATCCTCGAGAAGATTCCGACGGTCGGCCCGGGCTACTTGCAGGTCTCCTCCGACCACAAGTGGATCTACGCCCCGAATCTCCTCGCCGACGGCCTCCAGTTGATAGATGCGGCCACGGGGGCCGTGGTCCGCAACTATCCGACCCCGCCCTTGACCCAAGCCGGAGTGAGCTTCGACCAGAAGACATTGTGGGCCGCGGCGATGCCCAACCTGGTCTACACCCTCGACATGGCCACCGGGCTCCCCGACGGTCCATCGATCGATCCCGAGGGCATCCTGCCGCTCCAGTTCACGATGTCACAGGACGGCTCGAAGCTTGCGGTGGCGGATTTCGCCGACAGGGTCGCGATCATCGACACGCGGCCGGGTAGCTCGACCTATCGGCAGGTCACGGCCACCTACAACACCGGATCTGGTTCGCAGCCGGGGATTTCGGCGTTCAGTCCCGACGGCCGTTACCTGTGGGTCGGCGGCTACAGCGGGCAGGTCTCGGTGATCGATCTACAGAACCGAGAATTCACGTGCTGGAATCTGCGAGCGAATGCGTTCGGCACCACTGTCTCCGAAGACGGCAAGAAGGTGTACCTCACCTCCACGCCGAACGGCACCGTCGTCCCCGGTACTGGCTTCGGGGCTCTAGCCCTGGAGGCTTTCAAGGTGTTTCACCCCGGTGGCGTCGTCCACATCTACGACGCGGAGACCATTTACCGCACAATGACGTTCGGGACGACGCCCAATTGTTCCGCGACCACGCAGAGTAACGCTCCGGAATTCGGCACCATCGCAGCGGGCAACGTTCCCATCGCTGTCGCCACACTGAACAGTGCGGGTCATATTCCCTGACGACGTGTCGCTGCCGCCCTGATCGACCGGCACCGCTGACGTCCTCCCCGACGACCGCTCACGCCTGGGTTTTCCACCAGGCGACGGTGGCGGCGACCGCCTCGTTCAATGGGGTCGCGTCCAACCCGAGTCGCCGCTGGCTGAAGCTCGAATCCAGCTCGATCGGCCCGGCGAGGTGGTAGCTCATCTCGGCCATTTCCCGCATCATGCCGTTCACCAGGCTGATCGCGCGCATCATCCACGGCGCGAGGACGACGACTTTCGGATTGTCGATTCCGGCGGCACGGCCGATGAGCCCGATCAGTTCGCGCTGCGTGATCGCGGGTGCGGTCGGGGCGTGCAGGAAGGAATTCCACAGATCGGGATTCGCGGCGGCACGGATCATCGCGGCGGCCAGATCGGGGACGTAGGTGAAGGAATGGGGGAGATCGAGTCTGCCGAGCGCTGTGCCGCGCTTGCCCGCGAGAATCGGTGCGACGAGCGTCTCCCCGGCGACCGAGCTGCGGACGTGGGGTCCCAGGAAATCGGCCGCCGCCACGCTGACGGTCGGGGTAGCGTGCGCGTCGCGGGCCCGCAGCAGTGCCGCCCGGACCGCCGGTTTGCCGAAATCGGCGTCGCGCGACATGTTTTCGGTGATTCGGCCGGTGACCCTGCCGTAGGAGTAGACGCTTTCGGGGAAGGCGACCACCGCGCCTGCCCGGCCCGCTTCGTCCATGACGAGCTGTTCCATGCCGGGAAGTTCCGCCCACCAGGTGGCCGCCTCGTACTTCGAGGCGTGCACGCAGTGGTAGATCGCGGTGGCGCCGTCGAACCGGCCTGCCAGCTGTTCGGGATCGCTGATATCGACGCGGTGGCGCTGTACGAGCGGGTGGTCGGGGCCGCCGCCGGACCGGGTCAGGACGCGAACCGTGTGGCCGGAGGTGGCGAGTTGTTCGGCGACGGTGGCGCCGACGGGTCCGGCTCCGATGACGATATGCAGTTGCGACATGGTCGATCCTCTTCGTTGACGCCCAGTGGGCGATGGTCACTTTCGAGAGCGATGCTCTCCGTATGAAGTCGAGCATGGCCCGGCGCGCCGTTCTTGTCAAGAGCAGTGCTCTCATTAGTTGACAACGCTCTCTGGTGCGAGCATCGTGGCCATATGCCGACGACACCCCGCGCACGCGCTCGCGCCCAGACCATGGAAGACATCGTCAGAATCGGCCGCGAACACCTGGCGGTCGACGGCGCTTCGGCGCTGTCGTTGCGCGCGGTGGCGCGCGATCTCGGTGTCGTCTCCTCGGCCGTGTACCGCTATGTCCGCAGTCGCGACGAATTGCTCACCCTGCTCGTCGTGGATGGATACAACGCACTCGGCGACGCCGTCGACGCCGCCCTGGCCGGGGCCCCCGATGATCCGGCGCAACGGCTGCGGATCCTCGGCCGGGCGGTGCTGCGCTGGGCGCGCGCCGAACCGGCAAGGTACGGACTGCTTTTCGGTACGCCGGTGCCCGGATACGACGCGCCCGCGGAACAGACGACGGTACCGGGCACCCGGGTGATCGTCGCCATGCAGAAAATCTTCGCCGACGCCTACGGACGCGGACTGCTCACCCCGCCCGATCCGCTGCCGCGCGTCTCCGGTCCGCTCGCCGCGAGTTTCGCCGCGATCCGGACGGAATTCGCGCTCGACGTTCCCGATTGGTTGATGGCGCGGGGTGTGACAGCGTGGCCCGCGCTCTTCGGCGCGGTCACCTTCGACGTCTTCGATCAGTACGGCGCGGACACCTTCGCCGATCGCGACGAACTGTTCGAATTGCAGCTCGACGGATTCCTGGACATGCTCGGCTTCCATCGCTGAATCGCGCCGGGGCGCACATTGACTGTTGCCCGGAGATGTACGCGGAGTTACAGTTACCCGCCAGTAAGGCAGGCGATGTCCTCGGCGGCATCGAAACAAGTGGGGATTCATGAACAGACGGCGTCGTCTTGTCCGGATCGCCGTCACCTTCGTGGTGACGATGGTCGCGATCAGTACCGGCGTGATGTCGGCGCAATCCGGACGGGCGGTACCCGACGGGGCGGCGCTGGGGGCGCAGTGGACCGCGACGCACGACGGGCCGCGCGCGTACCCGAATGTCTTTATCCAATGGGACGTCCCGATCACCATGAGCGACGGCACCGTCCTGAAGGGCAATGTGTATCACCCCGCCGATGCCGATGGCCGTCCGATCCAGGAGCGGACCCCCACCATCGTCAACCTGACGCCGTATTCGAAACTCGTTGCCAACGTGGCTGATTCGGCACTGAGCGTGCCGGTGCTCGGTGACGCCCTGATGGATGTGCTGAACAGATTCGATCTCTCGGGTCTCGGACTCGGCGGACTCACCGAAGTGGCGCGAGCGCTGCCCGCGGGCGCGGCGCGAACCTTCGCCGTCGATCGCAAACTGATCCAGAGCGGGTACACCCAGGTTGTGGTCGACGTCCGTGGAACCGGATTCTCGCAGGGCGTCTGGCAGGTCTTCGGGGAGCGTGAACAGGCCGACGGCGTCGAGGTCGTGGATTGGGCGGCCGCCCAGCCGTGGTCCAACGGCAAGATCGGGATGAGCGGCATCTCGTATTCGGCCATCAACCAGTTGCAGACCGCCGAACGCGGACCCGACGCACTCCAGGCGATCTTCCCGGTTGTCCCCGGAAGCGATCTGCTGCGTGATATCGCCGCGACCGGCGGCGGTGTCGGTGTCGGCTTCCTGCCGCTGTGGTTGTTCGCGGTCAACGGCGCCAAATGGGTTCCGGATGTGCAGTCCATCGTGACCGGCAATTTCGACTGGAAGTGGCTCGCCGATCGCGTGCAGGATCCGATGACCTTCTTCGACTACCTGTTCGCCGCCCTGACGGTGCCGAGCGTGGACGAGATTCCGGAGAATCTGATGAACCTGCTCCAGGACAGCACCCCGGTGCGTAACGCCTGGCTCGGACATCCGGAGAAGATCGACATCCCGACCTTCGTCTATGGCGGCTGGCACGACATCTTCACCTATTCCTCGCCGCGGGTCTACAACGCGCTGAACGTGCCCGCGAGCCGGAAGAAACTGATCATGGGCGACACCTACCACCTGACCACCGGCAACGGTCTCGGTCAGCCGGGCGGGCCGCCGCGGTTGGACGTGCTGCAACGGGCGTGGTTCGACCGGTGGCTCAAGGGGATCGACAACGGCATCGATTCCTATGATCCGGTGACGCTGTGGCAACAGGGCGGCGGCTGGACGGGCGGCGCCGAATTCCCGCGCGCCGGGGCCGATTACCGGCGCATGTATTTCGATCCCGCCGTTTCGGGCACTGCTCGCAGTTCCTATGACGGCACGCTCGCGCCCGCCCCCGGTGGTTCGGCGCGGCTCACCGTCGCCCCCGCCCTGCTCACCCTGTGTTCGCGCGATTCGGCCACGGGTACCGCGGGTGCGACCGCCCTGCTCGATATCTGCGCCAAGGACGGACGCATCAGCGAGGCCGACGCGCTGACCTTCACCAGCGCGCCCGTCGCCGAACCCACGGTGATATCCGGACCCATTGCCGCCCACCTGAATACGGTGCTCGACAGCACCGATGGCTACTGGGCGGTGACCGTCAACGATGTGGCGCCCGACGGCCGCTCCACCGTGTGGACCAGCGGTCAGCTCCAAGCCTCGCTGCGCGCGGTGGACGATCGGAAGGCCACCCGGTCGCCGAACGGCGACTACACCGATCCGTATCCGATTCTCACCCTCGACGCCCGTCGGCCGATCGTGCCCGGTGAACCGACTGTCGTCGATATCGGGCTGCCCGCCACCGACGGCGTGCTGCAACCCGGCCATCGGTTGCGTATCGATATCTTCGCACTCAACCTTCCGCGTGGCCTGCCGCTGCGTCCACTGCTCAACGAAAGCGAGTTGAAGCCACAGCATCTCGAACTCGACCCGGCCCGGCCGAGCTGGGTCAACATTCCCGTCCTCGGCGATCCCGGATGGTGAGCAGTCCGTCCGGGGGTATTGTCTGGGACCGGGAGTCCCATATATTCTGATGTCACGCGCAATCGCGCATCGCCGTCGCCGCTCGTCGCGGCCGGAACGAGGAGGCATCGATGACGCTGTCCGAATCGGTCGGCGCCGAACTGTTCGACCAGGGTTACCGGGAAACGCTGGCGACCCTGTCCGAGGGTTCGGTGCACCGCAAATTCGACCCGTACCTGGATATCGACTGGGACGGACCGGAATTCGCCATCGACCCGGAGGATCCGCGATGGATCCTCTCACCGGAATACGATCCGCTCGGTGCGACCGCGTGGTACCGGAGTCTGCCGACGCGACGGCAGATCGAGATCGGCACATGGCGTATCGCGAACGTGATCAAGGTCGGCGCGGCGTTCGAGAGCGTACTGATCCGCGGCATGCTGCAGTACGTCATGAAACTGCCCAACGGCGCACCCGAGTTCCGGTACTGCATGCACGAGATGACCGAAGAGTGCAATCACATCCAGATGTTCCAGGAATTGGTGAACCGCATCGGTGTCGACGTTCCCGGGATGCGCCCGATCTTTCGCGCGCTCTCGCCGTTCATCGGGGTCGCGGGCGGGTACGCGCACGTCATCCTGTTGATCGGCGTACTCGGCGGCGAGGAGCCGATCGACCACTATCAGAAGGCGGTCATCCGCGACGGCGGGAATGTCCCGCCCGCGGTGCTGCGCACGATGGAGATCCACATCGCCGAGGAAGCCAGGCATATCTCGTTCGCCGGCGAATTCCTCGCCGCGCATCTGAAGCGGATGAGCGTGCCGGGAAAGATGGTGTCGGCCTTGGCCTTTCCGCTCGCCATGCGCTGGCTCGCGGGGGAGATCATGGCTCCGCCGAAATCCTTCGCCGAGCGTTTCGGCATTCCGGACGAGGTGATGCGGGAGGCGTTCTGGGACGGACCCGAGCAGCGCCGCATCCTGTCCGGCTATTTCGGCGATATGCGCAAACTCGCCCGCGAACTGGGACTGATGAACCCGGTGACCGAACGGCTGTGGTCGATCTTGAATATCGGCGGGACGCCCTCACGCTACCGCGGCGAACCGGAGCGCCGGATGCGCGCGGTCGCCTGACGGGGCGAGTCACGGCTCGGGCGTAGCCAATCGCTCGAGGACGGCCAGCAGTGGTTGCTCGGGATCGAGCACGAGTCGATGCGCGCGGGCCACGCCGTCGAGCACGCTCCACGCGTAGCTCGCGAGTTCGGCGACCAGTCGATCGCGGTCGAGGGCGGGTTCGGGATCGTGCGCCCAGCGGGTGACCGTCGCCTCCGTCATCGCGACGATGGCGAAGGTCATGGTGTCGACGACCGGTTCGTCCACGACGCCGATCACCCCGGCCAGGCCGGAGACGAGCCGCCGAGTCCTGGTGGCGATGGAGGTCTGGAGGCTGCTCATCGCGTTCATGTCGTCCGGATCGCCGAGGGCGGGCCCACGGCGCAGGAATTCGTGCAGCCGGGGATGCCGGTCGATCCAGTCGACCACCGCGCCGATGGATCGATGCAGGATCTGGTGGATCGACCCGGCGGTGACGTCGAGTGCGGTGTCGAGCGTATCGGTGAACTGCTCGCAGATGGCCGTCCTGGTGCGGCGATCGAGTTCATCGCGACCGGAGAACTGCCGGTACACAACGGATTTCGAGAGTCCGGCGCGCTCGGTGATCGAGCGCATCGGCACCTCGACCCCGGCGGGGCCCTCCTCGAGCAGTGCGATGACGGCCGCGACGATGCGCTCGCGCCGCTGGTCGTTGTGCGGCTGCCACCGCGCCTGCCTGCCCCCGAGGGGCGGCGAGGTGGGTGACGAGGGTGGCGGCACCCGGCCGAGTCTAGCGGCGCGGTCTCGTGGTCGTCCTCGGCGATCTCGCGGTCGGGCCCGGCGATCTCGCGGTCGGGCCCGGCGATCTCGCGGTCGGGCCCGGCCTATCGGTGGCCCGGACTCCGGCCCGTCCTGGATCGCCTGCGCCGAAGATGGTCGAGTTCGCCGAGAGACCCGCGGAAGGCGCATACGGTGTGTATGTCGGAGATGGCCCGTACGAAGGTGGCTCGTCATGGAGAAGTCGGCGGACGTCGTCGTGGTCGGCGCCGGAATCGCGGGGCTGGTCGCCGCGCGGGAATTGGCCCGAGGCGGACGCGAGGTGCTGGTGGTCGAGGCGCGTGAGCGCGTGGGCGGGCGGCTGCTCAACGCGGAGCTGGCGGGCGGCCTGCCGATCGAGGTCGGTGGTCAGTGGGTCGGGCCGGGGCAGGACCGGGTGCTCGCGTTGATCCGCGAACTGGACTTGAAAACCTTCCCCACCTTCACCGACGGTCGCCATATCGCCGAACTCGGCACGGCGCGGTCGGAGTACACCGGTCGAATTCCGAGGCTGAATCCGGCGGCACTGGCCGATATCGCCCAGACGCAGTGGCGGTTGGACCGGATGGCACGCCGGGTCGCCGCGCGGGAGCCGTGGCTGGCCGAGGACGCCGACCGCCTGGACGGGCAGACCTTCGCGACCTGGCTGCACCGAACCGCCCGCACCCGTGACGGGCGGGCCTTCTTCCGGCTGATCACCGAGGCGGTGTTCTCCGCCGGTCCCGAGGATGTGTCGGCACTGTGGGCGGGTTTCTATATCGGCGCGGCGGGCGGCCTCGACGCGTTGATCAATACCGAGGGCGGGGCGCAGCAGGATCGCATCGTCGGCGGTTCGCAGCGGATTCCCCTCGCGCTGGCGGAGCGACTCGGCGATCGACTGCTACTCGGCGCCCCGGTCGGCGCGATCGAATGGGATGCCGCGGGGGTCCGTGTCATCGCGGGCGGCACCGTGGTCCGGGCCCGTCGCGCGGTACTCGCGATCCCACCGCCGCTCGCCGCTCGGATCCGCTTCACGCCAGGGCTGCCGGGTGATCGCGATCAACTCGTCCAGCGCATGCCGATGGGCCGGGTGATCAAGGTGAATGTCGTCTACGACGAACCGTTCTGGCGTCGTGACGGTTTCAGCGGTCAGGCCAACAGCGATAGCAGGCCGCTCGGTACGGTTTTCGACAATACGCCGCACGAGGGCGCTCCCGGCGTACTCGTCGGATTCCTCGAGGGCCGCCACGCCGATATCGGCGCGCGCCTCGGCCCCGGCGGGCGTCGGGCCCAGGTGCTCGCCGATCTGGTCGGCTATTTCGGGCCGAAGGCGGGGGATCCGATCGACTACATCGAACGGGATTGGGCGGAGGAGGAATTCAGCCGCGGCTGCTACGGCGCCTTCGCCGCGCCCGCGACCCTCACCCGCTTCGGCCGGGCCTTGCGCGCCCCGATCGGGCCACTGCATTGGGCGGGAACCGAAACTGCCACGCGCTGGGCGGGTTACATGGACGGCGCGGTCGAATCCGGCCAGCGCGTTGCCAGGGAAATCGCCCCCACGGCGATCGTTTCACCCGCATAGCGGATACGATGCCTCCCGGAGGCTGCCCGGCGGTTTCCACGCAGAAGGGGTCGTGGACAAGGGATTCGACCCGCTCGAAGTTCGGAATGCGGGCGATGACATACTTCGAAGCTCGATCTGAACGCGAGCGTACGAGGCTCGCGCGCTATTCTGCTGACAGCGTCACGGAAAACACCGAAGGCAGTACCGAATACGACACGAGGGGGCTTGCTATGGCCGAGAAGGTGACTGTCACCCTGGTCGACGACTTCGACGGAACTTCGATCGCCGACGAAACCGTTCAATTCTCCCTGGACGGTGTGCATTACGAAATAGATCTGTCCACCGCCAACGCCGCCCGACTGCGCAATTCGCTCGCGCCGTGGGTCGAGAATGCGCGTCGGACCGGTGGTCGGACGAAACGTTCGCTCATCGCGAAGACGCCATCCGCGGCCGACCGCGAGCGCAGTGCGGTCATCCGTGATTGGGCACGTCAGAACGGTCATCCCGTTTCTTCGCGCGGTCGGGTCGCGTCCGGGGTGGTCGAGGCGTACGAACGGGCGACGGCCTGAGTTCGGCGTTGGGAGACTTCACAAACCGGATTCACTCCCTTTCGGGCGTTTGCTCGAGTCGGGCGGTCGACGCGAACCCGCGGCTGTGGCGCCGCTAACGTCGATTGCGAGTTCGCGGCAGGTGGAGGAGTGCGATGGATGTGGACGGAACGCGTGAGCCCCGGTCGAGTCCATCCGCCCCGCGTGGTTTCATCGGACAGGCCGGAGCCGAGTTCTCCGCGGCGTTTCGCGAAGGGCTCGACCGCGCGATAGCGATGCTCGACGATCTCGACGAAACGGGCGTCGTGCTGGCTCGGCTCGAATTGGCGGCGGCGCAGCGTGCGCGTGAAGGGGTCCCGATCGAGGCGGTGCACAACGCCGTTCACGACAGCGTCCGAATGTGTTTCGGACTCGTCGAACCCACCGCCGCGCATTCCGTCGCGGGTATGAAAGTCGACGGCGTCCGCATGGTGGAAGTACTGGAATTGTTGACCTCGGCCGTGTGCCGCGGGTATGGAATTCCGCGCGGCGACGGTTCCCCGTATGAGGATGCGCGATAGGCGCGAGCAAATAGACTGGACTGCAAGTACCGCAAACCGAATGGTTTGATTTGATCGAATCCGATCGAGCCGCCAATTCTTTTCAACCGGAAGTCACCTTTGGCGACGGCTGCCTACGAGAACACGGGCTTCGAAAGCGCGGTGTACGGAAAGTGCGCAACGTGACTACGCCGCACTGGGAGATGTGGCGGAGCTGAGAACGTCTGCCGGCTACCGCTCATCGAGGAGGGCCGGGACCCGTCCTCGACGAGCGGCGTCACGGCCGAGGGCTCCTATCGTGTGCTGTGGGCCTGACGGGCCGGTCTCACTTCAGGTGCCGGGCGAAGAACCGGTTCGCCTCTTCTCCCGCGAACTGCGGGACGCCGGTGTGCCCGCCCATATTGGCGTGCAGCGTCTTCTCCTCGGAGCCGAAGGCGTCGAACAGGTCCAGGGCCATCTGCCGGTCGTTTCCCTCGTCGTCCCATTACAGCAGGACATGCAGCGGAATGGTGACTTGGCGGGCCTCCTCGAATATGGCGCGGGGCACGAAACTCCCCGCGAACAGAACGGCGGCCGAGATGCGCGGCTCGACCATCGCCAGCCGGGTGCCGATGGAGATCACTCCTCCCGAATACCCGACCGGGCCGCCGATCTCGGGCAGCTCGAGAAGGGCGTCCAGGGCGGCCCGCCATTCCGGGACCGCCTGGTCGACCAGTGGGAGGATGAGCCGGTCGACGATGTCGTCGGTGACCGGCTCACCGGCCTGCAACGCCCGGTGCAGGTCGGCGCGGGCCTGATCGACGGCAGCGGAACGGGGCCGCTCACCGCTACCGGGGAGTTCGATGGCGGCAGCGGCGTAGCCCGCCGCCACGGCGTACCGTGCCCTGGCCAGCAGTCGCGGGTACATCTTCTGTAGTCCGGCGGCGGAGTGGCCGAGCAGGATCAGCGGCGCCGGTGTGGATGCGGCTGCGGGCGTCCAGAGGATGCCGGGGATTTCGCCGAGGGTGAATTCGCGTTCGACGACGCCGTCGCCGGGGCGCTGTTCGGAAGTGAATCGCATGGTCGTGTCTTCTTTCGGGAGTGCTGTCGAGCGGCGCTCCCGGACGACCTATCGCCCGACCGTGACCCCGGAGGGGAGCACCCATGTCGATACTGCGTTCACGGGTACCACCTCCTCGTTCTCTGGCACGGACTCCGGAAAAGTAGCAGCGGCGGCCGTGGCCCGGCAACGGGTTTTCGCGGAGGCTGCGGGGGCGGATGTCACGGAGCCGATCGCCTGAAGGCCAAGGCCGCCGGATCTTCTCGTGCGCCTGGTCGCGGCGATACAGCGCGGTCGGCGGATCTCCCGGTCGCGGTGGCGGCGATCGCAGGCGATACGGTCGGGATGTGTCGGTGCAGAGCGCGGGTGGCTCGTTCGGGAACTACCACCTCGAACGCTTGGTAGGTCGTGGCGGTATGGGTGAGGTGTGGTTGGCGCGCGACCGCACCGGCAGCACCGTCGCGTTGAAGGTGTTGTCCGCGGCGTATTCCGCCGATCCGGGATACCGGCGCCGTTTCGAGCGGGAGGCGCGGTTGGGCGCCCAGGTGCGCAACCCCCACATCGTGCCGATCCGTGCCTTCGGCGAGGTCGATGGTCATCTGTTTTTGGAGATGGCCTTTATCGAGGGTGTCGATCTGGCCACGCGGCTGCGGTCGGGCCCGTTGGTGCCGAGTCGGGCGGTCGAGGTCGTCGTCCAGGCCGCGGAGGCGCTGGATGCCGCTCATGCGGCGGGGCTCGTTCATCGGGATGTGAAGCCGGGCAATATCCTCGAGGACACCAGCGGTTTCGTGTATCTGATCGATTTCGGTATCGCCCGCGCCGCCGACAGCAGCGCCCTCACGGCTACCGGCCTGGTGGTAGGCACGATGGGCTATATGGCGCCGGAGCGGTTCACCGGCACGGCCGATGCCCGATCGGATGTCTATTCGCTGGCCTGCGTGCTGTATGAAACCCTCACGGGGAACCTCCCGTATGGTGGCGGCGACCCGGCACGGCAGATGCGCGCGCATTTGATGTCCGAACCCCCGCGTGCCTCGGCGACTGGCCGCGGTGTCCCGCCCGCGCTCGACGCTGTTATCGCCCGCGGTATGGCGAAGGAACCGGGGGAGCGCTATGCCAGCGCCGGTGAATTCGCCGCCGCGGCGGGTGCGGTCTTGGGCCGGCCCGAATCGGCGCAACCCACCCCGCCGACGATATCGGCCACGCACCCGCCTACCCGCGTCATGACCGCCGTCGGCCCGCCCCCGACCCTGGCCGAGACCCGGCCGACGTCGCGAACGCCCGAGCCCCGGACATTCTCAGCCGCGTCGGTCGCGCATCCAGACCCTCGGCGAAAGCTTCTGGTGCGCAGATGGTTACCGGTCGCCGCGGGGCTGGCACTCGTCGCCGCGGCGGCGGTGTGGCTGCTGAGCGGTGTCCTCGGGTCTGACTCCGCTCCAGGCACGAGGACCTCCGTTGCTGTCCCGACCGTTTCCCAGCCGCCCGCGAGCGGTGAACAACCCCCGGTTCCGGCTGGCGCGGTGCGCGACGGGAACTTCGCTTTCACCGTGACCGAGGTGATGTCCAACGTGACCCGCACCGGTGCGGTGGCACCCGGCGGTTCCTACACCATCGTGACGCTGACGGTCACCAATATCTCCCAGGGCGGGCAAGTCTTCCGCATCGCCGATCAGCGCCTGATCACCGCCGCGGGCCGCTCCCTGGTCCCCGACGCGACCGCGACCACCGAACTCGACCCGTCCGGCAACGGCGTCGACCAGATCGATCGCGGCAGTACCCGCACGATCCGGCTGGCCTTCGACCTACCCGACAAGGACAAGAACGGCAAGAAGAACAACAACAAGAAGGCCGACGTCCCGAGCCAACTGGTCCTGCACGGCGCCCCGTCGTCCCCCGGCGTGACCGTGCCGGTCGCCTGATCGCCGGGCCCCGCGGCATTTCGCTCTCGGTCGTCGCGGGACCGAGACGGAGTACCGTCGTCTTGGACGTGTCACGCGCCGAGGGGGCCACGCTCAGGGGCCCGAGGTGCGCTACCACGGTCGCCGAGCCGAGGGAGTGAGCCGAGGACTCCGTGTGCTCGACCCTTGCCGAGGGTCCCACCTCGGGCAGCACGACGATCCGGTGTTCGTCGCCGGATCGCGGAAACCGAAACCGAATCCGGAGGTAGGAGATGTCGACGATCCTGTTCGTGATGACCGGTGCCGACCATTGGACGCTCGCCGACGGTAGTAAACATCCGACGGGATACTGGGCCGAGGAGGTGGTCGCGCCATACCGGGCGTTCAAGGACGTGGGCCACGAAATCGTGGTGGCGACACCCGGCGGCGTCGTGCCCACCGTCGATCAAGGCAGTCTCGCCCCCGAGGTCAATGGCGGGCCCGAGCGTGCGAAGGAGATCGCGGCGACACTGCGGGCCGCCACCGAACTCGCGCATCCGATCCGCCTCGATGAGGTGAATCTCGACGACTACGACGCCGTCTACTATCCGGGCGGGCACGGGCCGATGGAAGATCTCGCTGTCGACGTGACATCGGGGGCGCTGCTCACCGCCGCGCTGGCCACGGGGAAACCGCTCGGCGTTGTCTGCCACGGGCCTGCCGCGCTACTGGCTACCTCCGACGCCGAAGGGCGCTCCCCGTTCGCCGGATATCGGATCGCCGCGTTCACCAATGCCGAGGAAACGCAGGCGGGACTCGCGGACAAGGCGAAGTGGCTGCTCCAGGATCGACTGATCGCGATGGGCCTCGACGTCGAGGAAGGCGAGCCGTGGGCCCCGAACGTCCAGGTCGACCGCAACCTCTACACCGGCCAGAATCCGGCTTCCTCGGACCCGCTGGCCGCGCTGATGGTGCAAGCTCTGCACTGACGACCTCGGGGTCGGCGGGTCTTTCGTCCGGCGGCGGAATGTCCGTCGCGGTCGCGGTGTTGCGGCAAGGAGCGCGCCGCCACCGCGTGCGGCGTGTCCGATCAGGTGGATCCACCCGGCGGGCGGCCACCATGCCCGCCGAGCCGACTCCCGCAAAGGATATGACGTTTTATGACCACCGATACCAGCACCCGGCCCGCCGATGCCTCAGGAACGTTCGCCCTCGGCGGTGACCTTCCGGTACATCGGCTCGGTTACGGAGCCATGCAGATCACCGGTCCCGGCGTATGGGGTGATCCCGCTGACCCGGATGAGGCCGTGCGCGTGCTGCGCCGTGCGGTCGAACTGGGCGTCAACTTCATCGACACCGCCGATTCCTACGGTCCCTTCGTCAGCGAGTCCCTGATCCGCAAGGCGCTGCATCCGTACCCCGATGATCTCGTCATCGCGACCAAGGCCGGTTTGACCCGCTCCGGGCCGGGGGACTGGCGCCCGGTGGGGCGGCCCGAATATCTGCGCCAGCAAATGGAATTGAGTCTGCGCCACCTCGGGGTGGACCGGATCGACCTCTACCAGTTGCATCGCATCGACGCCAAGGTGCCCCTCGCCGATCAGATCGGCGCACTGCTGGAGTTCCAGCGCGAAGGCAAGATTCGTCATATCGGCGTCTCCGAGGTGAGCGTCGAACAGCTCGCGCAGGCTCGCGAGATCGCCGATATCGTGTCGGTGCAGAATCTGTACAACCTGGCCAACCGTCGGTCCGAGGATGTCTTGACCTACGCCGAGGCCAACGGCATCGCCTTCATCCCGTGGTTCCCCATCGCGACCGGGGAACTCGCCCGTCCCGGCGGCCCGCTCGATACCTTCGCCCGGCAGCATCGGGCTACTCCGTCGCAGCTGGCGCTGGCCTGGCTGCTGCGTCGATCCCCGGTGCTGCTGCCCATTCCCGGCACCTCATCGGTCGCGCACGTCGAGGAGAACACCGCGGCGGCCACGATCGAGCTCACCGACGAGGAATTCGCGGCACTGACGGCCGCGGTCTGATCCGACCGGTGACACGGCGACGGTGCGCGCGGGCACGAATCCACCACGACCGAGCCCGACGGCCCGTCTACCAGCCGGACGTTTGATCGGCCGAGTGTGGGTAGTCGGTTGTATGGCAAGCGCATTCGATTCTGGAGGATCGTCGACATGGTTACCCATACACACTGGTCGGACCGCCGCTCCGCAGAACGACCCGGTTCCGGCACATCCGGCCAGCTGCTGATCGGCGTGTGGATCCTGCTCGTCGCCGTGACGAGTATCGCGCTGGCGTTGCTCTGATCGTCGGCCACCGCGTGAAGAGGCCACCGCGTGAAGAGGCCACCGCGTGAATTAGCCACCGTGTGAATCAGCCACCGTGTGAACAAGTGACCCGCCCGGCGATGTGTACACATCGCCGGGCGGATCGCTTCCCCGTACGCCGTGTGGACGCCGCCACGCCTCACGGCAGGGTCAAGCATAGGGGGTAGGCCCGGCTGTTGCTGCGACGCCGCGCCGAAAGTGATTGTGTTTCAGACCGTGTGGGTGTTTCGACGTGCCCGGTCGAGATCGTCCGCCCGCCGACCTGCTACCTTGAACGCCGTTCAAGTCTGTAGTGGAAGGTCGTCCATGGAGGGTGTGGAGAACTCGCGCGCGCGGCGGGCCGGAATGTCCGCGCGGGATATGGCGCAGATCGCCGTATTCGCCGCGCTGATCGCCGCACTCGGGCTGCCGGGGGCCATCACGGTGGGATTCAGCGGGGTGCCGATCACGGTGCAGACCCTCGGCGTGATGCTGGCCGGAGCGGTGCTCGGGGCGCGCAAGGGCACCGCGGCGGTCGTCGTATTCCTCGCGCTGACCCTGATCGGCCTGCCCCTGTTGTCCGGCGGACGCACGGGACTGACCGCGTTGGCGGGACCGAGCGCGGGCTACCTGATCGGGTGGATACCCGCCGCGTTCGTCATCGGCCTGCTCACCGAACGTATTCTGCCGAAGTACCCCATCGCCCTCGGCGCCGCCAGCAACGTGCTGGGCGGAATCGTGGTGATCTACCTGTGTGGAATCGTCGGGCTGCTGCTGCGCACCGATCTGGGATTTCGCGAGTCGATCACGACCAATTTCGCCTTCATCCCGGGTGACCTGCTGAAGGTCGCCGCGGCGACGGTAGTGGCCAAGGGAGTGCACCGCGCGTATCCGGGCCTGACCGGTGCCTGAGGCGGCGCTCGGCGCAACGGGTGACCGACCGGCGATCGTCGCGCACGGCCGCGCCTACACCTACGGGGAACTCGACCACGCGATCGATGAGTGGATCGAGGGATCGGACGCCGAGGTCTACGACGCCTCGGATCTCGCCCTGGCCGACGCGTTGATCTGCGTCCTCGCCGCCGCGCGTCGCGGTATCGCGGTGCTGGTGGAGAATCCCGAATTCCGTCCGCGGCGTTCGAGCATTCCCGAATCGGCCTTCCTGCTGGTGGCGACCTCGGGTTCGACCGGTTCGCCCCGGCCACTGGCCAGGACTGCGGCGTCCTGGTACGACAGCTTCCCGGCGTTCACCGCGATCACCGGGGTGCGGGACAACGATCACGTGCTGGTCACCGGCCCGCTGCACGCCACGATGCACCTGTTCGGCGCGCTGCACGCCCTGTGGTGCGGCGCGTGTGTCACCGATGATCCCGAGCTGGCGACGGTCGTGCACGCGGTTCCCGCCGTACTGCGCGACGTGGTGGCCTCCGCGCCCCGATTACGGACCGCGATCGTCGCGGGGATCGCACTCGATGACGGCGCGATCGCGGCGGCCGGGCAGATCGAGATCGTCGAATACTACGGATCCTCCGAAGTCTCCCTCGTCGCCGCGCGCCGGGTGCCCGAGCCGCTGCGTCTGCTCGACGGTGTGGAAGCCGATGTCCGCGACGGACTGCTGCATATCCGATCGCCCTATTCGGTCATCGGGGCGCCCGGCTGGTACGCGGTCGGTGATCTCGCCGAACTCGGCGAGAACGGGGAACTGAGGGTGCGCGGGCGCGGCGATTGCGTCATCAATGTCGGTGGAACGACGGTCATCGCCGAGGATGTGGAGCGGGTTCTGGAATCCCTCGACGGAATAGTCGCCGTCGCCGTGATCGGATCGCCGCACACGGTATTCGGTGAGATCGTCACCGCCGCACTGGAATTGGATGACGCGGTGGGTCTGGACGTGATCCGGTCGACCGCGCGGGAGCTGCTGACGAAGGAAGCCATGCCACGGCGCTGGCTCGCCGTCCCCGCGCTGCCGAGAACCGCGTCGGGCAAGGTGGCCCGATCTCAGGTGCGGGAACTACTCGGATGACCGCGGTTCTGGTCGCGCCGCGACGGACTCCGATCGGTAATGCCGGACACGGGTTCGCCACGCTGACGACCACCGATCTGGCCGCACCCGTCCTGCGTGAGGTCCTGTCGACGGTGCGTGCGTGCGGTATCGACGCGGAGGTGGACGATGTCGTGCTCGGCAACTGCCTCGGCCCCGGCGGCGATCCGGCGCGCGTTTCGGCATTGCGGGCCGGGCTGGGTGTGCAGGTGCCGGGCGTGACGGTCGACCGGCAATGCGGTTCCGGACTCGACGCGGTGATGCAGGCGGTGCTGCGGGTCAGCGGCGGCGCGGACGATCTGATCCTGGCCGGGGGAGTGGAATCGGCGAGCACCGCGCCGTGGCGTTTCTGGCCGCCGATCGCGGGAGCCGATCCCGTGCGATATACCCGCGCCCCCTTCGTGCCCCCGGAATTCCCCGATCCCGATATGGGCGTCGCGGCCGATGAACTCGCGCGGGTCCGCGGCATCAGCCGCGAACGGCAGGACCTGTACGCGGCCCGATCGCACGCCCTGGCCGCGGCGACGGATTTCTCGGCCGAAATCGTGCCCATCGGCGCGATCTCCCGCGATGAACGCATCCGCGCGGGTCTGACGACGCAGCGGCTGGCCAGGCTGCGCCCGAGTTTCGGCGCCGACGGCACTGCCACCGCGGGAAATTCGTGCGGTATCTCCGACGGCGCCGCGGCGCTGGCGGTCACCACCGAGGCACGGGCGGCGGGTATGCCCGCGCTGCGCGTCCTCGGCTGCGCCGTCGCGGGATCGGATCCCGCGCTGCCGGGGCTCGGCCCGGTGCCCGCGATACGGAAACTACTGCGCCGCAGCAATTTCACCGTGGCCGATCTCGGCATCGTGGAGATCACGGAGGCATTCGCCTCGGTCGTCCTCGCCGTGGCCGACGAATTGGGACTGGACGAATCGATGATCTGCCCGCAGGGCGGCGCGATCGCGATGGGACACCCGTGGGGCGCGTCGGGGGCGATCCTGCTGGTGCGTCTGGCGAGTCAGATGCTGTCCGATGGGGGGCCCGCGCTCGGCCTCGCCGCGTGCGCGATCGGCGGCGGACAGGGTATCGCCATGCTGGTGGAGCGTGTGGCGTGAGCGAGATCGTCTTCGAGGCGGTGAGTCACCGATACGGTGACCGGCACGTCCTGCGCGATATCGATATCCGACTGAGCGAACGTCGTATCGGCATCATCGGCGCCAACGGGTCGGGCAAGTCCACGCTGGCGCGGATGATCAACGGCCTGCTGACGCCGACCGCCGGCGTCGTCACGGTGGACGGTGTCGACGCGTCCAGGAAGGGCGCGCAGGTCAGGCGGAAGGTCGGATTCGTCTTCACCGACCCCGACACCCAGATCGTGATGCCGACGGTCGCGGAAGATCTCGCGTTCTCGTTACGCCGCAGCGGCGCGAGCAAACAGGAGATCGCCGCCCGCGTCCGGGAGATGCTCGAGCGTTTCGGGCTCGAACAGCATGCCGAACATCCCGCGCATCTGCTGTCGGGCGGGCAGAAACAACTGCTTGCCCTCGGCGCTGTGCTCATTCGCAGGCCGTCGGTGATCGTCGCCGACGAGCCGACCACGCTGCTGGATCTACGCAATGCCCGCATCGTCGCCGCGGCGCTGGACGCGGTCGATCAGCAGGTGATCGTCGTGACGCATCAGCTGGCGCTGCTGGACACCTTCGAGCGAGTGGTCGTCATCGACGAGGGTGCGGTGGTATTCGACGGTGCTCCCGACGACGCCGTCCCCGCCTATCGACGGCTCGTCGAATGATCGGCCTCTACCAGCCGGGACGTTCGGTGGTGCACCGGCTCCCGGCGGGCGCGAAACTGATACTGCTGATCGTCTCGATCGTGGCGAGCACGATATTCGCGCGAACCCCGTCGCAGGTTCTGGTCGTGGCCGGGGGCGTCGCGGTGTTGTTCGCGGTCGCGGGAATCCCGTGGCGCGTCGCGGCGGCCCAGTTGCGGCCGATGTTCTGGATGCTGGTCGTCATCGCGGTCTTCCAGGTGCTGATCACCTCGTGGTCGCGGGCGGCGGTGGTGTGCGGCGTGCTGCTGATCTCGGTCGCGCTCGCGGCGTTGGTCACCCTCACCACGCGCGTGAGCGACATGCTCGACGCGGTGACGCGGGCGCTGGAACCGCTGCGCCGATTCGGCGTCGACCCCGAGCGCGTCGGTCTGCTTCTCGCACTGGCCATCCGATGTGTTCCCTTGCTGACCGGCATCGTTCACGATGTCGCGCAAGCGCGGCGCGCCCGCGGGCTCGAGTGGTCGGTCACCGCGCTTGTCACCCCGGTGCTGGTGCGCGCCCTACGGACCGCCGATGCCATGGGCGACGCGCTCGCCGCGAGAGGAGTCGACGATGACTGAATTGCTCACCGAGCGGATCGCCGGGCAGGTCGCCCGCGACGCGGGCGCGCTCGCGGTAGTCGCCGCGCGCGATCGGGTCGACTACGGGCAGTTCTGGTCGCGCGTCGATCGCTGTGCGGCCGGTCTCGACGGCATGGGTCGCGTCGCGGTACTGCCGAGCTCCGATATCGAATCGCTCGTCGCCGTGACCGCGGCGATGCGGGCCGGGGTGAGCGTGGTCCTGCTGCACAGGCATCTGCTCGCGGAACAATGCGCTCGGGTTCTCGCCGTCGCCGCGCCGGGCGCGGTGGTCGCAGCGGCGCATCAGCATCCTCGTCTGCGCCGCCTCGGTTGCGAGAGCGTGACCACCGCGTCGGAACTCGAACGCGAAGGGCCGTCGCGGTCCGCGACGCCCGATTCCGAACTGCTGGTCGGCATCACCTCCGGCACCACCGGCGAGCCGAAACTGTTCGTGCGCGATCAGAAGTCGTGGGCGGCGACACTCGACCGATCCGATCGGACCTTCGACATCGGCGCGGGCGACCGGGTCTCGGTGCCCGGCGTGCTCGATCACACCCATTTCCTCTACGGAGCGCTGCACGCCCTCACTCGCGGCGCGGCCGTCGATCTGCGGCCGGCCCTCGACGCGCTCGCCGACAACGCGACCCACCTGTACTCCGTGCCGACCATCGCCTGGGAT
This sequence comes from Nocardia sp. NPDC005366, assembly GCF_040606855.1. Classification (NCBI taxonomy): domain Bacteria; kingdom Bacillati; phylum Actinomycetota; class Actinomycetes; order Mycobacteriales; family Nocardiaceae; genus Nocardia; species Nocardia sp. NPDC005366. The sequence continues at coordinate 64,106 of NZ_JBEXFQ010000014.1, forward strand.
GTCGCGCGGGCCGGAATCGGCCCCTTCGCCACTGTGCGCGAGGTGCTGTCCTCGGCGGCGCGCTGGCCGAAATCCGGGCGGGAGGCACTTCGCCGGGTGCTGCCGAATGCCTCACTCGTGCATTTCTACGGCGCCTCCGAATTGAGTTTCGTCTCCTACGATCGCGATCTGGGAGCCGATGACGAGAATTCCGCGGGGGAGTTGTTCGACGGTGTGGACGCGCGGATCCGCGACGGGCTGGTTTTCGTACGCAGCGATATGTTGTTCGACGGATACCTCACCGACGGCGGCGTCACCGGCGGTCCGGTCGACGGCTGGATGACAGTGGGCGATCGCGGCCGGGTGCACGGCAATCGGTTGACTTTGCTCGGCCGCGACAGCGACATGCTCATCAGGGCCGGGCTGAATGTCGAACCGGCCGCCGTGGAAACGGCGTTGACCGCGCTCGCCGGTATCACCGAGGCGGCGTGCATCGGTATGCCCGACGCGCGAATGGGGCAGGTTCCGGTCGCGGCCATCGTGGTCGACGCCGACGCGCCGAGTACCGCCGACATCTGGCGTCACCTGCGCGCGACGGTTCCGAGTCCGAGTATGCCGGTGCGGGTGCTCACGGTGCGCGAGCTGCCCCGAACTCCGCGCGGGAAACTGGACAGGCAGGCGCTCGCGGAGATCATCTCCTCGCATCCGCCCGTGGGCTCGCGATCGTGAATGTCCAGGTCGTGGCGCTCTGGACCTGAGCGGCGGCATTCGAGGCAGGCGCCGCGCACGCGCCTGCCCCGAATCCACTACGACTCGAACAGTGTCTGCCCCACGTAGCCCCCCGGTGCGGGCACTCCGGGCAGGATGACGAAAACGGACGACCCCACCGGGGTGGTCCACACATTGAGGGCGTCGAAGTCCGCCAGCCGCTGCTGCACCGGGACGTACTGGGTATCCACATCGCGCTGGTAGGCAGCGAAGAGCAGGCCCGAATTCGAGATCTGCCCTGGCGCGGGCGCGTCGTCGTAGTTGTAGCCGCGGCGCAGGAACCGTTCGCCGTCGTGGGTTCGCCGCGCGCGGGCGATATGCGAGGAGGGCGGGATCACCGGGATGCCGTTCGCGTCGACGGCCGCGAAATCCGGCTCGTCGAACTCCCGGCGCCCGGTCAGCGGAGCACCCTCGGCCAATGTCCGTCCGATGGTGAGTTCCCTTCCCTCCCGGTCGATTTCGTCCCAGGTCTCCAGCGTCATCGCGATCCGCCGCAGCACGAGCGACGTCCCGCCCGCCAGCCACGGCTGGTCGGTGCCATCGATCCACACGAGCCGATCGAAATCGGTTGTCCCTGAGGCGATATTCACCGTGCCGTCGACCTGGCCCATCAGGTTGCGCGGGTTCTGTCCCGGTTTTGCGTCGCGGAAACCGCGCTGCACCCAGCGCACCGCGACGAGCGAGGTGACGCTGCGGCACAGCGCCCGCACGGCGTGCGCAACGGTGGTCGCCTCGTCGGCGCAGACCTGCACCAGCAGATCGCCGTCGCACCACTGCGGCGTCAACCGGTCGACGACGAACGGCGGCAGCGGGCGCAACCAGGACGGGCGGCGGTGCTCCAGGTTCGCGATCGTGAACACCGCAGGTCCCAAACCCACCGTGACCGTCAACCGCGACGGCCGCCGCGCCAGTTCGGGTTCGGCATCGGCGAGGGCGGGGACACCCTGTGTGAGCCGGGCGGCGTCCTCGGTCCATATCTTCATGATGCCGACGATGTCGTCCCGGTCGGTGCCTGGCTTCAGATCGAATCCGACGTAGGCGACGTAGGTCTGCGGGCTGGTCGCGACCCCGGCCTGATGTCTGCCGTAGAACGGTTCCGTCCTCGCCTCGGCGGGGTGGTCCGAATGCCGGGGCGGGGTGAGAGCGCTCGCGCCGAGACCGAGCCCGGCGGCGCCGACGGCGACGGCGCCGCCGCCGAGCAGACGTCGCCGGTTGATCCGCTCAGGCACCGGGCGTGGGGGCGGTGCCGGCGTGGTCGCCCTCGTACTTCTCCTGGTTACCGGCGAAGTCACGTACCTGGGCGGTGAAGGTGGTGCTCGACCCGTCGTCGAAGGTGAGCGTCACCGTGGTTTCGGCGCCGGTCCGCAGCGGAGCGTTGAGGCCCATGAACATGATGTGGTTCGCACCCGGTTCCAGCGCGATCGATCCGCGTGCCGGAACGACGAATCCGCCTTCCTTGGGGCGCATCTTCTTGGTGCCGTCAGCCGCGACCACCACTTCGTGCAGTTCGACTCGCGCCGAAGCGGGACTCGTCGCGGAGACCACGGTGACCGCCCTGTCGCTGTCATTGGTCAACTCGCCGAAGGCCGCGGACATACCGCTGTCCGCCGCTTTGATCCACTGATCGTCGACCGCGATCACGTCGGCGCCGCGCGCGGGGGTCGACGAACTGTCGGTGGACGAGCAGGCCACGAGCAGGAAGGGGATCGCGGCCAAGGCGGCTGCGCCGCGGACGAGGCGGGGGTTGGTGATGTGGATGAACATGAGGTGCTCCGAATTCATCGAGATCGATAGTTATCGATAGTTGTCGCGCCGTCGGTGCGCGCTGTGCCGGGATGACGAGCGGCCGGTGGCCTGCCGTTGCACCCAGGCGATCGCGTGTCGCGCGGTACAGGCGACGACAGGCGACCGGCGTGCGCGACGCGCGCGCAGTGTGGTGGGTTCGCGGGGTCCGGACAGGCCGCCACAGCGGCGGTAGGACGACGCGACCATTCGACCGCCTGTCGGTCGGCCACGGTGTGGAGAGAAATGGTGTGGAGAGAAACTCAGGCGAAGGTGGGTGGTCCCCGGGTACCGACCCCGGAACCGACGAGAAACCACCGTGCCCCTGGCGCGAGACGGGCCGCGCGGACCAGGGGCAGCCGTGTAGCCACGAGCGGAACGGTGTACAGCACCGACAGGGTGCGACGCACACTCGACGCCGCGCGGGCGATGGCGAGCTCCGCGGCGCGAATGAGCACGGCGCCCGAGGGAATGGCGATGAGATGGGCGACCAGCATGTGCGCGGTCATGTGGGGGCCGTGGTGGTGTTCGGGCGACATCGTCATCGCGAGATGACCGATCGTCTGTCCGGCGGCCAGTAGCACCGCGAGTTCGGAGGCGCCTCGGCGCACGCGGGTCGACGCGATCGCGGTGCCGACGACGGCGCATGCGGCGATCAGCAGTGTGATCGAGGACCGGTCGGGGGAGACGGCCCCACCACCCAGGGCATGGGCGGCGATCGCGACAGCACCCGACGCGGCCCCGACGAAGAGGCCGCGCACCCGCGCCGTTACCTCCGCCGGTTGTCGCACACTTTGATACTACAGCCCGTCGTAATTCATTCCCCGGCTGCTCGGCTCGCTAGCCGAACTGGGACCCGACGAGCATCCGCCGACGCCCGTCTACGCGCGCAGGTAGGACATGACGGTCATCATGCCCGCCTCCTGGTGGTAGGCGTTGTGGCAGTGCAGCATCCATTGTCCGGGGTTGGTGGCGTCGAGGTCGGCCTGGACGGTTTGCATGGGTGCGACGACGACCGTGTCCTTGCGCGGGCCGGTTCCGCCGGGTGTGGCGAGCTGGAAGGTGTGCCCGTGCAGGTGCATCGGGTGGAACATCATCGTCTGGTTGGTGAACCGCAGCCGAACCCGCTGTCCCGCGCTCACGTCCAGCGGGGTGCGCTGGTCGTAGTCGCGGCCGTTGATGGTCCAGACATAGTCGCGGGCGGCGGCCCCGAGGGTGATATCCAGGGTTCGGTCCGGTTTGCGCTGCGGTAGTCGCACGCTGTCGGCGGCGACCAGCTTGTCGGCGGTCAGCGGCGCGGCGGTGAGTTCGGTGGGGCGCGCGTCGGCCGCGGGCGCGGCGCCTGCTCCGGTGCGGACGAGCGCGAGTCCTCGCCCGGTTTTGCCCTCGGCGGCGGCGACGAGGGGGAAGACGCCGTCGCCGAGTTCGATGATCGCGTCGTAGCGTTCGCCCATGCCGATGAGCAGGCTGTCGGTGGTGATGGGCTGGACGGGGTAGCCGTCGGTGTGGGTGACGCGCAGTCGGTGGCCGCCGAGGGCGACGCGAAAGGCGGTGTCGGCGCCGGCGTTGATGATCCGCAGCCGCATCCGCTGCCCGGGTTTGCCGGAGAGGGTGACCGGGTCGCGGTCCGTGCGGCCGTTGATCAGGAAGTACGGGTAGTCGTCGACGTCGCCGGCGTCGCTGCCGAGCGGGGCGTTGGGATTGGTCGGCATCGACATGCCGCCCATGTTCATCCGATTCATCCCGCCGCCCATATTCATGCCGCTCATGCCGGTGGCACGCAACTGCCGCAGTTGGGTGTCGGGGGTGCGGCCGTCGACTCCGTCGAGCCAGTCGTCGAGCACGATGACAGCCTCGGTGTCGTATTCTGCGCCGTCGGCGGGATCTTCGATGATCAGCGGCGCGTACAGGCCGCGGTCGAGTTGCGGCCCGACGTGTGGGTGCAACCAGTAGGTGCCGGGGTCGGGCACGGTGAATTCGTAGCCGAAGGTGCCGCCCGGCGCGATCGGGGACTGGGTGATGTCGGGGCTGCCATCCATGTCGTTGCGCAACGCGATGCCATGCCAGTGAATGGTCGTCGGCGCGGGCAGGGCGTTGGCGATCTCGGCGCGCAGCACCTCGCCGCGAGTCAGCCGGATCTCCCGGCCGGGCAGACGGCCGCCGTAGGTCCAGGTCTGAACCTGTACCCCGCCGAGGTCGACGGTGGTGGGTTCGGCCCGCAACGACACCGCACGCACGGCGGCGTTCGCGGCGCGGCGTTGGGCCTCGGCGTCCCGGACCTCGCCGGAATCGGCCAGGACGAGGTCGCGTACGGATCGGGTGTCGTTCGAGCAGGCGGCCAGGGCGACCGCTGCCGCCGAACCCGCGGTGAGCGCGAGGAATCCGCGCCGGTTCAACGGCGCGATGGCGGGAAATCGGTGGGGCGACATGAATGCTCCCTGGGTGTGAACGGCTGCGCGATCACAGCGCCATCATAGGTCGCCGTATCGGCACATCCATCACATCGGTCGGCGGGTGTGGGATCCGTCCCGGTCGGGCGGGACTTTCGGCCTCGCGGTGCGGGCCCGCCGACTCTGGTCCCGGTAGGAGTGGCCGACGATGATGAGGGACGCGGCGACGCACGATGACAGCTGCCCGCCGACGGGTGGTGCGAGATCGAGGAGTTGGACCTTATGGACATGCAATCACCGATGATGCAGGTCATGCACGCGATCATGATGTGGCTGCACCAACAGGGCATCTGTCCGATGCAGATGCCGATGCAGATGTGAACGTGAGGACCCCAGGAGGGTCGTGATGCTGTGGCCCGACGATTTCGTGGCCTCGGCGAATCAGGTCAATTCCTCATCGGAATGGTCAGCAGACCGATGATCGCCTGGGCTTCGTCCGAGGTCGGGGTCGGCAGGCTGCCGCGGCCGTGAATGAAGCCGATGCCCAGGTACACCATCGCGCCCGCGCGCAGGCGTGCCTGTTCGGCGTCGAAGCCGAGATCCAGCATCGCCTTCTGCACCGTTTCGAAGATCTGCTGATCCATGGCGCGCACCGTCGCGGCCACCTTCTCGTCGCTGCGCGCCCACTCGCGGAAGGTGGCTTCGGTGGCCCAGGTGCCCTGGTCGATGAGATTGGCGGCCATATTGGCGATGCGCTGCTCGACCGGAATGGATTCGATCGCGCCGAGCGCACGAATGATCTCGCTCTGCCGTGCGCTCCACCGATCGGCCATGGCGGCCATGAGCTGGTCGACATCGTCGAAATGCCAGTAGAAACTGCCCTTGGTGACGCCGAGTTCTCGGCACAGCGCGGGGATCTTGACGGCGGCGACGCCTTCGCGCGCGAGGAGCGCCAGCGCCCCGTCGACCCACGCCTCGTAGGACAACCGGGCGGTGCGACCGCGGCTGCGTTGCTGCGCCGCCGCCTTGCGTGATCGGCGCGGCGACGAGTCCGCGGCGTCCGCGTCGGGGGTCTGGATGCCGTCGGCAGCCGGTGATCGGTCCGGTGTCATCGGTGCGGCTGCGCGTCGATTGGGCTCACGTCTCGATGGTAGGTGAAGGGTTCGCGCTGGTGCCCGAGCGCGGCGATCGTCAACCGCGCCACGGCGGGGTCGTCGAGGAGGCGGAAGTGGTCGACGGCGTTTCCCGGTTGCGCGTCCTGGACCACCGCCACGTACATTCCGGCCGCGTCGGCCGACATCGGGGGTTCGACGAGAATATCGGTCCGCGAGATGATGTTGGTGTAATCGATGCCGGGGGTCGGTATGCCGTCGCGGTGCAGCGCGGTCAGGAAATCGGATCCGGTGACGAGCTGTCTGCACCCCGCGCACTGCGGGTCGACCAGCGGCGTCTCGAGGGCGAGCACCGCGTCGTAGGTGCCGAGATCACGGCTCAGCTGCTCGATGGCGCCGAGTGCCGCGATATTCGTTCCGTTCCAGATCGGCCCGATGGTCACGAAGTCGCGGAGGGCGGGCGGGGCGCCGAAGTGCTGCAGAAAGTACTGCGCCACAAGTGATCCCGATCCGTGCGCGACGATGGCGACCGGCGTGGCGCCCGCCGCGTCCAGCGTGCTCAGCACCTGCGCCAACTCCGCCGCGCTGCTTTCCATGGTCGCCAGTCCGGCCACGCGCGTCCCGCCGCTGCCCAGGATATCGGTCGCCGCGCTGACGCCATAGGTGAAGGACGTGGTGCAGTACCCGCTGTCGTGCAATGCCGCTGCCATGGAGCCGAACTCGGACTGATCGCGACCGATGTCGTGGACCAGGACGGTGGTCGCCGAGCACGCGCCCGGGGCCGAGGGTTGCGCCGAGGCGGCGGGCACGGTGGCGGCGAGGATGCCCAGCGCCAGAGACGCGGCACCGGCTGTGCGGGCGATGATTCGAGATCTGCTGGTCACCGAGATCCTCTCGCGAGGCCATCGATGGACCCGCTCTGATTACCATCCAAAATAGTACCGAACACTGTACTTGATGGTACGGTCACCGCTGCGGGGTGCGCGACGAGGCCACCCGAGAAGGGTTCGAAGATGAGACAGCCGATCGGGCGGCGGCGTTTTCTGCGCGGTGTCGGCGCTGGTTTGATCGGCTCTGCGTTGGTCCCGCCCCCGACGGGGTCCGCCGATCCGCTGCTGCCGTCCGGGGCGGAAAGCCCGCTCCTCTTCCATTCGCCGAAGGTCGAACCGTTCGTCGACGAGCTGCCTCGGATCCCGGTCGTGCGCGCGGACCGGTTGGAGCTGATCGCGTCGTCGACGACGCATCGATTCCACCGTGACCTGCCGGAATCACCGGCGCTCGGCTACAACGGGATGTCCTATCTCGGCCCGACGATCGAACATCGGGCCGGTCGACCGCTGAATATGCGTTTCACCAATCGGATCGGCGCGCATCCCTTCGCCGCCGATATGGATACGAGCGTGCACGGCGTCTCCGAGAGTTTCCGCACCGCACCGCCGACGTCACTACATCTGCACGGCGGCGTCACGCCGCCCGGCAGTGACGGGCACCCGGAACAACTCGTCTTTCCCGGCGGAAGTATCGACCACGACTTCCCGCTCGCGCAGGACGCGGGGCACCTGTGGTACCACGACCACGCCATGGGCATCACGCGAACGAACGTCTACGCGGGACTGGCCGGAATGTTCCTGTTACGAGACGAATTCGACTCGGGCGAACCAGAGAATCCGCTCGGCCTGCCCGCGGGCGAATTCGAGGTTCCGCTCGTATTGCAGGAGAAGATCTTCACCGCCGACGGACATCAATCGATCCGCTCGACCTTCATCGTCCCCGAAGGGGGATGGGAAGGCGGGGCCGTCGGCGATATCGGGATTGTCAACGGCAAGATATGGCCGCAGCTTCCGGTGGCCCGCGGACTGTATCGCTTCAGGGTGCTCAACGCGGCATCGTTCAGTGTCTGGAATCTGTTCTTCGGCAATCGAATGCGGTTCTGGGTGATCGGCAACGAGCACGGGCTGCTCGACGCGCCGGTCCCGGTTCGGCAGCTGCGTCTTTCCCCGGGGGAGCGCGTGGATCTACTGGTCGACTTCTCCGGCTTGGCCCCTGGCGATTCGGTCGAACTGTGCAACGACGAGGCCCCGGTATTCCAGGCCGCGATCCTCGGCGAGGTCGCCATGCCGGTGTTCTGCCGGTTCCGCGCCGAGGATCGCCTCGGTTTCACCGGCCCCGTCCCGGACCGACTGCGCGGCGGCAACCATCGGCGCGCGGCGCTGGCACCCCTGGCGATGCCGACGGTGATTCGCGATGTCACCGTCAGTCAGCCCTATGCGGTGCGCAACCCGCCCGCGATCATGTCGCTGAACAACATCACCTTCGCCAGTCCCGATATCGAGATGCCGAAACAGGGCACCGTCGAACAGTGGAACATCATCAACATCACCCCTGACCCGCACCCGATCCACCTGCACCTGGTCACGTTCCGCATTCTGGGCCGAGCTCCCCTGCGCACCGTGGATTACCAACTCGCGCATCCGCAACCGCCGGTCGGGGTGAAATGGGCGCCGTCGGCGGACGGCTTCCTCGCGGGGCCGATGCTCCCGCCCGAGCCGTGGGAGGCAGGCTGGAAAGATGTCGTGCGCGTCGACGGCGGGACGGTCACCAGCATTATCGTCCGTTTTCCGACCGCCGAGGAACTCGGCTTCGATCCCGACGCGACATTCCCACGCCTCGGCGCACACGAGCACCACGGTCACACGGGTGCGCACGCGGCCGACGGCTCAGCCGAAACCGCTGTGCTGCAAGGCTATGTCTGGCACTGCCACATTCTCGACCACGAAGACCACGACATGATGCTGAAATACCGGGTGGTGCGATGATACGGACAGCGGCTGTCATCGGGGTGTACCGGGGACCGGTGAGTTCGGCGTGACGACGCTCGGACAGCCGCTGCGCGCGATACCCACACGAGCAGGTCGGTCGGTGACGAAACTCGCGGGCGGGGCGCGCACGGCCGTATCGGCGCTCGGTGAGTTCTACCTGTTGGCCGTCGACACCGCACGGGCCCTGCCGCGCAAGCGATTCCCGTGGCATGAGTTCGTCGAACAGTGCTGGTTCCTGGTGCGCGTGTCGCTACTGCCGACCGTGATGATGTCGATCCCGTTCACCGTGCTCGTGGTGTTCACCCTCAATTCGCTGCTGGGGGAGATCGGTGCGAGCGACCTGGCGGGAGCGGGCGCGGGGCTCGGGGCGATCACCCAGATCGGGCCGCTGGTCACGGTTCTCGTCGTGGCCGGCGCCGGCGCGACCGCGATCGCCTCCGATCTAGGCTCCCGGGTGATCCGCGAGGAGATCTCCGCCATCCAGGTTCTCGGCATCGACCCGATCCACCGGCTGGTACTCCCGCGAGTCCTGGCCTCGACGGTGGTCGCGGTGCTGCTCAACGGCGCGGTGTGCGCGATCGGATTGACCGGCGGCTTCTTCTTCTCGGTATTCCTCCAGGACGTCTCGCCGGGTTCCTACGCCTCCAGCGTGACATTGCTCGTCGGACTGGGCGAACTCGCACTCTCGGAGATCAAGGCCGCCATATCGGGAGCGATCGCCGGACTGGTGGCCTGCCACCGTGGTCTGTCGGTCACCGGCGGACCGAAAAGCGTCGGCAGCGCCGTCAACGAGACCGTCGTCTTCGCCGCCGTGGCGCTTTTCGTCGCCAATACCGTGCTGACCTCGATCGGCCTTGCCGTCAGCGGACGCCCATGATCTCCTCCACCGACTACATCCGCGCCCTGCGACGGCGAAGCCGCGGTGTCGGGCGCGCCGTCGACGCCATCGGCGACCAGATCCTGTTCCATCTGCGCGCACTGCTGTCGACGGGAAAGGCCGCCCGCGCCTACCGCGACGAAACCCTACGGCTGATCTCGGAGATCAGCTTGGGCACCGGAGTGCTGGCGATGGTCGGTGGCAGCGTCGTCATCATGGGCCTGCTGACCTTCTTCGCGGGCGCCACCGTGGCGATCCAGGGTTACGACGCGCTCGGCGGTATCGGCGTGGAAGCCTTCACCGGATTCCTGTCCGCCTACGTGAACGTCCGTGTGGTCGCGCCGGTGACCGCCGGGGTCGGGCTGGCGGCGACGATCGGCGCGGGAACTACCGCCGAACTGGGCGCGATGCGCATCAGCGAGGAAATCGACGCACTCGATTCCATGGCCATCCGTTCACTGCCCTACCTCGTCGGGACACGCCTGCTGGCGGGCATGATCGTGGTCGTGCCGCTGTACGCGCTCAGCGTGGTCGCGGCGTTCTACTCGAGCCGGATCACCACCGTGGTCATGCTCGGCCAGTCCGCGGGTGTCTACGACCACTACTTCATGACCTTCCTCAACCCCGCCGACGTGCTGTGGTCGTTCGGCCAGGCGATCGCGATGGCGCTGGTGGTCATGCTGATCCACACCTACTACGGCTACCACACCACGGGCGGTCCGGCCGGGGTGGGAATCGCGACGGGCCGGGCGGTGCGGCTGTCACTGATCTGTGTCGTCACCGTCACCCTGCTGATCTCACTCGCGCTGTACGGCAGTGCCAGACAACTGCATTTGGCGGGCTGATGACGACACCGGGATCCTTCGCGAAGAAATTGGCCGCCCTGTGCCTGGCCGCGGTGGTCGCGGGGCTGTTCACCGTGACCTATCTGTCCTATCGGGGAGCGTTCCGGCCCTCGGTGGAGATCACCATCGAATCCGGGCGGGCCGGACTGGCGCTGCGCACAGGTGCTCTGGTCAAGAGGCACGGCGTCGAAGTCGGACGAGTCAGCGCCGTCGAATACGACGCGCGTGGCGCGGTGGTGCGCGTGCGCCTGAACCGCGACGAGGCCTCCGAGGTCCCCGCCGATTCCGGCGCCGACATCACCTCGACGACCATCTTCGGCGAGAAGTACGTGACCCTGACCGACCCGGCCACCCCGAGTTCGGCGACACCGATCGCCGCCGGCGCTGTCATCCGCGCCTCCTCGGTCACCGTCGAGATCGATTCGGTCTTCGAATCGCTGATCTCGGTGCTGCGGGCCGTGGCCCCGGAAAAGCTCGATACCACACTGTCGGCGATCGCCGCGGCCATGCGCGGTAACGGGGCCGACCTCGGGCGCGCCATCGACGACGCCAATACCGCGCTGGCACAGATCAATCCGAGACTTCCCCAGATCCGCCGCGACCTGCGCGCCACCGCGGACACCGCCGCCGTCTACGCCGGCGCGGCCGACGATCTCGCCGCTACCCTGACCAACGCCTCGACCACCGCGGACACGCTGGTGGCCGAGAGCGACCTGCTGGACCATGTGCTGCTCGCCGTCATCGGGATGGCCGACACGACCGACGCCGTGCTCACCGAGAACAGCGAACCGCTGGTCACCGCGATCACCGAGCTGCGCCCGACCACCGACCTGCTCGGCCGGTACGCGCCACTGCTGACCTGTTTCCTGCAGGGCGCCGACCGGGCGCGCGTCCTCGCCGAACCCGTCACCGGCGGCAATGGCAGGAGCATGGTGTTGCGCTCGACGCTGCTCTTCGGCGCCGAGCCCTACACCTATCCGGATAATCTGCCCGTCGTCCGCGCCACCGGTGGGCCGCGCTGCGGCGCGCTGCCGACGGTGACGATGCCCGAGGTGCCGACGCCGTTCGTCGTCGCCGATATCGGCGCCAACCCCTTCGGCGCCGACACCGGCGGACCGCGGCTGGTTCCCGGTTCGCTGCTGGAATTCCTCTACGCCACTTCCACTCCGGGACAACCACGATGAATTTCACCGTCACCGCCGTCAAAGCCGGTATCTTCGCCGCGGTCATGTTGTTGGTCCTCGGCCTGCTCGTGGTGGTGTTCGGCCAGTTCCGTTTCGACGGGCACACCGGATACCGCGCGGAATTCAGTGATGTCTCCGGTTTGCGGAGCGGCGATTTCGTCCGGGTCGCCGGAGTCGAGGTAGGGCGCGTCACCGCCGTCGAGATCGGCGAGGCCTACTCGGTACGAGTCGACCTCGATATCGAGGACACCTACCGCATCACCCACGCCACCCGCGCGGTCGTGCGCTACCAGAATCTGGTCGGTGATCGCTATCTCGAATTGCGGGAGGGACCGGGCGATCCGACGCCGGCGCCCGCCGGGTTCACCATCGCACGCGACCACACCTCACCCGCGCTCGATATGGATCTGTTGATCGGCAGCTTCCAGCCGTTGCTGCGCGGACTGGATCCCGAACAGATCAACAACCTGTCCGGGGAGTTGATCGCGGTTCTGCAAGGCCAGGGCGGCACGGTTCGCTCGCTGCTCGCCCACGCCGCCACCCTGACCGACGCGCTCGCGGATCGAGATCAGCTCATCGGCGCGGTCATCACCAATCTCGATACGGTGCTCGCCAGCATCGATCGCCACGGCGACGAATTGTCCTCGGCCCTGGACAAAGTCCAGCAGATCGCCTCCGGACTCGCCGCCGACAGCGCCGAGTGGGGAGCGGCGCTCGACCACGTCGACGCCTCCGCCGCGACGCTGGCCACGCTGCTGACCCAGAACAGACCGGCGCTGGCGGGAACGATCGCTGAACTCGACAGGACGGCGACCCAGTTGAACGCGGGCGGGGACACTCTCGACAGCGTGCTCGGCCGCCTGCCCGACACCTATGCCGCGCTCAGCCGCCTCGGCGCCTACGGGAATTTCTTCAACTACTACCTGTGCGGGTTGCGCATCAAACTCACCGGCGCGGACGGCATGACGTTCACCACGCCTCTCATCGGCCAGACCACGGGCAGGTGCGCACCGAAATGATTCGTCACAACAAGGAACACGACACCTTTCGCGCCGGAATCGTCGGGACGGCACTGATCGTGCTCGTGGTGCTCGCCACCATGAACATCGACGCGCTTCCCCTCACCAGCAGCCACACCGGCTATCGGGCGTTGTTCACCGACACCGGCGGACTCGAGTCCGGCGATGTCGTGGAGATATCCGGTGTCGACAGCGGCCGGGTGCGCGAAATCTCGATCGAAAACGCCACCGTCGCCGTGGAATTCAGTCTCGATGACGATCTGAGCATAGGGGTGGACACCACCGCGCAGATCGTCACCGCGACCGTCCTCGGCGCCCGCCATCTACGCCTGATTCCCGCCGGCACTCGCCCGCTGCGGGCCGGTGACACCATCCCTCTGGAACGCACCCGATCGCCCTACAACCTCACCGACGCGCTCGGCGATCTCACCGACACCGCGGGCGCGATCGATACCGCGCAACTGACGACATCGATGCGCGTGCTGTCGGACACGCTGCAGAACACGCCCGAGGATCTGCGTGCCGCCGTGGCGGGAGTCGGCAGGCTCTCGGCGACCGTCGCCGACCGCGACCGCTCGCTGCGCGAACTGCTCACCCACGCCGAGCGTGTCACCGGCGTACTCGCCGAGCGCAGTGCGCAACTGGGGATCCTGGTCGACGACGCCGCCGTCGTGCTCGGCGAATTGCAGCATCGGCGCGAGGCCGTGAATACGCTGTTCGCCAATGTCACCGAGCTGGCGACCCAGCTCAGCGGCCTGGTGCGCGATAACGAAACCCAGCTCGCGCCCGCCCTCGATCAGCTCACGAGCGTGCTGGCGATCCTGCGCGCCAACAGGGATAACATCGCCACGGCCATCGAGCGGCTCGGTCCGTATATGACCGAACTCGGCGAGGCCGTCGCCAGCGGGCCGTTCTTCAACTCCTACATACAAAATCTCATTCCGGGCCAGATCATCGAGCCGTTCATTCGCGCCGCCCTCGGTCCGCCCGTACCGTCGGCGCAGCCTCCCGCCGATCAGCCGCAGGAGGGCCGATGACCGACGAACCGACACCGAGCCGACGGGCCCGCCGCCCCGCGCTGGTCTGGCTGGCATCGGCCGTGGCCGTGGCGGTGCTCGCGGCCGTGTCCTACGGTGTGGCACCGCGATTGACCAGCACCACCGTCACCGCCGAATTCGTCGCCGCCACCGGCCTCTACCCCGGTGACGATGTGCGCGTCATGGGCGTGACCGTCGGCAGTATCGAGCACATCGAACCCGCGGGCGACAAGGTTCTGGTCCGGATGCGCATCGACGCCGACCAGCCGGTGCCCGCCGACGCCAAGGCGGTGATCATGTCGCCGAACCTGGTGTCCTCCAGGTTCGTTCAGCTCGCGCCCGCCTACACCGGCGGTCCGCGATTGTCGTCGGAGGCGACCATCCCGATCGGTCGCACCGCCGTCCCCGTCGAATGGGACCAGATCAAAACCCAGCTGCGACGGCTGGTCGACGCGCTCGGTCCGACGTCGGCCGACCCGCGGGGACCGCTGGGTCAGGTGATCGATACCGCCGCGACCAACCTGCGCGATCAGGGACCGACCTTGCATCAGACGCTGATCCACCTCTCGGAGGCGATGAGAACACTCTCCGACGGCCGCGGTGACCTGATGTCGATCATCACCAATCTGCAGATCTTCGTCACGGCGCTGTCCGAGAGCGGGCAGCAGATCGTGGCGATCAATAATCGCCTGGCCTCGGTGACCACCCTGCTGGCCGATAACCGCGCCGACATCGGGACGGCGCTCACCCGGCTCGATGACGCACTCGGACAGGTCAACCGATTCGTCACCGACAACCACGACCGCCTGACCGGGACCGCCGAGAGTCTGTCGGAGGTCGTCGCCACGCTCGCCCAGCAGCGCGACGGGATAGCGCAGGTCCTGCATGTCGCGCCGACGGCGCTGGCGAACCTGCAGAACATCTATCAGCCCGCCCACAACTCGGTCGTCTCGGCGCTGGCATTGAGCAACTTCGCCAACCCGGTCAATTTCCTCTGCTCGGCCATTGCCGCGGCCGAGGATTCCGACGCCGAGCGGGGAGCCGAACTGTGCGCGCACTATCTCGGACCGCTGTTGAGTCTGCTGTCCGTCGACTACCTGCCGCTGACACTCAATCCATCCCGTGGCGTCGGGGCGCTGCCGGGTCAACTCGTCTACAGCACACCCGATCTCGCGCCCGCGGCCACGGTCGAACCCTCCTCACGCCCCCTGCTCGAGCAGCTTCTCCTCCCGGGAGGTCCCCGATGACCGCGACCGCATTCCGGCGGGCTACCCGTTCGGCGGCCAGGGGGACCGCACTCGCCTTGCTGAGCGTCGTCGCCGTGAGCGGATGCGGGTGGCGAGGGCTCAACACTCTCACCCTGCCGGGCACCGCCGGGCACGGGGCGGGCGCGTATTCGGTGCGGATCGAAATGCCGGATGTGTCCACCATCGACCGCAATTCGCCGGTGGTGGTCTCCGATGTCACGGTCGGGTCCGTCACCGATATCGCGTTGCGCGGACAGCACGCACTGGTCACCGTCAGCCTCGACGCCGAGGTGCGTCTTCCCGAGAATGCCATCGCCGCGGTGGGGCAGACCAGTCTGCTCGGCGCGACGCATATCGAGCTGGCCGCGCCGACCACCGAGCCCGCCCGCGGCGAACTGCGCGCGGGAGCGGTGATCCCGTTGGCGCGCGCGGGCGCGTTCCCGACCACCGAACAGACCTTGTCCTCGGTATCCCTGGTGCTCAGCGGGGGAGGACTGGCCCAGATCCGTGATATCAGCAGCGAATTGAATGCCGCGCTGTCGGGCCGGGAGGACGCGGTCAGGGAGCTGCTGAACAAACTCGATATCCTGCTGCGCGGACTCGACGAGCAGAAAACCGACATCATCGATGCCATCGCGGGAATCGACGCCCTCGGCGCTCGGCTCGTCGCGCACCACGACGAGATCGGCGCTGCCATCGCGCGTCTGGAACCCGCCCTCGCGGTCCTGCACGATCGCCGCGCCGATCTCACCCGCGCGCTGACCAGCCTGGGCCAGCTCGGCCGGACCGCCAGCACCATCGTGACGACGACCAGTGGTGACCTCGCCGCCGAATTACGTGATCTGCAGCCGATATTGGCCGGCTTGGCCGACGCGGGGAGCTCGCTCACCGATTCTCTGCGCTACCTGCTGACCTACCCGTTTCCCATCGATACCTACGCCAACGCGGTCCGCGGTGACTACGCCAACGGCGACATCATCCTCGACCTGACGTTGGGCACCCTGGACAACGCGTTGCTGTTGGGCACCCCGCTGCAGGGCATGCTCGGCGGGTTGGAAGGCATTCTCGGTCATACCGAACCCGGTAGCCCGCGGCACGCGCCGAGTTCGCTACCGGAATTACTCGATCCATCCGCCTCGCCCCGACCCGAAAGCCCGCGATGAGAGCGAAACGTGTACGCCCGCTTCCCCGCAAGCTGTGGATTTTCGCGGTGATCGCGACGGTGTCACTGGCGGTGGCCGGTGTGCAATTCGCCCAGCTCCCGCAACGCGCGGGCATCGGCCGCTACTCGGTGACGGTGCAGTTGCGGGCGGGCGGCGGTCTCTACCCCAACGCCGATGTCAGCTATCGCGGGGTCACCATCGGCCGCGTCACCGGGTTGGCGACCAGTCGCGACGGCGCGACGGCGACCCTCACCCTAGACTCCTCGACGAAGGTTCCCGCCGATCTCGACGCCGCCGTCCGCAGTATGTCCGCGGTGGGAGAGCAATATCTCGACCTGACGCCACGTCGCGCGGGGAGTCCGTACCTCTCCGACGGCGCGGTCATTCCGGTCGACCGCACCACCATTCCCGAGGAGGTCGGTCCCATCCTCGACCAGCTCGACGCAGCTCTCGACGCGATCGGCCCCGGCAATCTGCGCACGGTGCTCGATGAGGCCTTCGTCGCCGTCGACGGCGCGGGACCGCAGCTGAGACAACTCATCGATGCCATGCACCGATTGGCCCGTGCCGCCGCGCAGGTCAGCGATCCCGCCGCGACATTGATCGACCAGATCGGGCCACTGCTCGACACCCAGACGGCGACCAGCGACTCCATCCGTCAGTGGGCCTCCTCCTTGGCCGCGCTCACCGCGCAGTTACGTGACAGCGATCCGCAGCTGCGCGGCGTGCTGCACCGAGCGGCCCCCGCCGCCGCCACCGTCGGCGCGCTGTTCAGCGACCTGCGCCCCACAGTGCCGCTGCTGCTGTCGAATCTGGCCTCGGTCGAACAGGTCGCCGCGGTCTACAACCCGTCCCTGGAACAGATTCTGGTGCTCTACCCGCCGCTGATCGCCGCGTCGCAATCGGCGGGCCTGCCCAACAGCGATGACCCGGCGCAGAACACCTTCTTCGCCGACCAGCTCAACGACCCGCCACCGTGCATCGAAGGGTTCCTGCCGCCGGAGCAGCGTCGCTCGCCCACCGAGACCGACGTGATGCCCACCCCGCCGGGACTGTATTGCAAAGTCGCCGTGGATGATCCACGGGCGGTGCGTGGCGCTCGGAACCTGCCGTGTATCGAATTTCCCGGTCGGCGCGCGGCCACGGTTCAACTGTGCAGAAACCCCGATGGCGCTGGTTCGGCGTCCGAGGGTTCGGCGGGGGCCACCCATCCGGCGGCGGCGGTCGGCACGTACAACACGATCGACGGCAGTTATCTCGGCGGTGACGGGAGGCTGTACGCCGACGCGGGACTCCGGCGTGAAGACCGCGGAAAACCCGCCACGCTCCCGACACTCCTTGCCCCGCCGCGATGAACCTGTGCCGCGATGTCGGCGGGTCAGACGGAGTCGAGTTCGGTGACGAGCCAATGGTGGCCGACCTTGGTCAGCTCTAGACGCAAGGTGCTGGACACGGTGGTCGGCCGGGCCAGATCGTCGGCGGTCGTGACCTGACTGAGGAAGACCAGCGCCACCGCGTGATCGGAGGTGGCCGAGACGACCGAGCTCGCGGTGACCGTGGCCTCGGATCTCATATGACGTTGCCGCGCCGCCGGAAGGACGACGTCGGTGCCGAGTCTGTCGAAATAGGCCGCGAAATCACCGGTCAGGTGCGATCGGGCCCGCGCGAGGTCGTCGGTGACGGTGTCGGGAGCGTATGACAACACCGCCGCCGCGGCCGTCGCGGCGGCCGGGCCCGCTTCGGCGTAGGCGGCATCGTGGGCCCTGTCGGTTCGGTACGTGACCGCGAGCCAGGCCGTCGCCGTGATCGAGGCGATCAGCACGACGGCGGCGACGAGGGAGCGCGCGCTCTTCCCGGCGCTCACGGCACGAAGTCCACGTTCGACACCAGAATCCGATCCGCGGACCGCCGCAGGACCACTCGCAGCCGCCACACTCGCGGTTCGTCCTGCGCGCCCGCGGCATTGGTGACCTTGGAGGTGGCCGCGACCAGAACTTCGGCTTCGTCGCCGCTGCGGGACGCGATACCCGCCTCGGTGACCGTCCCGACCGTCGAGACATGCGCCTGCTCGACCACCGAGGTGAAAGCGGCCGTGCGCGCGGCGAAATCGTCCCGGAAGGACCCCGTGGAGCCGTCCAGGATGCGGGCGATATCGGCCTCGACGCTCTCCGCCGAGATGGTGGTCAGATTGACGACCGCTTGGCGGGCGGCCTGCAGGAACGCCGCGCGATCTTCCCGATCTCGCGTGGAGGTCCGATGCGCCGAGAACAACACGGCCGATGCCACGAGCGCACCGACGATGACGACGGTGACCGCCGCTCGCGCGACACCGATCTCGGCCGCCCGCGCTGTCCATCGCCGTCGGTGCGCTACCCGCACGGTGTCATCGACCGAGGGCGGCGACACCGCGTCCCGCTCTGCACTGTCCTCGCTCATCGAACTCCTCAATTCCATACCTTTTAGTACCGTCTGGTGTACTTTAGAGTATGGTTCGTGATCGCGAGGTCGATCACAACCCGCGAACGAGACAGATTCAGGAGGCCACCGTTGGCCGACACGGTTGAAGACCACTTCCAGCGCATTCCGTACCGGCCCGCCGTCGACGGCAAAGTGGAGATCCACTCCGGCTTGAGCCGCCACTATCCGACGCTGCACGGAAATCTGGTCACACCGGAACGCGGCTCGTCACGGACCGTGGTGCTGATGGCGCATCCGGCGTCGAACTTCCTGTCCCACTTCCTGGTTCGCGCCTTCGCCGAGGCCGGAATTCCCATCATGGCGATGAACACCCGCTACGCGGCCAACGAGGCAGCGCTGTTGATGGAGCGCGCCGCCGAGGATCTCGGCGCTGGCGTGCGCTGGATGCGTGAGACCCACGGCTACGAACGGGTGGTGCTGCTCGGATTCAGTGGCGGCGGCCCGCTGATGTCGTTCTATCAATCCCAAGCCGAGAATCCCACCATCACGCGGACCCCTTCCGGGGACGCGGTGGCGCTCGACGCGCTGAGTCCCGCCGACGGGTTGATGCTGGTGGGGGCGCACCCCGGTCGCGCACGGGTGCTGCGGAATTGGATCGATCCCGCCGTCGTCGACGAGAACGACCCCTACCGCACCGACCCCGCCCTCGACCTGTACGCCCCCGACCGCGCACTACCGCTGTCGAGTGACTGGGTGGCCGAATACCGTGACGCGCAGTTGCGGCGGATCCGCCGGATCGACGCCTGGGCGCAGGAACAGTTGGCGCGCTCGGAAGGGCGGGCCGGGGCCGATCGCGCGTTCGTGGTGCATCGCACCGTCGCCGATCCGCGATTCATCGATGTGAGTCTCGATCCGAGCGACCGCGAACCGGGCAGCCTCTACGGCGATCCCGAGGCCGCGAACTGGTCGGCGGGTGGGCTCGCGCGTTTCGTCACCGCGCGCAGTTGGCTGAGCACGTGGAGCGAGGACCACTCCAACGCCAGCGCTCCCTCGGACCTCACCACCGTGAAGGCGCCGACCGTGGTGATGGCGCTGCGCGGCGACCAGGCGGCCTTCGTCAGCGAATCCCGCGAAATGCACGCCGCCAGTGCCGATCCGCACGCGGAACTGATCGAGATGCCGCAGCTCACCCACTACCTGGTCGACCAGCCCGGCGGCGTTGCGGACATCATCGACCGTTTGCGGTCATGGCTGGTCCGGCGTGAGCTGGCGGGCTGAACAGGCCCGCGCAGCTGCCAGGACCGACTCGGATAGTAGGAGAGAATCCCCATGTCAGTGCAAGTCCCGCCCGTTCGCGGCGTCGACGAACAACCGCCGGTGAAATGTCCGACCGCGTTCCGGTACTGGGCAGCGCGCGCCACGCCCGAGGTCGCGCGATTCGAGCGGACCTTCAAGAAGATCACCCGTCGGGAGCTGTTTCCCACCGACGACCAAGTCATCGCGTTGTGCGAGGATCTCTTCTCCGGCGATCCGGTCGCGGAGCGTTTCGTCGAGGAGGTGATGCACGGTCCGATCGGTTCGAAAGCCGGGCGTCGGATGCTCGAAACCGCACTCGCCGATGGCATCGACGCCATCGAGGACGCGCCGGAATCGATGCGCGTGCTGTTCGAGGAATTCGAGACGGTGCCCGAATGGGTCGTGCCCGAGCTGGTCGAGCAGGGCGCGGCGATCTGGCGGCGTTGGGGCACGATGCTGTTCAGTTTCGCGGGCGCGGAAACACTCGAGATGTACACCGAGGCCGCCGTCGCGACGCCGTTGTCACTGGCGGGCGGATACGCGGGTGACAGTGCGCTGCGCCGTTTCCTGGAGACCACCCGCTTCTGGATGGATGTCTCCGAACCCCATGCGCTGCTGACCCCCGGCTCGGCCGGGCGTGCCACGGCGTTGAAGGTGCGCGTCATGCACGTCGCGGTCCGGGCGAAGGTCGCCGGGCATCCGGAATGGGATATCGACAAATGGGGTCTGCCGATCAGTCAGACCTACCAGATGCTGACCCTGCTCGGCGGCAGCGTCACCCCCGGACTCGGCCTGTGGGCGCTCGGCTACCAGACGACTCCGTCGGAAATCCGTGCGCTGCTGCACTTTCAGAAGTACATGGGTTATCTGCTCGGTGTGCGGGTGCGCTGGTATCCCGAAACGGTCATCGACTCGTTGCGCGTGCTGGCCATGACCATCGCGTCACGCTCCTACGACGCGGGACAGCACGGTGCGGAGTTGATCGAGTCCTACCCGGCGGCGTTCGCGCCTCGCGCCGGCCACCGCGGCCTCACGAGGTTGCGCGAGCTGTACAACTTCCGCATCAACTCCGTGTACTCCGCGATGTACATGGCTCCGGGAACCCGGCGCGGCTACACCATGCCCCCCGCGTTTCCCTGGATCGCGATCCCGCTGCTTCGGTTCCCCCTCATCACCGTGATGGAAATTCTGCGCAGGGTTTTCCCGCCCTTCGCCCGCGTACACGAGAAGGTCATGCTCTGGCATCGCGAGAACTGGTACCGCGCCCAGATGCAGGGCCGCGAAGCCGAATTCGACGCCAGCGGCGCGCTGCGCCGATAACCCGCGCGCCGCGGAAGCCCTTCGCTGCGCGGCGATCCGGAATTCCGACGGGTAGCAGCAGTCGTCGGATCCACCTACACCGAAAGCGACCATGAGCACCGCAGAAATTGTCGAAGTATGGAATGGTCCCGGACGCCGGGACGGGGCCCTGACCCCGGTGGAGCCCAAGCACAACGGATTCCATCCCTCGCCGAGCAAACTCGCCTTCGAGCACTGGTACTTCGACGCGCATCTCGACACCGGGCACGTGGTGATCGGGTTCCTGACCAAACGGCGCCCCGAGGATCTGCCCAACGCCAAACCGTGGGTCGAGATGATGGTCTACGCGCCGGACGGAACCCGTCGCCAGGTGTCCAAGCGATACCCGAAGGCCGCCGCGGTGTTCTCGGCCGAAGCCATGGACGTGCGCATCGGTGACAACCACGCCCACACCGAATTCCCGTCGGACGGTCTGCCGATCCATCACCTGCGTATGGCAGAGGACGGCATCGTCTTCGATCTGCGATTCCACAACGAGACGCCCAGTTGGATGCCGGGTAAAGGGGAGACCCGATTCGGGGCGAAGGATTCCTTCGGGTGGATGGTGGCCGCGCCGCGTGCCACGGTGAGCGGCGCGATCGAACTCGACGGCACCCGATACGAGGTCACCGGGCGTGGTTATCACGACCACAACTGGGGCGTCGGCGATATGAAGAAGATCATCGATCGGTGGCACTGGGGTCGTTTGTATGTCGATGACTACTCGCTGCTGTTCGCCTCGGTATTGACACAGCGGCGTCAGGGTGGGCACGAGATCAGCCCGCTGATGCTCGCGCACCACGGCGATATCGTATTGTCCACGGGCGAAACGGTTCTCACCGAAGGCCCGGCGCGATTCAACCCGATCGCAGGCCGGACCTATCCGGAATGGATCGAGATCGAAGTGCCGGGAAGTATCGAATTGCGCCTGGTGGTCGACAGGGTCATCCATGCCCACGACCTGCTCGACGATGTCCCCGTCGCCCGGTCGCGGCTGATCAAACCGCTGGTGCACCGACTGGTCGGACATCCCGGTTACTTCCGATTCGAGTCGTCGTTCGAATTGACCGTGCATACCGAGACCGGCGCGGAGAAACGCGGCGGCTCGACGTTGCACGAACTCGTCGCGCTGGCGTGAGCCCGAGACCGGCATCAAGCCCCGGAGACGGAGACATCATGACGAATACCTCGATCACCGAGGAAGTGCCCGGTATCGCCGCCGCGACCGACTTCGCCTACCTCAGCGGTTTCGGCAATCAGCACCAGAGTGAAGCGATCCCCGGAGCGCTACCGGCGGACCAGAATTCACCCCAGCGCGCTCCCTATGGGCTGTACGCCGAACAGCTGTCGGCGACGGCGTTCACCGAGCCGCGCGCGGTCAACCGTCGTAGCTGGGTGTATCGGATCCGCCCTTCTGCGCAGCATCCGCCGTACACCAGGATCGACAACCGGACCTTCCGCAGCGCGCCGATTCTCGACGGAGTGGCCGATCCCAACAGGTTGCGGTGGAATCCGCTGCCGGATTCGTGGCCGAAGGGCGATTTCCTCGACAGCCTCTACACCGTCGCGGCCAATGGCTCGGCGCTGCAGCGGCAGGGCATCGCGGTGCATATGTACTACGCCACCGAGACCATGCGGGACCGCTATTTCGGTGACGCCGACGGCGAACTGCTGGTGCTGCCCCAGCGGGGCAGACTGGTCCTTCACACCGAATTCGGCAAACTGGCCGTCGGGCCGGGGCAATTCGCGGTGATCGGTCGCGCGGTGCGTTTCCGGGTCGAACTCGTCGACGAGCGCGCCGTCGGATACGTGTGCGAGAACTACGGTTCGGCCTTCGCGCTACCGGAACTGGGCCCGATCGGCGCCAACGGCCTGGCCCACGCCCGCCACTTCCGCTACCCGGTCGCCGCCTACGAAGATCTCCAGCAACCCGTGCAGGTCGTCCAGAAATTCGGCGGCAATCTGTGGGATGCCGAATACGACCATTCACCGCTGGACGTGGTGGCCTGGCACGGATCCCATGCCGCGTACGTCTTCGACTTCCGCCATTTCAACGCCATGGGAACAATCGGCTTCGATCACCCCGATCCCTCGATCTACACGGTGCTGACCTCGCATTCGGATACCCCCGGGCAGGCCAATGTCGATTTCGTCGCATTCCCCGCGCGCTGGAACGTCTCCGAACATTCCTTCCGGCCACCGCATTTCCATCGCAATGTGATGACCGAGTTCATGGGATTGGTCGAGGGAGCCCACGACTCGAAGGCGGAGGGTTTCGTTCCCGGGGGTGCGAGCCTGCACAACATGTGGGCCGCGCACGGCCCCGACCGCGAAACCTTCGACACCGCGAGCGCGGCGGAACTGACACCGCAGAAGATCGAGAACTCACTGGCCTTCATGTTCGAAACCCGCTGGCCGCTGGTGGTCACCGATTTCGCCTACGCCGCCCCGCACCGCCAGCCCGACTACGACCATTCCTGGGCCGGTCTCGAACACCGGTTCACACCGCCGATCTGATCGGCACACATTCCACATCCGAGCTAGACCCGCTGTCACCGGAGACACAATGACCGCCGTATCGCCCCGCCCGTCGTTCGATCTGCCCCAGCCCACGCTGCGGATCGATGGGAAATACACGTCCGCGCAACAGGATCAGACCTACGACTCGTTCAACCCCGCGACCGAAGAACACGTGGCGACGATCGCCGCCGCGCAGCCCGCCGATGTCGACGCCGCGGTCGCCGCGGCGCGCAGGCAGTTCGAGGACGGCCCGTGGTCGAGGATGAGCGGCAGCGAGCGCGGTCGGATTCTGACGAAGGCCGCCGAACTCATCGCCGCCGACGCGGAGAATCTCGCCTTCCTCGAGGCGATCGAAATGGGCAAACTGTTCCACGATTCGGTCAACGGCGATATCCCGGCAGCCGCCGAAGTCTTCCGGCATTTCGCGGGATGGGCCGATAAGGTCACCGGAACGACCGCACTGCTGCCCGCGTTCGGTCCGCAACGCCGATTCGGCTACACCATCCGTCAGCCCCTCGGTGTGATCGGCGCGATCACCCCCTGGAACAACCCGGCCCTGATCGCGGCGTGGAAACTCGCGCCCGCCCTGGCCGCCGGGTGCACCGCGGTGGTGAAACCCGCCGAGGACGCCTCCCTGTCGACGCTGCGGTTGGTCGAATTGCTTACGCAGGCAGGTCTTCCCGACGGCGTCGTCAATGTCGTGCCAGGGCTCGGCCCCGTCGCGGGCGCGGCGTTGGCGGGACACCCCGGCATCGACAAGATCTCGTTCACCGGAAGTCCGCGGGTCGGCAAACAGATTCAAAGCCTGGCCGGTGACACCTTCCGCAAGGTCACCCTCGAACTCGGCGGGAAGTCCGCGCAGCTGATCTTCGACGACGCCGACCTCGAGGCCGCGATGCCCTGGATCGCGATGGGCAACTTCTACCACCAGGGTCAGGTCTGCGCCGCGGGAACCCGCGTCCTCGTACACGAATCGATCGTCGACAAGGTGGTCGACGGCCTGGTCGAAGCCGCGGGAAATGCGCAGATCGGCGATCCGTTCCTGCCCACCAGTACCATGGGTTCCATCGTCAACGAGCGCCAGCTCGATCAGATCCTGCGCTACATCGATATCGGCCGCGACGAAGGGGCCGAACTGGTCACCGGCGGCAGCCGCCTCGACCGCCCCGGCTATTTCGTCGAACCGACCGTCTTCCGCGGGACCAACGACCTGACCATCGCCCGCGAAGAGATCTTCGGTCCGGTCGCCACGGTGATCAGCTTCAAGACGACCGAGGAAGCGGTCCGCATCGCCAACGAAACCAAGTACGGGCTCAACGCCATGGTCTACACCAACGACCTGTCGCGCGCACTGACGGTGACCGAACAACTCCGCGTCGGCACGGTCTGGATCAACGGCTGGGGCGTGCCCGACCCCTCCCTGCCGTGGGGCGGACGCGGCGGCAGTGGAATCGGCCGCGAACTCGGCCGCAGCGGAATCGAGGCCGACACCGAGGAGAAAACCGTCCACGTCGGACTGTGATCGCTCCTCGGGACCGAGCCGTTGGCGGACTACGCCGAGCTCATCGCAGTTCTGGAGCTCAGCGGCGCAGCGGGTGGGCCTGGAAGAAATCCCAGATGAGCTGAGTCGCGTTGATGGACGTGGTATTCGCGCCGACCAACGGTTGCGGATACACCGCGGACGAGGTGCCTGGCCAGACGTGACCCGCGCCGAGCACCGTATACAGCTGGACGGAGGCGTCGGCCGGGCACGCGTAGTTCCGCAGGCTGACATCGGGCGCGACGAGCTGATCGGTGGGTTCGGCCGCGCAGCCGTTGCGCCGGGCCCAGGCGGCGGCATTATCGGGGATACTTCGGCTATTGGGACCGTTGACGCCGGGTTCGGAATCATTGAGGGACGAACCGGTATTGCCCGGCGTCGGCAGGAATCGGGCGTTGGGGCCCTCGCCGCCGGTGTAGGCGATGATCGGGTCCTCGGAGCCGTGGAAGGCGATGACGGGCACGGGTCGGCTCGGATGGCACCAGGTGAAGTCCTGCAGACCCGCGACCGGCGCGATGGCCGCGATCCGTTCGGAGAGTTGGCATCCCAGCGACGAACTCGTGAACCCGCCCATGGAGAGCCCGGTGGCGTAGATCCGCTGCCGGTCGACGCACAGTGTCTCTTCGACATGGGTGAGCAGCTGCGACAGGTAGGTGATGTCGGCACTGTTCTCGGTGAAATCCCATTGGGGTAACCGGAGTTCGCTGAGTTGCGGGGTGATCGTCAAGAATCCGCGACTTGTGCCGAGTTCGGCGAGCCCCGTGCCGGAATGCTCGATGTCGGCGGGTTCCATGAACCCGTGCAGGTCGAGTACGACGGGTAGCGGCTTGTTCGCGCCGGGCGGAATGCTCTGGATATACGTGCCTGTCTTGCCGCCGTTCGTGAACTGCAGGGTGGATTCACCCGAGGCCGGTGTTGGCGTCGAGCAGCCGCTCGAGGCGCTGGGGGAGGCGGGTTGTCCGTGCGCTGTCGCCTCGACGGCAAGGGCCGTGGCGGTCAGCGATACGACAGCCACCGCCGAGCCGATAGCGCGCCGCAGCTGTCGTGCGCGAGGACCGCGAGGTGTGGAGATGAGCTCGAGCATGAAATGACATTCTCACATCACGAAGTGAGATTCTCGGAGATAGAAAACCTTTGTGCATATCTACGGGCTCGGCGCCCGTCGGCGATGTGCGCGACTCGGGGCTGGTCGTCGGCATCCGGCCACGCCGCGACGGGTCAACGACGCCACTGCTCGGCCAGGAACGCCAGGGTCCGGTCGAGGGCGACCCGGGCCGGATGCCCGAGCACGCGCAGGTCGTCATTCGCTCGTGCCGTGATTGTGGAGAGATCCTCAGCATCCAGGCCCAGCGCATCCCGACCACGCCGACACCGGGAACCAGAGGATATCCCGGGACGGGTTCAGCCCGGGACGGTGACCGGGTCGGCGCAACTGGCGATCGTGTCGACGAAGGAGCAGGGCTTGGGGGCGTGAGTGGGCCGATAGTCGGCCGGAACGCCGTTGTCGCGGGTGATGTCGGTGTAGGCGGCGACGGCATCGGTGGGTGTGCGCGTGAGGGTGGGGTCGGTCCGGACGTCGACCGTGTAGAGGCCGAATCGCGGTGTATAGGAACCCCATTCGTAGTTGTCGGTAACACTCCAGTAGTTGTAGCCCATGACGTCGATGCCATCGGCTTTCGCGCGCTGGAGCCAGTAGACCGTGTCGCGGAGGTTGTCGGCACGGGTGTCGCCGTCGGCGCGGGGCAGGCCGTTCTCGGTGGGGATACCGTTCTCCACGATGTAGAGCGGTTTGTCGGGGAAGAGGCGCGCGTAATGCTGCAGGGCGTAGTAGATGCCCTCCGGTTGCAGGGGGTTCTTCCAGAGATCGGTGAAATTGATTGTCGTGGTGAGGGTGTCGGGAGATATGCCGTAGTAGTAGTCGATGCCGATGTAATCGAGTCGGTCCGCGATGCGGTTGACAACAGTGGCGCCGTTCACGGCGTCTTCGGCGGCGGGGATGTAGGCGACGTTGCTCGTGACCATCGCGTCGGGTTGAACGCGGTGGATGTGGTCGTAGATGCTGTTGTGCGCCTGCGCGATCCGTTCGAACATGGTGGGCGCGGCAGCGGGGGAGATGCCCCCGTGGCTGGTTTCGTTGAGTACGTAGGCGGCGGGTTCGTTGAACGTGACCCAGAGGGGGGCGGCGCCGGCATACCGGTCGACGACCGTTCGCGCGTTGGCGAGCCAGTCCTCGACGATGCCTGGGTTCGCCCAGCCGCCGCGGTCGACTTCCCAGCCCGGGTACACCCAGTGGTCGAGGGTGATCATCGGCCGCATACCCGCGGCCTCGATGGCGGCGATCACATCGTCGTAGAAACGGAACCCGTCCTCGTCCCATACGCCGGGCACGGGTTGGACTCGGGCCCACTCGATTCCGATACGGTATACCTCGACGCCGAGTCCGGCGGCCAGTGCGATATCCGAGCGGAACCGGGTGAAGAAGTCCACCGAGTCGAGGTATGGGTCGCTGGTCTTGCCCGCCGCGACATACCTGGACCAGTTGCTGTCCGGTGCGTGTCCCTCGGACTGGTAGCCGGATGCCGCTACGCCCCAGAGGAAGTCGTCACCGAGCGGAGCGATCCGGGCGGGAGGGGCGGGACGAGCGTGCGCGGGCGCGGTGGTCCCGATGAGTAGCGCGGCGGTGGCGGCTCCCAGAGCTGCCATGGCGCGGCGTCGACTCTGTGTGCGCATCGAAATCCTCTGTCGAATGTGGTGATCGGCGTTCGTAGACCTCCGGCGCCGATGGGGGATCCGGGTCTCACGGGTCAGGGTACTGGTCGGTTGTCCGTATCGGAGCGCAACGCGGAACGTGTCGCGCTCGGTGGGGGAGTGGTGGTGGACAGCGCCCGAAGTAGGCGCGTGGGGGAGTGTGGCACCCGATAGCAGGTGGGCGGATGAGGAATGAGGAATCGCGATGTACGGCCTCGGTCATAGCGGGTGTTCTACATAAAACATTCCGATACGTAGATATGCGCATCTAACTATGTCTTCACTGGTCTCGAACACCGAATCCCGGCCAACAATGCACACGCACGTCCCAGCCATACAAAACCGCACAGACAAAGGGAGGGCAAAGATCCTGACCGGTCGAATCAGCCCGCGTCCACACGCGCCGCGGCGACGACATATCCCTTGGGATCACGCCACCTTTCCCCGGGATGAGCCGCGAACCAATCCTCGACGTCGGCACGCAGATCTTCGAGGATCGCATCTCGTTCGGGGAGATCGGCGGGAACCCCGTAGAAGGCGAACAGCGCCTCGGCGAATCGAACCAGCGGTTCGGCGCTGTCGAAGACGAGGGCGTTATCGGAGCGGTGGATCCGCACCGCTCCGAACACATCCGACATCAGTCGCGGCAGGCTGTCGGAGTCGACGGACGCCCGGAACGACCCGGTCTGTTCGATCCCGTAGGTATTGGCGTGCGCGGCGACCAGTTCGGCGGTACGGGGACAGTTTCCCGGGTGGTTCACCACGACCGCGACGGTGCCGCCGGGTTTGGTCGTCCTGCGGAACTCGTCGAGCGCCACCCGTGGATTGTCCACGTGATACAGCATGTGACGGGCGGTGATCGTGTCGAAGGTGTTGTCGTCGAAGGGAATTCGCTCGGCGTCGGCGAGGACGCCGAGGACGCCGGGTAGGACGTCGGCCGCGGCGACCATGGTGGGGGAGGTGTCGATCCCCACGAGCCGGCCGCGGTGGCCCGAGGACACCAGGTCGGCGAGGAAGCGGGCGTCGCCGCAACCGATATCGGCCAGGTATTCGGCGCCGGATAGTCCCAGCGCGGCCAGGACGTCCTCGGTCGGGTCGTGCGCTTTCTCGGAGTAGTGCTCGTGGGTGTCGATCCGCACGCGTAACGGGGTGGGGTCGGCGTATTCGGCATCGAGACGGCTGCTCATCGGTGGTCGTCCTTCGGTCCAGTGGCCGTGGTGACTCCGGTCGTCCGAACCTCGTCAGGTCCGGTTCTGGCGCAGAGCGTACCCCTCCGACCGCCGTCGGAGAGCGCTTTTGCCGTGTGTGACGGTTCGGTGGCTGCTGCTACATGTCGCGGGGCGCACCCGTGACCACCGGTAGCCGGGTGGTGACGGGATCGGTGATCGGGATGGTCTCGGCCAAGTCGACGGTCGTTTCGCGGCCGGGGTGTTCGTCGTCGAGGGTCGGTTCGCCGAGGCCGACGCGCCGTTGGAGGCGTTTCATCCATTCCGGCGCCCACCAGCAGTCGTCGCCGAGCAGTTTCATGATGGCGGGCACGAGCAGCATGCGCAGGATGGTGGCGTCGATGAACAGCGCGGCGATCATCCCGAAGGCGATGTACTGCATCATCACCAGATCGGAGAAGGCGAAGGCTCCGGTGACCACCAGGAGGATGAGTGCGGCGGCGGTGATGATATTGCCGGTGCGGGCGGTGCCGACGCGGATGGCTTCACTGGTATTCGCTCCCTCGGCGCGCGCTTCGACCATGCGGGAGAGCAGGAAGACTTCGTAGTCGGTCGATAGTCCGTAGATGATCGTGATGATCAGCACCAGCACATTGGACTGGATCGGCTGGGGTGTGAAGTTCAGTAGTCCCGCGCCGTGTCCGTCGACGAATATCCAGGTGAGGATTCCGAGGGTGGAGCCGAGGCCGAGTGCGCTCATGAGTGCGGCTTTGATGGGAAGGACCAGCGAGCCGAAGGTGAGGAACATGAGCGCCGTGGTGAGCAGAAGGACGAGCGCGATCATGATCGGAATGCGATAGAGGAGTGCGTCGATGCTGTCCTTCTGGATGGCGGGCACGCCGCCGACGAGCACGGTGACCTCATCGGGGAGTTCCATCGAACGCAGATGGTCGATGGTGGTGCCCGCTTCGTCGGAGTCGGCGAGAATCGCGCGGGTGCGATAGACGTTCTTGTCGGTGGTCGAGCGGGACGGTATGTCGAAGTCGGCCGTGAGTCCGGGAGCTCGGTTGGCCTGCCGGACGGTGGCGCCGACGGCGAGGGAGTCGTCGGAGACGATGACGAGTTCGATCGGGTCGGAGCGGCGTTGCGCGAAATGTTCGTCGATGGCGGCCTGCGCGAGGCGAGTGGGGTTGTCGGGCGGGAGGTAGCGCTCGCTGAAACCGCCGAAGATGAGATTGCGCACCGGCAGGATCAGGAGCAGCAGTAGCACGCAGATCGGTACGGCGATGGTGAGCGGGTGCCGCATGACCCATCGGGTGCAGCGTCCCCAGAGGCCGTTCTCGATGTCGTGCGCGGTTTTGGCGGTGCGGAAGCGGGGGAATCCGAGCGCGTCTACGCGGGGACCGAGAATCGCGAGGAGGGCGGGCAGGATTGTGATGGCGGTGAGCGCGGCGAGCGAGACGGTGGCGATGGCGCCGTAGGCCATGGATTTGAGGAAGCCTTGCGGAAACAGGAGCATGCCGCCGAGGCTGGCGATGATCATGGTCGCGGAGAAGACGACCGTGCGGCCCGCGGTCGTCACCGAGCGGCGGACGGCGGTGCGGGTGTCGTAGCCCGCGGCGGATTCCTCGCGGAATCTGCTCACCATGAACAGCCCGTAGTCGATGGCGAGTCCGAGTCCGATCATCGAGACGACGGGTGAGACAAAGGAGTTCACTTCGGTGAAGTTCGTGATGGCGCGTACGATCCCGTTCGCGCCGAGCATGGTGAGGCCCCCGACGATCAGCGGAAGCGCCGCGGCGACGATTCCGCCGAAGATGAAGAACAGCAGGACGGCGACGGCGGGGATGGCGAGTAGTTCCACCCGCCTGGTGTCCTCGGCCATGGTGTCGTTGAGGGTACCGCCGACCGGCTGCAACCCGCCGACTCGGACGTCGATCCCGGGAATGTAGAAGGCGTTCTTGACTTTTCGGTAGTTACGTACCATCTCGGTGTCGGTGTCGCCGCGGATGGCGATGGCGGCGACGGCGTATTTCTTGTCGTCGGTGGCCGCTTTGCCGCTGCTGAGCTTTCCGGTTTCGGTGCGCCAGTAGGCGGCGTTGATGCCGCTGATCTCCCCGGGGTGGTCGCGGGGCAGGCTGTCGAGGTTGCCGATGACGGCCCGGCTGAATTCGGGGTCGTCGACGGTGCCGCCTTCGGGTGCGGTGTAGAGAACAACGACGTCGAAATCGTGATTCCGCCCGAAAGCGCGGTCGGATAGGCGTGCGGCCCTCGCGGATTCGGATCCGGGGTCATCGAGTCCGCCGGAGCTGAGGTGGTGTTCGAAGCCGAGCCCGTAACCGCCGAGGCCGAGTAGCGCGGCGACCACGATGCCGACGACACCGAAGCGCAGGCGATAGACCAGATCCCCCCATCGAGTGAACATCAGCGACCTCCTCGATCGTGTTGGTGGGGAGAGGGTATGGAGGTCGGTGCTGGTCCTGCGACGGGGAAAGTCAAGGGGCCGCATCCTTTCCGAGGGGGTTGTGGGGGTTTCTACCTCAAGGTACCGACCGAAGTGAAATGCAGGTGTTTAACTACTCGATTCTTCGTCTCGGGATCTGAGGGCAGGAGGAGCTCTGAGGGCAGTAGGAGGACGGACGTGCGGCGCTACCGTGGATGTATGACAACGCATCTCACGCACTGGGGCGTGTTCGACGCCGAGAGCGATGGTAAACGGCTGACGTCGGTGCGCGGGTGGGCGGGAGATCCGGAACCTTCACCGTTGATCGGGAATATGGCCTCGGCGCAGCACGACCCGACCCGCATCGATCGTCCGTATGTGCGCCGCGGGTGGCTCGAGCGTGGGCCGGGCGGGGCGGGGCGCGGTGACGAGGAATTCGTGCCGGTGTCGTGGGAGCGAGCGCAGGATTTGCTGGCCGAGGAACTGGCGCGGGTGTATCGGGAGTATGGGCCCGCCGGGGTTTTCGGCGGATCGTACGGGTGGGCGAGCGCGGGTCGTTTCCATCACGCGCAGAGTCAGGTGCATCGGTTCCTGAATTGTCTCGGCGGCTACGTGCGCAGTGTGAACAGCTACAGCCTCGGGGCGGCGGAGGTGTTGTTACCGCATGTCATCGGCAGTATGGATTGGCTGGAGCGGCATTCGACCGCGAAATCGGTGATCGCGCGCCATACCGAACTCCTGGTGGCCTTCGGCGGGATCTCACCGAAGAACTCCGTCGTGGGGGTGGGCGGTGTGTCGCGGCACAATACGGCGACGTGGGTTGGTGCGGCGCGGTCACGCGGGTGCCGGTTCGTCTCGATCGCCCCGCTGCGCGACGATATCGCCGAACACGCGGAGGCGGAGTGGATCGCGGCCCGGCCGGGTACCGATGCCGCGCTGATGTCGGCTCTGGCGCAGGTGCTGGATGCGGAAGGGTTGGCGGACACCGCGTTTCTGGACCGGTACACGGTGGGGTATCCGCATTTTCTCGATTATGTGCGCGGTGCGGTGGACGGGGTCGTCAAGGATCCGGGCTGGGCGCAGGCGATCACCGGGGTTCCCGCCGAGCGCATCCGGGCGCTGGCGCGCGAGATGGCGGCGGCTCGGACGTTGATCACCGTCAGCTGGTCCTTGCAGCGGGCACGCCACGGTGAGCAGCCGCTGTGGCTGGGGGTGGTCTTGGCGGCGATGCTCGGCCAGATCGGGTTGCCCGGTGGCGGGTTCGGTCACGGGTACGGGTCGACCTCGTCGCTGGGTGAGCCCGCGCGCGCCTATTCGGTGCCGCGACTTGCGCAGGGATATAACGGGATCGACCTGTTCATCCCGGTTGCCCGGATCGCCGACATGCTGCTGAATCCGGGGGCTGCCTTCGACTACGACGGCAGGCGGCTGACCTATCCCGATATCCGGCTGGTGTACTGGTGCGGCGGGAACCCCTTCCATCACCACCAGGATCTGGCGCGTTTGCGCGCGGCCTTCACCCGTCCGGAGACTGTCGTCGTGCACGACGCGTTCTGGACCGCGACCGCGCGGCATGCCGATATCGTGTTGCCCGCGACGATGAGTATCGAACGCGACGATTTCGGCGCGGGGCAGCAGGACCGCGTGTTCTTCGCGATGCCTGCTCTCACGCGGCCGCACGGGGTGGCGCGTGACGATTACACGATTTTCGCCGGACTGGCCGAACGTCTGGGCGTCGCCGCGGATTTCACCGAGGGGCGGACGGCCGCCGAATGGCTGCGGCACCTCTATCGGGAGTGGCGGCGGCCGGGTATGCCGGATTTCGACGCGTTCTGGTCGGCGGGATCGCTGGAAATCCCGGTACCGGACGCGGAGCAGGTGCTCTGCGCGGATTTTCGTGCCGATCCGGTGGCGTCGCCGCTGCACACCCCGAGTGGTCGGATCGAGATCTTCTCCGAGACCATCGACGGTTTCGGCTATGCCGATTGTCCCGGCCATCCCGTGTGGATGGAACCCGAGGAGTGGCTCGGTGGTGTTGCGGCGGAACGTTTTCCGCTGCAACTGGTGGCGAATCAGCCGCGATCCAGGCTGCACAGTCAGCTCGATGTCGGCGAGTACAGTCGGGCCGCCAAGGTCGCCGGGCGTGAACCGCTGCGGCTGCATCCGGACGAAGCCGCCGCGCGGGGTATCGGCGCGGGCGATGTGGTGCGTGTCTTCAACGACCGCGGTAGTTGCCTGGCCGGTCTCGTCATCGACGATGCTGTTCGTCCCGGTGTCGCGCAGTTGTCCACCGGTGGTTGGTACGACCCGGACCCGTCGGATCCGACGTTCTGTCGCCACGGCAACCCGAATGTGCTCACCGCCGATCGCCCGGCGTCGGCGCTGAGTCAGGGCTGTGCGGGTCAGTTGGCGCTGGTGCAGGTCGAACGGTTCCGAGGGGCGTTGCCCGCGTTGGGGATCGATCGTCCGCCCGCGACGGCAGGGTAGCGGGTCCGGTCCGCTCCGCGTGCGAACCTGGCGGTCTTCGCGATGATGAGGGTATGAGGATTCGTGCCCCTTGGCGTTCCGCGCATTGGATGCGCACTGCCCGTCGTGACGATCAGGAACTTCCGGTCCCGGTGACGGCCAAGTGGGAGTGGTATCGCAAAGGCAGTAAGCGGCATAGGCGTTCGTATGCGCTGACGGAGTTGTCCGCGATCGTCGGGGCGGCCGCGATTCCGGTCGTGGCGGTCACCGATCTGCCCGCGCTGGTCGTCGCGCTGCTCGGTGCGGCAGTCCTGGTCGCGACCGGGGTGCGTACCGCGTTCAGTCTGCACGAGAGTTGGGTGCAGGACAGTCAGATCCAGTACGCGATCGAACGCGAGGTCGCGTTGTATCTGGTGAAAGCGCCGCCCTATACCGGGGACACCGCGCCGGTCCGCTTGGTGGAGGCCGTGGAGGCGATCACCTGGGAAGGGGGTCGGCAGTGGGCGTCGAGGAGATTGCAGATGTCGCCCGCGCCCGCGGTGAGGGCTGACAAGGGGAACTGACCCTCGGGACCGGCGGGGGTGCGCCGGTCCCGAGGTCGAGGTTCAGCTCGCGGCGATTTCGCTGCGGTCGCCGCTCCACAGGGTGTGGAACTTGCCCTCGGCGTCGATGCGCTCGTAGGTGTGCGCGCCGAAGAAGTCGCGCTGGCCCTGGGTGAGCGCGGCGGGGAGGCGTTCGGCGCGCAGCGCGTCGTAGTACGACAGCG
Organism: Nocardia sp. NPDC005366; assembly: GCF_040606855.1. Taxonomy (NCBI): domain Bacteria; kingdom Bacillati; phylum Actinomycetota; class Actinomycetes; order Mycobacteriales; family Nocardiaceae; genus Nocardia; species Nocardia sp. NPDC005366. The sequence continues at coordinate 99,029 of NZ_JBEXFQ010000014.1, forward strand.
AGGAGGCGAACGCGGGCACCGGAATTCCGAGCAGGGTGGCGGTGGACACCACGCGCCGCCAGCTGTCGATGGCGGTTTCGATGGCCTCGCGGAAGTAGGGCGCCAGAATCAGGCTCGGCAGGGCCGGGTTCTCGTCGTAGGCGTCCTTGATCCGGTTGAGGAAGCGGGCACGGATGATGCAGCCGCCGCGCCAGATCGTGGCCAGATCGCCGGGATGCAGATCCCAGTCGTATTCGGCGCTGCCCGCGGCGATCTGATCGAAGCCCTGCGCGTACGCGACGACTTTCGAGGCGTAGAGGGCCTGGCGGATGTCCTCGGTGAATTGTGCGACGTCGGTGGGCTTTTCGGCCAGTGCTCCCGATGCGAGGCCGACCGCGGCCTTGCGTTGCTCGCGTGAACCCGACAGGGCACGCGCGAAAACCGCCTCGGCGATGCCGGTCACCGGCACTCCGAGATCGAGGGCGGATTTCACCGTCCAGCGGCCGGTGCCCTTCTGTTCGGCCGCGTCGACGATGATGTCGACCAGCGGCTCACCGGTTTTCGCGTCGACCTGGTTGAGCACCTCGGCGGTGATCTCCACCAAGTAGCTCTCCAGGTCGCCGGAATTCCACTGGGTGAACACGTCGGCGATCTGCTTGGCGCCGAAGCCGAGCGCGTCGCGGAACAGGTGGTATGCCTCGCCGATGAGTTGCATGTCGGCGTATTCGATGCCGTTGTGCACCATCTTGACGAAATGACCCGAGCCGTCCGGGCCGATATGGGTGCAGCACGGGGTGCCGTCCACCTGGGCCGCGATCGATTCCAGCAGCGGACCGAGCGATTCGTAGGATTCGGCTGGCCCGCCCGGCATGATCGATGGCCCGTTGAGCGCGCCCTCCTCGCCGCCGGAGATGCCCGCGCCGACGAAATTCAGTCCGCGCGCCTTCATGGCGGCTTCGCGTCGGATGGTGTCGGTGTAGAGCGCGTTGCCGCCGTCGATGATGATGTCGCCCTGTTCCATCACGGCGGCGAGTTCCTCGATGACGGCATCGGTGGGATCGCCCGCTTTGACCATGATGAGCACGCGGCGTGGCTTCTCGAGCGCCGCGACGAATTCCTCGATCGTTTCGGTGCGCACGAAATCGCCGTCACCGCTGTGCTCGGCGAGCAGTGCGTCGGTCTTGGCAATGCTGCGGTTGTGCAGGGCGACGGTGTACCCGTGCTTGGCGAAGTTTCGGGCGATATTGCTACCCATGACCGCGAGGCCGGTGACCCCGATCTGTGCGCGCGCTGCAGTATTCGCCATCAATCAGCTTTCCTTCGTCTACGGGTGGTGTGGCATGACCGCGCGATATGGCCGGCGGTGATGCCCGGACGACCCCCGCTGGGCTGCCCGAACCCTTATCTTTCTACTCTCCCCGGCGTCGGGGTCGGACACCGCGCCGTCAGCTGATCGATCGACCCGTCCGGCGTCGCGGACTCGGACGGACAGTTCTGCGCATCGGGTGTGGCGTATGAGCTCGTGATGGTGAAAGGGGGCAGCCGGTCGTCGAGGAACAACCGGCCGCATCCGGTTCGCATCGATTCCGTGGGTCAGTCCCCGCGGCGCAGATTCCTATCGATACCTTCGGCGTCCGTGCGTCCGCGTGCGGTGCCCGAGGCCTGCCGGGACCGCGCCTCGGGGTTGCCGTAGGTCATCGGCGCTTCGTCGCCGGGGCGGATCTGCTGACGGTTCTGGCTGGTCATGCCGCGGTAGCGGGGGTCGATGCCGTAGTGCGCGAACAGTTCTCGTTCGATCTCCGGGCTGATCGTGCGCTCGTCCTCCTGATGCGGCGCCGACTTCACCTGTTCCCTGTCGACCTTCACCTGCAGCAGCTGTGCGTCGGCGTGGTACTCCGCGCCCGCCAGCGGTACCAGGGCGTCGCCGCTGAACAGGCCGGTCGATACGGCGGCCCACGTCGGTGTTCCCGAGGCGTTGTCGAGGTAGATCTGCTTGACCTTGCCGATCTTGTCGTTTCGTACGTCGTACGCGGTGGCGCCGATCAGTGAATCCGACGTTGCCTTGGTCATGATCCCTCCTACCTGGTCAGGGGTGTCCGCGCACCGATCCGGCGTAACGGACCGGTGGCAGTTCCTCGCGGGTCGACTGCGATCAATCGGTGGTGTCGAGAACAGCTCACGCGTGGGTGTGATGGTGGCTACTGGCTGGGCCACCATATCCAGTCCAGCTATATATCGGCAACTACCCGGAGATTTTCGAAACCAAACAGCTGTCAGCGATCTATGCGGTTCCATACTCGGTGACCGCCCGAGTCGATACCTTTCAGCTACCGGCAGTGAGGCTGCGGCGACGGCCCGGATCGTAACCCGTGGCGACCGCGTCGCGCGCGGGTCTGCGAGGATTCGACGGTGGTATCCAATCCGTTGCCGAACCTGGCCCGCTGGCTCGGCAGGCAGCCCTGGGTGATGGGAACAGCGCGTTTCGTGCTGCCGACGGAGCGGTTGATCCGCGCGCTCAGCCGCAACAGAATCGGTGTGCTCGACATCGCCGGACTGCCGTCGCTGCGCATGACCGTGACCGGTCGTAAATCCGGGCTGCCGAGGGAGACCTCGCTGCTGTATGTGCCGCGCGGCGAGGATTTCCTGATCATCGGCTCCAACTGGGGCAGCCGGCAGCATCCCGTGTGGTCGGCGAATCTGCGCGCGGCGGGCACCGCGCTGGTCCGCTTGCACGGGGAGACCTTCCCGGTGAGCGCCACCGAAATCGATGGCGTCGACCGCGAACGCGCCTGGGATCTCGCGGTCGAGTTCTGGCCCGGCTACCGGGTCGAGGAACGGCTGGCGGGCGGACGCGAGTTCAGGATCTTCGAACTCCGCCGCCGCTGACGTTGGTGCCGCGTCCTGGGCTCAATTCCGCGCATTGCCGTAGCAGAACGCCGCCGCCGCCAGATATTGACGGCACTCCGGGCCGTGGCCTGCGTGGGTACTGCACAGGAAGCGCGCCAGATCGAGATCGAGATCGGTGGGGTCGGCGCCGCAATCGCGGTGCCGTGCGCTCCACAGATCCCTGGTGTCATGTGAGGTTTGCATCGTGCGTCTCCAACCTGCGTGTCGGTGGAGCGTGGTGGTGTCACATGGTCATTGCGTCACGAGTTTCCATTCGTCCGGCACCCGCGCGGTGGTGACCTGGTCGCCCTCGGCTTCCAGATCCACGGTCACCGAACCGAGACTCAGATCGCTGAGTTTGATGCGGCCCCATCCCCGCGGCACGCGCGGGCGGACCGTGAGCGTGCGTCCTGGAACATCGGGATCGAGTCCGAGGAACGAGCGGACCAGCAGCAGTGGCGCCGCACTCGCCCATGCCTGCGGGGAGCACGATGTCGGATACGGCACCGGCACCGGGAACTGGTCGCGCGAGAATCCGCAGAACAATTCGGGCAGCCTGCCGCCGAAGGAGGCCGCCGCGTCCAGCAGTCCGCCCGCGAGCCGTGTCGCCAGCTCGATCGCACCGGAAAGGTGGCGGTAACGCAGCAGACCGGCGACCGCGATCGCGGTGTCGTGCGGCCAGATCGACCCGCAGTGATAGCTCATCGGGTTGTACGCGCCCATCGACGAGGCCAGTGTTCGCATCCCGAAGCCGGTGTCCATCTGCTCACCGGACAGTCGTTCGATCAGTTCTTCGGCGTGCTCGTCGGTGACGATGCCGGTCCACAGGCATTGGGCCGCGTTACTCGTCAGCGCGTCGACGGGCCGTTTGCGCCCGTCCAGCGCGATGGCGAACCAACCCCGTTCCGGCAACCAGAACTGTTCGGCGAATTTCACGCGCAGTTCGGCGGCGCGTTCTCGCATCAAGCCGGCTGTGCGCGTGTCGTCGAAGGCTTCGGCCAGCTGCGCGCGGGCCAGGTAGGCCGCGTACACGTAGCCCTGGACCTCGCACAGCGCGATCGGCGCCTCCGCGAGATGTCCTGCGGCGTCGTTGATGCCGTCGAAACTGTCCTTCCAGCCCTGGTTGATCAGACCGCGGTCGGTGGCGCGTTTGTACTCGACGAAGCCGTCACCGTCGCGGTCGCCGTATTCGGTGATCCAGTAGATCGCCGCGTCGGCGGCGGGAAGCAGTTCCCTGATCGCCTCCGGGTCGGCGCCCCACCGATGGGATTCCGCCAACAGCATGACGAAAAGTGGTGTGGCGTCCACGGTTCCGTAATAGGTGTCTCCGCCGAGTACCTGGCCGCTCGCCGGGCCGCGGCGCATCTCGTGCATGATGCGGCCCGGCTCCTCCTCGGTGAGCGGGTCGACATCCTCACCCTGGAGTTCGGCGAGCTGCTGCAGCGTGCCGAGGGCCAGGTCGACCTCCAAGGGCAAGGTCATCCATGCGGTCAGCAGACTGTCACGGCCGAACAGGGTCATGAACCAGGGCGCGCCCGCCGCGACGAAAGGGCGACTCTCCCCGGTCTCGTCGTGAATCTGCAAGGCGCCCAGATCACTTTCCGAACGCCGTAGCACCTGGGTCAGCGTGGGGTTGGTGGCGATGATCTTCGTCGCCGTGTCACGCCACGCCGCGATCTTGCGGCACGGCGCGCTGCGGCCGTGATGTTCACCCGTCGCGCCCGGGGTTTGGGTGTGCTGATTGCCGACGGTCGGCCGGGCGATGATCTCGGTATGCCAGCGTCCGCCGGGTGGCACCACCACTCGCCAGTGCAGGGTGCCGGGCAGGACAGTGGGTTCCATGGTCGCGGAGATCGAGATACCGCGCATCCGATCGCTGCGGTCGAGGAGCAGTAATTCGCCCTCGGCGGTGGTGACGTCGGAGCGGGCGTGCCCGGCACGCCCCTCCTTGACCGCGAACAAATCCACGAAATCGGCGTCGATACGCAATTCCAAACCGACCGCGGTGGGCTCGCGGCCCATGTTCTCCAGAGTCAGCCGCTCGTGCATGCCGTCGGCGATCAATCGCTCCCGCACCACCAGCAGGGTGCTGTCGGCATATCCCGTCTGGGGCGGCCTGCGCAGCACGAATCTCGCGGTGAACGCTTCGGGACTGAGGACCGACAGCGATTCCGCCGGTCTGCCGTCCACCAGCAACTCCCACCGGGACAGGACCCGGGCGTCCCGGAAGAACAGCCCGTGCGGGCGTCCGGGTTCGACATCGCCGAGCCGGTTCGACAGGCAGAACGTGCCGCCTTCGACCAAGGTCACCGAACCGCCGAAACCGCCGAGCCCGGTCGGCTCTCCGGCATTCATGGGTGCCGGGGTGGTGAGCGCCTGGCTCGGCGATACGGGGTCCGGTGCTGTCCCGGGGTCCGGGCTCATACGCGCTCGCTCGCCACCGTACGGATGGGCACGGTCTTGTCGAGGCGTGCCAGGCGCGTCCTGCCGCGGTTGCGCAGCAGCTGGTGATAGATCCGCTCGTAGCCGCGGCCGAGCGTGCCACCGCCGAAATTCGCCGCCACGTGGGCGCGGCAGGCCGCCGGATCCATTCCGCGCACCTCTTCGATGGCCGCGGGCAGCTCGGCGGGATCCTCGCAGATGCGGCCGGTCACGCCGTCGACGATCACCTCGGATACCGCGCCGCCGCGCAGGGCGACGACCGGTGTTCCGCAGACCATGGATTCGATCATCACCATGCCGAACGGCTCCTCCCAGCGGATCGGGAACAACAGACACCGAGCATTGGCCAGCAGCTTGCGCTTGGCCGTCGCGTCGGCGAGCCCGAAGACGTAGTCGTTCGAGGTGAGCAGCGGACGGACTTCCCTCTCGAAGTACGCCTGTTCGATGGCTTCGCTGCACTTACCCGCCAGCACCAGTGGAATATTAGCCTCGTGCGCGGCTTTCAGGGCCAGATGCGGCGCTTTGTCCTCGGTGAATCGCCCGAGGAACAGTGCGTAGTCGCCTTTTTCGGCCTGATATGGCCACTGGTCCACGTGCAGCGCGTTGTGTACGCGCCCTACCCAATTCAGATCGGGGGCCAGTTCTTGCTGCCGGTCGCTGATGGCGACGAGGGATACCTCGGCGCCCAATTCGCGGTAGTACCGGTAGCAGTCGTCCTGGACCGGGCCGTGCACCGTCAGCACGGTCGGCAGGCCGAGTCCGAAGTACGCGGGGGCGTTCAGTGGTCCGGCGAAGGTGTGATCGTGCACCAGATCGATGCCCGAGGTGGTGGCGAGTTTCTCGATCGCCCGGCGAACCTTCAACGCGTGGACCACTTCCGGGAAAGGCTCGCCGAGACGCTCGGGCATCGCTCGGTCCCAGACGGGAATGAAATTGGCCTTGGTACCCGGTTCGCCTGCCCCGATGAGGGTGACATCATGGCCGCGGTCGACCAGTGCGTCGACCAGATCCGCGACGACGGCCTCGACCCCGCCGTAGGCCTTGGGGGGCACGTCGAAATACGGCGGAACGACCATCGCGATGCGGAACCGTTCGCCTACGTGATCGGTAGAAAGCAAGTCGGACGAGGTGATATGGGTCGAAACCGACTCGGATAAATCAGCGCTCATGACCATCCTTCCAACCGTTTGCACATCCACCCAGCACTCGGTGCGCTGGGCGCCGAACGTGGTGGCCGCCGCGGCGGAGGTGAAGACTAGAGCCTGCACCGCCGTCCATAGGGCTTGGTTGGCCTGGTCACGCTGTCGACGCGGCCAGGGGGGCCGAGAGAAACGTACCTCTAAACGAACGCCCGAAACCAGCGGTTGGTCTCAGATTTTGCTCGTCGGCAAACCTGGAGCGTGTCTTGGCTGCTCCTGGTGATGCGGTTATCCAAATGTAATTCGATAATGGAGTGTCGAGTCAGCAAATCTGAGGCAACGCGAGCGACCATCGCGCGCGTGACAGGCTTCCCGGAGTGCGGCGTGGCCCCGCGCTCCGGGCACGTGCTCGCGGGAAGGTTCATTCCGAGTCGGTGCGCATCATCTCGATGCGGGTCCGCAGATGGTCGAGGAGTTCGTCGGCGGAATCGAATTCGCCAGGATCGATGGGTTCGCCGAAGCGGATGGTCACCGGATGTGAGCGGTCGAAACGCCTGCCCTCGCGGGCAGGGGTCCGCAGTGGAAGGACACCGTCGGTGCCGATGGTGGCGACCGGAATGATCGGAACCCCCGTAGCGAGAGCGAGTTCGGCGACGCCGGGCTTGTACGGTTCGCTTTGCCCCGGTGGTACGCAGCGGCCCTCCGGGTAGATGAGCAGGACACCACCGTGGCGCAGAATCCATGTGCCGTCGTCGATCGCCCGCCGACCCGATTCGGCATTACGACGCACCACCGGGATGTGGCCGAGTCGCCGTACCAATGAGCCCACGAGCGGCCACGACCACAACTCCGCCATCGCGACCGCCATGGCTCGTCGGCGCAGCGCACCCCACAGGAATATCGCGTCGAGCATCGAAATGTGGTTGCTCGCGATCAGCACCGGTCCCTTCGCGGGGACGACCTCCCGATTGACCACGGTGACCCGCACGAACCGCGACCACGCGAGAAAACGCAGCAGTCTGCGCACGAGGTGGGTGGTGATCCAGGCACGTTTGCCCAGCCCGACGGGACGTCTGCGTGGTCCGGACCTATCGGAATCGTCTGCCTGCGCCATCGCGACGCCCTCCTCCTCGCACCGGACCGGTATCGCCGAAACGGTCGGCCTGCCCGTTCAGATGTGCGGCATTGTTTTCCGCGATTTCGCCGACGGTGCCGAGATCGTGATCGCCTGCGGTGCCGAGAAACTGGGTGCGGGCGGCGAGCAGGTCGCGCCAGTCCTGGTCGGTGCGGGCCCGCGCCTGGGCCAGGGTGGAGCCGAAGGCGTAGGGGGCCTCGGCCAGGGCCAGCAGCCGGATGCGGCGGAAGCGGTGCCAGTCGTCAGGGCCGAGCTGGTGGACGCGGACCGACTCGATATCCATGGCGATCATCATCCCCCACCGCGATTGGTTCCGACACGGCAGACATCCGCGCCGATCAGTCCGACACGAGTAACGTCGCGCTATCAATGATCTATCGAAATATTTTGTAGTACAGGGGAATTCATACTAGGTGACTGGTGGGATAGCGGTATTGCGGGGATGCGCTGTTCGGGTTCGCGCGTTACCGGTACCGCCCCATTCTGGTGCCTGGAAGCCGCCGATCTTCTCCTCGAGCAGTTCGGCCAGCCGCAGTGGGGTGCGGTCCTCGAACATCGGACCGATGAGCTGCACTCCCACCGGCAGACCTTCGGGGGACCGGCCCGCGGGTATGGCGGTGGCGGGCAGGCCGGGCATGGTGGCCACACCGGCCCAGACGAGCTGATCGAAGTACGGGTACTCGACGCCGTCGATGTGGATGTGCCGGTTCTCCAGACCTCCGTTGTGGTCGTGCGGGAAGGCGGGAGTGGGCGTGATCGGGCACACCACGGCGTCGAACTCGGCGAAAAGCTGCCGCCAGCCGTGGCGGTGGAGTTCTCGACGGTTGTTCGCCTCGACCCAGTCACGGTGGCTGAGCACCATGGCGTGCAGCCGCGCCGCATCGAGACTCCGATCCTCCGCGCTCAGTCCCGCGGCGCGGGTCCGCAACTGCTCGTACACGTCGACGGAAATACCCGCGGCGGCGGTCGACAGCATCAATAGCATGTAGAGCGTCGCCGCTTCGGTCGGATCGGGCAGCAGCGGACTGCGCCGTTCGACGCGGGCGCCCTCGTCGACGAGCGCCTCGGCGACCCGGTTCACGCCCGCCCGCACCGCCGATCCGGTCGGAATGAGCGGATGGTCCTCGAAGACCAAGACCCGGAAGTCGCAGAGCCGCTCGTGGCGCGCGGGCGGCAGTGCGACGTCGTAGGCGACGCCGTGGGTCAGCGGGTCCGGTCCGGCCATGACGTCGAGCAGCAGCGCGAGGTCGCGGGCAGTACGCGCCATCGGACCGACGACGGCCAGGTCGAGATCGGCCGGCAAGGCAGGTGCGGGCGGCGCGACCATGCCGCGGGCCGGCGCCAGCCCGAGCGTCGGCTTGTGCGCGTAGACACCGCAGAAATGCGCGGGGGTACGCAGCGAACCGGCGAGGTCGGAGCCGATGGACAGTGCGCCGAATCCGGACGCCAGGGCCGCCGCCGATCCGCCGGAGGACCCACCCGACGTGCGCTCGTGATCCCACGGATTGTTGGTAGTGCCATAGATCTCGTTGAAGCTCTGGATATCTCGTAGTATCAACGGCACATTGGTCTTACCGAGCAGCACCGCGCCGGCCGCCTTCAACCGCGACACCTGTACCGCGTCCTCGGTCGGTACGTAGTTCGCGTACTGAGGCATGCCCCAGGTCGTGGGCAGCCCGGCGATGTTGTAGGACTCCTTGACCGTCACCGGAATACCGAGCAACGGCCGGTCCTCGCCGCGGGCGCGCGCCTGGTCGGCATCGCGTGCGGCAGCTCGTGCACGGTCGAAGTCCGGCACACAGATCGCGTTGATCGCCTTGTCGTCGCGCTCGATACGAGCGATCGACTCCTCGGTCAGTTCTACCGAGGTCACCGCACCGACACGCAAGGCGGCCAAAATCCTTTCGGCCGCAAGAAAACTCCACTCCATAAATTGGACCCTACCGGCGTGTCGCAGCCGCTCGGCTCCCGCAAAAGTCGGCCACATTTACCGCGAGAAATCAAACGGGCCACCTTGATCGGCACAGTCACGCACTCGTCGAAACATCACACCAGGTCACGGCATCGACAGTGGGTCGGCCCCATTGGCGCGGGCCATGAAATCCTGATTCGCGCAATGGGAGAGATATCTCAATATCCATCAACCCCGTGCTACATTCGATTCACATCAAAAGACTGGTGACGTAGTGGTTGCATTTAATGCAATTCGTCCTCTTTTAGTGGTGACGTTGCGGTATTGCGTCGGTGCGGTATTCGTCGTAACCATGGTGATTACCGGCTCTTCACAGTTGAGGGTGTCGTTGCGGTCTGAACGGGACCTCGGTCAACGCGCCGGGTACACCGTCGCTGGCGGTGTCGATCCTTCGCGCTCGCGCCGATAGGCGCCAGGCGCGATCCGGTACTCCCGTTTGAACGCCTTGGCGAAAGCGAATTCCGAGGTGTAACCCACTTGCCGGGCGACGGTTGCGAGCGGGGCCCGGTCGCGGCGCAGCAGGCGGGCCGCCGTGATCATCCGCCAGCGAGTGAGGTAGGTGAGCGGTGGTTCACCTACCAATCTGGTGAAACGTCGGGTGAAAGTGGCTCGTGCCAAGCCGATCTCGCCCGCCAGGCGGTCCACTGTCCATTGTTCGGCGGGCTGGGAGTGCATCCGGTGCAAGCTGTGGCCGATCGCTCTGTCGGTCATTGCTGCGGTCCACCCTGTGGACTTGCCGTCGTACCAGGCGCGCAGGATGTAGATCAGCAGCGCATCCACCAATGCGGCCACGATGGCGTCGCCGCCGGGGTCTCGCGTCTCGATCTCGGCGCCGAGCAGTTCGACAGCGGCGTGCAACCGATGCTGCGGTCGGCCGGACAGTTGGACCACGTCGGGAAGGTCGGCGAGCAGTGGGTGCCGGATCCCTTGCTCGATCTGATAGGCCCCGGACACCACGACGGTTTCCGTGCCGTCACCGCCGACCGTGACCCTGTCGACGCGGCGGTCCACGACGAGATCGAGGGGCTCGGTGTCTCGGGTATCTGCGAGCGTGTGCACCGCCCCGCTGGGCATCAGTACGATGTCCCCGGCTCGCAGCGGGAGTGGATCGGCACCGTCGCGGAGCAGCCAGCAGTGGCCGTGCACGATCACATGGAAGCCGAATCCCTGCCGTCCGCCGAACCGCAATCCCCATGGCGCGCGAGCGCGGGTGTGTACGGACAGGGCGGGCGCCGTTGTCAGCGCGGCCACCGCATCGCTCAGGACATCAATCGCCATTGCGAACTCCCAGGTGATCCGATCAAGCATGTTTCGGGCATATTCCACCATGTTCCGGATCATTGTCGACCCATAACGTCAGTGCGGCAAAGCAATACGCGATCCTTCCGAATCGTCAAGAGGAGACCACCATGTCGCACATCCCGATCGCCGTCGTCACCGGTGCAGCACACGGGATCGGCCGCGCCGTCGCCGAGCGACTCGGCTCGATGGGAGCCGGTGTCGTCGTCAATTACCGTTCCGATGCCGCGGCAGCCGATGCCGATTACGACCGAGTATTCGACGCCAACTCCAGAGCCACGTTCGCCACCCTGCGCGCAGCCGCCCGACGTGTGGTCGACGATGGCCGAATCATCGTCATTTCCAGTGGCGCCGCCGTGATTCCGCGCGCGAACGCGAGCCTGTACGCCGCGAGCAAAGCCGCAGGCGATCAGCTTGTCCGGGTGCTGGCCACCGAGCTCGCGGTACGCCGAATCACTGTGAACAGCGTGCGCCCCGGCCCCACGCGCACCGAAAAGGTCGCGGCCACAGTACAGCCCGACCAGATCTCCGCGATCGCCGCCGAGATCCCACTCGGCAGGCTCGCCGAGCCCGCCGATATCGCCGATGTAGTCGCGTTCCTGGCTTCCGATGCCGGTCGCTGGATCACCGGGCAGACCCTCCATGCCGGTGGTGGGATGTTCTGACTCGCTCAGCGGATATTGATAAGACTCGTCACAGGCCGAGTTTGGTGACGGCGTTGTCCTCGAGCGGGTTCGCGGTGCGGATGTAGCCGTGGACGGTGCGGGGATTGGACCAGCGGCCTTGCCGCATGATTTCGCGGTCGCTGGCCCCGCCGAGGGCGGCCTGGGTGGCGAAGCCCGCTCGTAGTGAGTGGCCGGAGAACAGGTCGGGATCCAAACCCGCGCGCGCGGCATACCGTTTGACGAGTTCGGCGACGGCGCGGCCGGACATCGCCTCGGAGCCGACCGTGCCGTGACGAGTGATGGTGGGGAACAACGGTAGGGCGGTGTTCTCGGCGAGAGCGGTTCCGGCGAATCCGTGGCACCGATGGATGGTCGTGTCCGATTCCGGTGTCTCGGCGAGCCAGGCGCGCAGGCCCGAGATTCCACTCGCGGTGTGGGTTTCGAGCAAACGGATCCAATCGGCGAACGCGCAGACCGGACAGGTGCGGGGGCGTTGCCCGCGGGGGAGTGCGACGCGCTGTTCGGCGACACCTGTCGGGTCGGTTTTGGTGGTCGGCAGGTGAACGACCAGAACGGGTTCACCGGTCGCGTGATCGAGGTCGACCCGCACATCGGCGATGCGAAGGGCGGCGAGTTCGCTACGGCGCAGCGCACCAGCGAACCCCATCAGCAATGCGAGTCCGTCACGGCGGCGGGCGGGTTCGGTCGGCCACCCGGGTTCGGGCAATCCGGCCAGCAATTGATCGAGGGTGTGTAGCAGGACGGGGCGTTTGCGCGTCGGCGGAGTGCGGCGGGTTCGACGCATACCCCGCAGCGTCAAGCGCACTACATCGGTGCGGGTGGGCGAGGGTAATCCGTTGGCCGCGTGTACCGCCGCGATCGCGGCGGATTTGCGTTCCAACGTCGCCGGACTGAACGCCCACCGTCCGTCCGCGCGCCGAGCGTCCGCCGCCGCGGCCAGGTACACCGCCACATCGAGGGCGTCCGCGGGGAGTGCCTGCCGCCCTTCGGCCGCGCACCAGCCTGCCCACGCGATCCAATCGGTCCGGTAGGCGCGCAACGTATTCGCCGACTGCGACGCTTCCAGATAGCGCCGCAACGATCCGGCCTGGACGTCGTCGAATCGTTCCCGCACCAAACGCAACGCGGCGGCGTCGACCAGCACGCTGCGCACCCCACGCCGCAGCTCGGTCCGCACCGATTCCGGTAGCGCCACCACCGCGTCCGGCTCACTCACGCCATCCACCTCACCCATGCATTCCGCTGCCACCGACTCGATTCGTCAAGCCTATGCCCCGGATTCCGGCCCAGGTGCGAGTGCGCTCGCCGGTCGCACCGCCGGGTCCGCGGGCGTCGATGTCGCGCTGCCTCCCGCTGTGCGGCAGGGGGTGGTCGCGAGTGCCATGGCCGCTTGGATAGGGCACGCGCCGAACGGATGTGGCTCCCGAGGCGCGCCATCTGGGGGTTCCGGTAGTAACCGGCGAAAAACCAACGGAAATGGCGTAGCCGCAGCTGAACGCCGGTGAGGCCCGGTTCGCCCTGCGGTGGAGGCGGACTACTGGTTGGCTTGGCTTCCAACGCTATTGGTTGGTGTGGGAGGTCGGGTTCGTGTCGACGCGGGTGTTCGCGGATGAGGAGTTGGCTCGTCTGCGGGAGTTCCCGGAGATCGGCCGCGAGGAGCAGTTCCGGTACTTCACGCTCTCGCCGGCGGATCTGGCGTTCGTCGATCCCGGCCGAGGTCGTGGTCCGGCCGATCGACTCGGTATTGCGATTTCGTGCCCGCGAAGTGGCGCGGCTACCTCGATCAAGCCCGCAAGTCCGGCAGCGCGACGGCGTATCGGCACTACTGGGAGCTGCGCGCGCTGCTGGGAACCACAACGTGGCGAGTTCTGCTGCCTGGTCGGGCACCCGGCCGACCCTGGTCGCCATGGCCGGCGTGGTCGAGGAACTGCACACCGCGGTCGGTGGACTCGAGACGGTGCTCGCCGCCGGTGAGAGGCCGGTGCGGCTGGACGGCGAGTCCGGAGATCTGATCATTTCCCCGTTGACCGCCGAGGACGTTCCGGCTGAGGCGATCTCGCTCAAGGCCGACACGCCGGAGTTGAAACGTAACCTGATCGCGGTGCTGCTGGCGCACTCGACCAACCTCGGGTTGACGCGGATGGCCGAGGCCTGCGGCATTTCCTATGACATCTTGTCTTGGACCGACGAATGGTACGTGCGCGAGGAAACCTTGCGCGCGGCCAACCTGGTGCTGGTCGACTACCACCAGCGGCTGCCGCTGACGTCGGTGTTCGGTGCCGGGACGCTGTCCTCGAGCGATGGGCAGCGGTTCCCGACGCGCGGGAAATCCACGACCGCCCGGCCGATGAGCCGCTACTTCGCCCATGAGGGCATGATCCGGGCACGTCAGCTCACCGACCAAACCGAGCAAGCCTGGTGTCTCACCCTGGCCGCCAACGCCGTGATCGCCTGGACCACCGAGTGCTACGGGCTCGCCGTGGAACAGATGCGCCGGTCCGGGCAACGCATCGACGACGAGGCCCTGGCCCACATCTCACCCGCGCACAGCGCCAACATCAACTTCGTCGGCGCGATCGAAGTCGACATCGAGGGCGAACTCGCCGCGCTCGGCCCCACCGGCTACCGGCCGCTGCGGGGACGCGACACTCTGTTCTGACCCGCTTGGCCCGCACCCCGCAGGACGGGCGTATCGGTCCCTAGGAGCTCGCGGCGGGGCGGATCAGCGATCTCAGGGGCGGGGTCCGGCCCCCGAAGTGTCTGGGTGCTGGCTGTGGTTGCGTGTGGTGGGGCCGGTCGGGCAGCCCGGCGGGGTGGACCGTCAGGCGGTCGGGCCGTTGTTCGCGTCGATAATCTCGACGAACCGTTCGACGCTGTCGAGTGCGCTTCGTGCCTCCGTCAGCCGCGGGTATCCCATCTGGAACACATGGAACATTCCCGGCCACAGCTCGAGTTCGCACCGCCCGCCTGCCGCGCGCACTGCCGCGGCATAGTGTTGGGAGTCCGAGGCGAGAACCTCGCTGCCGCCGGCCTGCAACAGCATCGGCGGCAGGTCGGGTCCGACCGTGGCGAGGACATCCAGGCGCGGATCACTGAAATCGGTGTCCACGAAATAGGTTTGGGTGATCCGTCGACCGGTGCGGGCGGAGACGAACTGGTCCCACACGTGTGTGTTGTGGGCCGCCGCGAGCTGCCAGGTCGGGTCGACGAGGCTGGAGAATCCGATCACCGCCGCAGGCTGCTCGACTCCGAGTTCGCGGAGTTGGACGCACAGGCCCAGGGCGAGGTGGCCGCCGGCCGAATCGCCCATCACGATGATGTCGCTGGCTGTGTGCCCTTGGTCGATCAGCCACAGGTAGCCGTTGAGGATGTCGTCGTGGGCGGCGGGGAAGCGGTATTTCGGTGCTCGCCGATAGCGCACGGCGTAGGCGGGTCGGCGCAGTCGGCGTGTCAGTTCCGACACCAGGCCGCGGTGGGTCCACGGGCTGCAACTGATGTATCCGCTGCCGTGGATGTAATAGATCATCCGGGTGCCAGGCTCTGCCGGCCCGCCGACCCATTCTCCGATGGTCCGGCCGTTGGGTCCTGCGGCATCGACTCTCATGGGTGGCAGCGTCGGAGCGCACCACATCCGACAGGCCACGACCTGCGTTAGGCGGTAGCCGAGCACACCGAGCGGGGTATGCAGCGGCAGTAGCCACAGTGTGGGCCGCACGAAGATTCGCGACGCCCAGATGGTCAGCCACGCGGCGAAGGAGCGCGCCACCGTGATCACCGGATCATCGGAGCGACCGCTTGCCGGGTGCGGTGCGGCGGATTCGGCCGGCCGGGTCGAGGCGCTGACCGGATCGGGTGTGTTCATGGGGTTCCTCGAGATCAGGGTGCACAGGGAGGTCCGCCCGAACCGGCGGTGTGCGGGCGGGCGGGGAGTCCGGTCTCCGGTGCGGGTGGGGGGTCGAGCCTGGTTACCGGGTGGGGACGGTGATGGTGCCGTAGTCCAGGCCGCCGTGGCTGAAGGTCGGCACGACCGGCCACTGTCGCTTCCAGTTCGCGCATTCGGAGGACGGGATGATCTGGCGCCACTGCGGGTTCCGCGGCGACGGGCTGGCGAGGGTCTTCTCCTTCACCATGGAGTCGTACTGGTCGAGGGAGTCTTCGAGGGTGTTGGCGTTGAGCACGACCTCGCGGCCGTAGAACTGCGCGGTGCGGCGCACGCCGGGGATCTTCGACAGTTCGGGTTGCCAGCTGTCGGCGGCCATCCCGTTCTCCGACGACACCCACACCCCGTCGGGGGTGTTGACGACCAGAGAATGGTTGCCGTCGGTGTGGCCGGGTGTCCACAGCAGGCTGACCCCGACTCCGAGTTCTACATCGCCGTCGAAGATTTCGAGCCGGTCGGCGGGTACCCCGTTCATGCCGCCGTCGACATACCAGGCCCACTGCATGGGGTGCATGGACTCGAAGGTGCCCAGTTCCCGGCGGTGCACGAGCAGTTTGGCGTTGGGGAACAAGGGCTTGCGCGGTTCGGTCTCGCCTTCGATGGGCTCGCTGCTGCCCACGATCATGCGCGGGTCCTGGACGTGGAGGTGGTCGAAGCTGATGTAGTCCACGTCGTCGTTGGTCAACCCCAGACGCGGCAGCACCTGATCGGGGTCGTTGTAGTACTTGACGAACAGCGATTCCAGGCCGACGCGGCGGCTGAAGCGCTGCAACTGGCCGTAGAACGGGGCTTCCGCGGAACCGGCGGCTACGGTGGGTTCCCACACCAGGGTCTTCAGTTCGCCGTCGAAGCCCTCGAACTGGATCACGAACATGCGGTTGATGATCGAGATGAAGGGGTTGAGGTTGACCGAGTAGTTCTGGAACGCGTACTGCGCCGGATACGGCGCGGCGGCGATGTCGAAAGTCTTGACCGCTTTCACCTGCTCCTGGCGCAGAAATCGTTCCCGGTAGCTCAGTGCCGCTTCGCGAACGGCGTCGAGCCGCCGGCCCCGGGGCCAGATGTCGTGGACGCCGAAGAACTCCGGGATCGGGCGGACGGTGTCGGATTCGATGTTGGTCATCAGGATTCCTTCGGGTCGGTGGTCTCGGTCAGGGCGCGATGTTCGTAGCCTGCGCGGGTGTTCGAATTCCGTGTTGCCTCGACTTGGTTGGGCACCGTGCGGCGCAATACCTGGTCTCGGATCGACTGCGGTAGCACAGCGGTGATGCGGACCAGCAGACCGATCGAGGCCGGCACGGTGACCTCGAAACGTGGGCGGCGCAAGACCGCGACGACGGCGGCGGCGACGTCGCCGGGCTGCAACGGCGAGGTCGCGCCGCTGTCGGTGCCGATCGCGAGTTCGGTGTCCACGACGCCGGGCATGATCACCGAGATCTCGACGCCGCTGCCGCGCAGTTCCTCGCGTACGCCGGTGAGGTAGCCCAGGACGGCGTGTTTGGTGGCGGCGTAGGTGGATTCTCCGGGCGGGGCCAGTTTGGAGGCGGCCGAGGCGATGGTGACGATGTGACCGCGGCCGCGCTCGCGCATCGGCGGTGCGACCAAGCGCACGCCTCGGATCACGCCGTGCAGGTTCACCGCGAGCATGCGCTCGGTCGCGGTCTCGGGTTCGTCGTCGAAGGCCCCGACCCACATGACACCGGCGTTGTTGACCAACACGTCGAGTGGACCCCACAAGGCGGTGACTTCGGCGAGGAACCGGCGGAACGACCCGGTATCGGTCACATCGAGAGCGAACGCATGCACCTGACCCGGTAACGCCTGCGCGGTGGCCTCGGCGGCCTGGATATCGCGATCGCCGATCGCGACCCGGGCACCGGCCTCGGCGAGCTGGCGCGCGATCTCGCGCCCGATGCCCTGCGCACCGCCGGTGACGGCCACGATGCGCCCGGCCAGTGTCGTTTCCGTCATTGTGTGATGCCTTCCCTGCACGGCTCGACACAGCGATCAATGTTGGGCAATCGCGATTGTCAGAAATGGTTCGGCTAGTATTGCACTTCGTCGGCAGGAAGGAAAGGCCCCAAATGACCCGCCCGGGACCCTCCGGCCCGAAGCCCTCCGGCCGCAAGTACTCCGGTGTCGCTCCGGAGGAGCGAGTGCGTCAGCGCCGCGCGGCCATCCTCGAGTCCGCTTTGGAGCAGTACGGCACGACCGGCTACGCGGCCGCGTCGATCAAGCAGATCTGCCGCGGCGCCGGCGTCACCGAGCGGTACTTCTACGAGTCGTTCTCCAATCAGGAGTTCTGCCTGACCGCCCTCTACGACAACCTGGCCGAGGCCATGCGGGCGGAGACCAATACCGCACTCGAGCAGGCCGATCCCGATCTCGACGCACTCACCGCAGCCGGACTCGAAGCCTTCATCCACTACCTGACCAGCGACCCGCGCCGCGCGCGGGTAGTGCTCATCGAGGTCGTCGGGGTTTCACCGAACATGGAACAGCGCCGCCATCGGGTTCTGCGCGATTTCGTCGACACCGTGATGGCCATCTGGGCAACAGAGAGCCCTCGCTCGCTGACGCGAGGCCAGCGGTTGACCGCGACCGCACTGGTCGGCGGCGTCAACCACCTGCTGGTCGACTGGTTGATGGACGGTTGCCATGACGACCCCGCCGACCTCGTGACGGTCTGCGTGGACCTGTTCGCCGCCGCCCGCGCGCACTGGAACACCACCACATCGTCTTCATAGCCGCCCGCGACCTGCTCGACGCCGCCGCCGCCGTCGACGGGCACGGAACCGGCTGGGACCTGCACGAACTGCGCCACTCCGGCCTGACCCACCTCGGGGAATCCGGGGCCAGTCTGCTGGAACTGATGGCCAAGTCCCGGCACCGCAAAGCCGAGAACCCGCGCAGCTACTTCAAACCATCCCCGCAGGCAATGCGTGAGCTGACCTCGATCCTGGGCCCGGGAGCCGAACGCCGACGCTGACCAGCCGCTACGCCATATCCGTTGGTTTTTCGGCGGTTACTACCGGAACCCCACCTATCGCTAAGTGGTACGTACGTCCCATGGGGCATAGTTTTTCGGAGGTTTCGTCGTAATTTCGTTGCGTCACTACAAACCAAACGCAACAAAATAGATCCGCAGCGCAGAGGGCGGAGGCGGGATTCCTGACCGCCGATAATGTTCACTTATCGGCGGTCAGGACGATGGTGTCCGATTTCGAGCACCCCGGTGGCAGCGCCTATTTCGTTTCGTGTCGAATCGTTGGAATTGACGAAACCAACGTTACGATTCTCCGGTGTCCACTGTCTGTAACTATCCCGGCTGCGTTCGTCCCATCACCCGCGGCGGCGGTCCGGGTCGACCCTCCGAATACTGCGACCACCCCGAGCACACGCGATGGCGCGCTTGGCGGGAACGTCAACGGCAGCAGCAGGAATCGGAGCAAGGTGCTGCTTCCGTCACTGTGACGCCGCAGGGGCCGGTCACCGTCGCCCGGTTGCGGGCCGATGAATTGCTCGCGCAGTTCCGTACGCTGGCAGAACAATTGGGCGTCAACCTGAATGCCGCCGTCGCGGAACTGTCGGCGCTCGCAGATCCTTCTGTCGCCGAAGCGCAGGTGCAGGCGGTACAGGCCGACGCCGCGCGGCGGATCGCCGAGACCGAGATGGCCACCGTCGCGGCGGAACAGGCGCGGCGCGACGCCGAGGCGGCGCGTGAGGTGGCCGAATCGGTCGCCGATGACGCGGTGAATGCGGCCGAACAGGCCGAAGGCCGGATCGCCGAGGCGAATGCGGCCCGCGATGACGCGATGCGTGAGGTCGAACGCGTGACCCGCCAGGCCGCCGACGATGTTTTCGCCGCGCGCAGCGCGGCGGAAGCCGAGGTCCGCGCCGCGCGGCGCGAAGCGGCCGACGATATCGAGCGCGCGCGCCAGCAGGCTACCGAGGATGTGGAGTCGGCGCGCCGCAAAGCCGGCGCGGACCTCGAGCAGGCGCGGCGGGAGGCCGCCCAGCAGATCACCGCCGCGAGCGCCGAACGTGATCTGGCGGTGCAACGCGCCGCCGATGCCGAACGTGCCATCGAACGAGCCGAACACGCGGTGGCCGAACGGAATCAGGCCGTCACCGAAGCTCGCGACGAACTCGCCCGTCTCCGCGAGGAACTCGAACGCTCCCGTGCCGAACTCGCCGACCTGCGCCGTCACGCCGCGGCCGAAGTGGCGGCGGTGCGCGCCGAAGCGAACGCGGCACTCGAGCGTGCACGCGGCGAAGCCGCCGAACGACTCACCGCGCTCGATGACGCCCGAAGCCAAACCCTGGCGCGGGCCGAACGGGCCGAACGACAACTCGACGAGTTGCTCGCCGACGCGCGCCGGAGTCCGGATCCCGTCGGGTGAGGTGACCCGATTTGAGTGGCACCGGGCGCGCGCAGCGGGTTCACTATCTCTATGGCCCCCACCGATCAGGTTCGCAGCTCGGCCCCCTCGGTCCCGGGATCGCTGTGCGCCCCCGCGGAACTGATCGTGGTCACCCACGGTGCGGCGGCACCCCTCGCGCCGGACGTGTTGCGCGACAGCGTCGCCGCCGAGATCCGGCTCAGCGCATTGCTGCCGCCGGGCGCTCGGCTGTCCCGAATCTTCGGTCCCGCCGCCCGATTGCGGGGCAAGCTCGCCGCGACTCGACACGAGCCGGTCGCCGCGGAATTCCTGAACTACTTCACCGTGCGTGATGTGGTGGCCGATGTGGCGGAAGTGGCACAGCGGCTGCGTGATGACGACGCCGTGGACGGCGCCTATGTCAAACCGGCGGCCGAACCGCCGATCGCGCCGTTGCCGATCGCGCGCCGCGCCTTCGCGGAAGCGCCCCCGGTGACCCCGAATTTCGAAGCGCGCCAAGGATATCTGGAAGCCGCCCCGGGCGGAGTGGACGCACGATGGGCGTGGACGCGCCCCGGTGGACGCGGCGCGGGGGTACGGGTCATCGATATCGAAGGGGCGTGGCGGTTCAGCCACGAGGATCTCACCGGCAATCAGGGCGGGGTGATCGGCGGCGATCCGTCCACCGACGCGGGCTGGCGTAATCACGGCACCGCCGTCGCGGGTGCGATCAGCGCCGATGTCAACGCCTTCGGTATCACCGGGATCTCCCCGGAGGCCACCATCCGGGCGGTATCGATCTTCGGCGGCGGATCCGCCGCCGCGATTCGGACGGCGGCCGACGCACTCACCTCGGGCGACATCATCCTGCTCGAATTGCATCGCCCCGGTCCCCGCAGGGACTTCCAGAACCGCCCCGATCAGTCCGGCTATATCGCCGTCGAATGGTGGCCGGACGATCTCGCGGCCATCCGCTACGCGAACGCACGCGGTGTCGTCGTGGTGGAGGCCGCGGGCAATGGCGGGGAGGATCTGGACGACGCGATCTATGACATCCGGCCCGTCGATTTCCCGTCGACCTGGCGCAACCCGTTCCATGCCGACGACGAGGGCTCCGGCGCCATCGTGGTCGGAGCGGGCGCGCCGCCGCCGGGCACCCACGGCCGCGACCACGGCCCTGCCCGTTCCCGACTCGCCTTCTCCAACTACGGCTCCCGAGTCGACACCCAGGGTTGGGGTCTCGAGGTGACCACCACCGGTTACGGCGACCTGCAGGGCGGCAGCGACGAGGACTACTGGTACACCGATCAATTCAGCGGAACCTCCAGCGCCTCGCCGATCGTCGTCGGCGCCCTCGCCTGCTATCAGGGAATCCATGCACACGAGGTGGGTGCGCGCACCCCTGCCGAGATCCGGGCACTGCTACGCGGAACCGGATCACCGCAGGCAGCCGCGCCGAACCGGCCCACAAGCCAGCGCATCGGCAATCTGCCCGATATCCGTGCGATGGTCGGGGACGGCCGGCCGTGACACCTACCGCTGAGGGGCACCGCGCCTCGATGGACCCCGTCATCGGCTCGGTGGTCGCTCACGGGCCGGTTCCGTTCACCAGGGGAGCGGGCCTTCGGCGTCGAAGTAGCCGCCGGTGGGGCCGTCGGAGCCGATGTGCGCCATACACACGATGACTTCAGCGCCCCTTTCGACGGTCTGCGCGCCGGTATTCCCATTCAGATCGGTCTTGGTGAAACCGGGTTCCACCGCGTTGATCCGCATATCCGGGAACGCCTTCGCATACTGCACGGTGATCGCGTTGAGCGCGGTCTTCGACGCGGGATAGGCGACGCCCGGATAGGCGTGGGTCGCAGTGCCCGCCTCGGACCGCCGGGTCAGGGACGCAAGTGCGCTGCTGACATTGACGACGACCGCGGCGGTGGAGCGTTGCAGCAGCGGGAGGAAGGCGTGCAGCACGCGCACCGGGCCGAAGACGTTCGTCTCGAATGTCTGCCGCATCATCTCGGCGGTGACATCGGCCGCGCCGACGATGGCGCCGGGGCTCATCTCGACCTGGATACCGGCATTGTTGATCAGGACATCCAAACCTCCTTCTGCCTCGATGAATTCGACCGCGGACCGCACCGACGCGTCGTCGGTGACGTCGAGGTGAACCGCCCGAGCACCCAGTTGCTCGGCGGCCACGCGGCCACGTTCGGCATTGCGACTGCCCAGATACACGAGGTGACCCGCCGCGACGAGTCGGCGGGCGGTCTCGAAACCCAGCCCCTTGTTTGCTCCGGTGATCAATGTTGTTGTCATGCCTCGACGCTAGGAATTCGAGCGTGCTCGAAGTCAAGTCGACACCGCTGAACTCGAATGACCCGCAATTCTGCGGCGAGACCGGACAAACCTTTTCAGCCGACGGCAGCGCCGAACCACGTGGGCAGCCGAGCCGCCAGATCCTGCTGATCCTCACCGACCCAGGCCACGTGGCCGTCCGGCCGCAGCAGCACCGCGGGCACGTCCAGTTCCTCGCTGACGTCGACGACGTGGTCGACCCGATCCGCCCAGCCCGCCACCGACAGCCGCCCGGTCTGGTCGAGCAGCAGCCCGCGCCCGCCGTGCATCAGCTCGTAGAGGCGCCCTCGCTTCAACCCCACGTCCCGCAGTCGCCTGCCGAGCAGTTCATGGCCCTCACCGAAGTCGTAGCCGACCCCGATCGCGATGATCTTCTCGATCAGGTACCGGTTCACGTCATCGAAGTCCATCAGTTCCGACACCAGTCGGCGCACTGCCTGAGGGCCCGGTTCGAGGGACATCAACTCCATCTGCGCGCGGGTGTTGTTCAGTACGTCGGCGGCCACCGGATGTCGTTCGGTCTGGTAGGTGTCCAGCAGCGCTTCCGGCGCCCAGCCGTTGACCTCGGCGGCCAGTTTCCAGCCGAGGTTGAACGCGTCCTGGATGCCGAGGTTGAGCCCCTGCCCGCCCGTCGGCGGATGGATGTGCGCCGCGTCGCCTGCCAGCAACACCCGGTCGACACGGTAGCGCTCGGCCTGCCGGGTGGCGTCGCCGAAGCGGGACAGCCAGCGCGGTGAGTGCATGCCGAAATCGGTGCCCGCGAGCTCCCGCACCTGCTGCTCGAGCTCATCCAGGGTCGGCGGGACCGCGCGGTCCTCGGCCACGCCCGCGGCGGGCGCGACGACGCGATACACCCCGTCCCCGAGGGGCATTGCGCCGAACCGCAGCTGGGTCTTGCGGACTTCGGCCACCACGGCGTTCAACGTCTCCGGCTCCGCGGTCAGCTCCACCTCGCCCAGCAGCGTGTCCACTCTGCTCGGCTCGCCGGGGAAGTCGACGCCGAGCAGCTTGCGCACCGTGCTGCGGCCGCCGTCGCAGCCGACGAGGTAGCGCGAGCGCAACCGCGTGCCATCGGCCAACTCGACGGTCACCCCGTGCTCGTCCTGGCTCAGCCCGACCAGTTCGCAGCCGCGCCGGATCTCGACGCCGACTTCGATGGCGTGTTCGGTCAGCAGGCGTTCGGTGACGGTCTGCGGGATGCTGAGGACGTACGGATACGAGGTGTCGAGTCGTTCGGGCGCGGGCTTGGCGATGCCCGCGAAGAAACCTCCGAGCGGATACTGCCGGCCGAGCGCGAGGAAGCGCTCCAGCAGACCGCGCTGGTCCATTATCTCGACACTGCGCGCGTGCAGGCCGAGCGCGCGGACAATCCTGGTCGGCTCCGCGTCTTTCTCCAGCACGAGCGCGTGCACGCCGTGCAGCCGCAACTCACCGGCCAGCATCAAGCCCGTCGGTCCGCCGCCTGCCACGATCACGTCGATCATGAAAACCCCCATTCGATGAATTGCGTTCCGGCCAGCCACTTCGCTGGTCCCGGATTTCCGCAGGTACTGGCCTCGGCCCGCTATTCTGCGGCACGACCGGGGGCTTGCCGCAAGGCCCCGGGTGCGCTATATGTTGAGAGTGGCAAGGAGTGGATAACCTCCTTGCCTTTGCTGTGTGCCCCGCTGCTGTGTATTCCGCCGTGGACGGACGATCTCGTCCCGACATGGCAACGCGCCGAACGTCATTGGACCGCAGGCGGATCACTCCCGGCGCTCGGATGCCGGACATCGCTAGGGTGGAGTGCCATGGACACCGCGCTGGCCGCCCGTTCGGAGCACGTGCCCGGCCGGGACGCGACGTCGCAACCTCGGATGGCGGCGGGCGGGCGCGGGATCGTCATCGTGGCCATGTGCCTGGTCCTTGCGCAGTTGGGGTTGCGCTGGTGGGTGGCGGACAGCGGGTATTTCTATTGGGACGATCTCGTCGTGGTGAGCCGGGCCGCGCGGTTCCCGCTGCTGTCGCAGGATCTGCTGCTGTACGACCACGACGGGCATTTCATGCCGCTGGCCTTCGCCGCCGCCTGGGTGGTGACGGCGGTGGCGCCGCTGGCGTGGGCGGGTCCGGTGGTGACGCTGCTGATCATGCAGCTGGCGGTGTCGCTGGCTGTCCTTCGTCTGCTGATCGTGGTGGTCGGCAAGCGGTGGACGATTCTGGTTCCGCTGGTGTTCTTCCTGTTCTCCCCGCTGACCCTGCCCGCTTTCGCCTGGTGGGCGGCCGCGCTCAACGCGCTGCCCCTGCAATTCGCGTTGGCCTGGGTGATCGGTGACGCGATCCTGCTGATCCGCACCGGACGACGCCGGTACGCGGTGTCGGGCGTCGTTGTCATCGCGATGGCGCTGCTGTTCTTCGAGAAGGCGGTGCTGGTTCCGGTCGTCGCGTACGCGGTGGCAGTGCTCGCGCACTACGTCGACGGCAGCGGCGGTATCGGCCGTGCCGGACGGACGGTGCTCCGTCGCGGTGCGCCGCTGTGGATCGGTTCGGTGATCGCGCTGGTGTGCTGGTTCGCCGTGTACCTGACGGTCATCGACACCTCGTCGGTGCACTACAGCCCGAATGAAGTGCGCGGACTGCTGCCGGGCGCGACATCCTTCGGCATGGTGCCGACCCTGCTGGGCGGGCCGTGGAGATGGGAGCGATGGCTGCCGTCGACGCCGTGGGCGGATCCGCCCGGCTGGGCGGTCGCGACGGCATGGGCCGGGGTGCTCACGCTGTTGGTGTGGTCGCTGCGTGCCAGGAGGCGGATGGGGCCGGTGTGGTTGCTGGCGGCGGGTTATGTGGTGGTGGCGCAGTTGCCGGTGGCGTTGGCGCGCACCGGGCCCAATACCGCGAATGAACTCATGCAGTCGCTGCGCTACTTCGCTGACGTGACGGTGGTGCTCACCGCGGCGGCGGCGCTGTTCTCGCGTGCGCGCCCCCGCGATCGGGGGGCCGCGCCACCCGTGCGTACGGTCGCGGCGGTGACGGTGGTATTCCTGGTGAGCAGTCTGTGTTCGACCTACACCTTCGTCCGCTCGTGGCGGGTGACGCCGACCGAAACCTACATCACGAATGTGGCTTCGGCACTGGAGGATTGGGACGGTGTGCCGCTGCTCGAGCAGGAGGTGCCGTGGAATGTGCTCAATCCCCTTGCCTATCCGGAGAATCTCGCGGACCGGGTCCTCGCGCCCATCGCGCCACCCGGCGTCTTCGCGGATTCGACTCCGCGACTACGCATGATCACCGACGACGGCGCTATCGTCGACGCGGTCGTGTGGTGGAATCGCAGCATCGTGCCCGGACCGGAACCCGCGTGCGGTCACCGGATCAGCGGCCCCCGACCGGTGGACGTGCCCCTCGACGGCCCGATGCTCGAACACGAATGGACCGCGCAACTCAACTATCTCGCCAGCGGCGACGGTCGTATCACCGTCGCACTGCGGTCGGGAACCACCGTCGTCGCACCGGTTCGACGGGGACCGAACACCGTTTTCGTCCGGATCGTCGGCAGTGGTTCCGCACTTCGGATCGGCTCCGCCACAGCGGGGCTCGACGTGTGCGTCGGAGTCGGACCCGTGGGTGTCGCCTCCTACGATTTCTGAGTCGAGCCGTAAACGGCTGGGCAACAACCGATGACGGACAGTCGAGACCATCTTGAACTCTGCGCGGCGGTCAAGGACAGGTGATGCGCACCGGCGT
Source organism: Nocardia sp. NPDC005366 (assembly GCF_040606855.1). Taxonomy (NCBI): domain Bacteria; kingdom Bacillati; phylum Actinomycetota; class Actinomycetes; order Mycobacteriales; family Nocardiaceae; genus Nocardia; species Nocardia sp. NPDC005366. The sequence goes on from NZ_JBEXFQ010000014.1 coordinate 124,961, forward strand.
GAACCCGGAGACCTGGTCTGACCTGCGGCCGATCGCTTGCTGAGATACCAACGGACACAGCTGAATCGGTAGGCGAGACCACGCACTGCCGGGTGTCGTCGCGACGGCGATGGCGGTATGGTTCGGCGCGCGGACAGCCCGGGTGCTGTCGTCGAATCCGAGGTGTGAGGTCGAGGAGAAGTAGTGGCTGTCGATACCGTTCGCGAGGAGAAGGCGATCGGCCGGTTGACCGATAGCCTGCTCGACACCTACCGCGACATCCATTCCGCCGAGCGGGTGGAAGCCGAGATCAGTGTGGCCAGGCAGCGATTCGCCGGTAATCCGGTCCGGGAATTCGTCCCCATCCTCGTCGAACGGGCGGTGCGCAGGGAGCTCGAACCCGACACCGCGTCCGTCGACACCGCGTCCGTCGACACCGCGTCCGACGACACCGCGTCCGACGGCGCGGCGGCCGACGCCATCGCCGCGCCCGTTCCGGAACGCCCGGTTCCTGGGCAGCGCGCGGCGACGCGTGCCGTCCCGCTGTCGAGCCGGCGCAACGCCATACTGCTCGGCGGCGCGGCGGCCTTGGTGGCGGTCGTCGTGGTTTCCTTGGCGGCGCGCGAGCCCGCCCCGGTCGCGGCGGGGGGAGGCTCCGCGCTCACCGTCGTGCGCGGCGTGGTCGGTTCGGAGAAGATGCCTTTCTTCCAGGATCCGCGGGTGATCGACGCGCTGGCCGCCCACGGTGTGCGGGTGGAGGTCGAGGCGGCCGGATCGCGGCAGATCGCCACGTCGATCGATCTCGCCGCCTACGACTTCGCCTTCCCGTCGAGCGCTCCCGCCGCCGAGCGAATCCAGCGCGCCCGCGGAATCACCACCAAATACACCCCGTTCTCCTCGCCGATGGCGATCGCGACATTCCAGCCGATCGTGGATCTGTTGACCCCGGCCGGGGTGGTGAAACCGGGAGCGACCCCGACCATCGACATGGCCCGCTATCTGGAACTGGTGCGCGCCAACACCGAATGGGCGCAACTACCCGATAACACCGCCTACCCGGTGCGCAAGAACATCCTGGTCACCACCACCGATCCCAGGACATCGAATTCGGCGGCCATGTACCTGTCCATCGCCAGTTTCGTCGCCAATGACAATGCGATCGTGCAGGGCACGCCCGCCGAGCAGGCGGTGCTGCCGACGGTGGCCAAATTGTTCGTTGGCCAGGGCTACACCGAGAACACCACCGAGGGCCCGTTCCAGGAGTACCTGACTTCCGGGATGGGCGCTTCCCCGATGGCGCTGATCTACGAGGCGCAATTCGTGGAGGCCACCGCCCGCGGACAGATCAAACCCGGCATGGTGCTGGCGTACCCGTCGCCGACGGTGCTGTCCAAGCACACCCTCGTCCCGCTGCGCGGCGGTGGCGACACCATCGGACGCCTGCTCACCGACGACCCGGCCCTGCGGGAACTGGCCGCCCGGCACGGTTTCCGCACCGGCGACGCGGCCCAATTCGCTTCGGCCACCCGTGGCGTGCCGCTGGCGGCCGAACTCATCGACGTCGTCGAAACTCCCACCTACGAAACCCTCGAGCATCTACTCGACGGTGTCACCAAGTCCTACAACTGAGGCAATGGCCGGGGAGTCACGGTGATGGCGTCGCCGTAGGCCGGACCTGCGTAGGCTGGACTTGCGCGGGCGGGGCCGAGCGCCCGGCGAACCGGTTCATCACCGGCACGTCGACCCAGTGGTAGAGCGCCGCCGCGGCCGCGGTCGCCAATATCAGTACGAGCAGGGCGAATCCCGTCCAGCCGAGGATGCCGAAATGCCTACCGCCGATGAGGAATCGGGTGACGAGCACCATCACCGGAAACTGGATCAGATAGAACGCGTAGGAGATGTTGCCCAGCCACACCATACGCGGATGCGCGTTCAGCCCGCCGATGCCGTGTAGGTCCCGGGCCGCGAGCGTGGCCACCACCGCCGCCATGGGCGCGATCAGCAGGGCCGACATCTTGAAATCGACCGGCACCACCCAGGTCGCGGCATAGGCGAGCACCAGGGCCAACATCGGTGGCGCGAGACGGGTATTGCGCCACCGCCCTTCGAGTACCATCCGGGCGGTCAGCACACCCAGGTAGAACTCCGGCAACCGCGACAGCGGAAAGGTGTATCCCAGCCAATATGACTGTGCCACCGGAATATTCGGCTGCGCGAACCATGCCTGGGAGGCGTGTAGCTCGAAATACGGTGAGTTGTCGCCGGGAACCAGCCGAGGCGCGAAGGCATTCGCGATACCTTTCGGGCCCGGCACCCACAGGTAGTAGGCCGCGTGCAACGCCAGTACGGCCACCACCAGCACCGCGGCCGCGAGCAGCAGCCGCCGCGTCGGGATGCGCCGCACCACTGGCAGCAGCAGCGGAAAGCTCAGGTAGAACAACAGTTCCGAGGCCAGCGACCAGGACGGCACGTTGAGCCCGCCGACAGTGCTCCATTTCGGCACCCAGGCGTGTATGAGCAGCAGATTCGGCAGCCACACCACGAGCCGGTGCAGCGGCACTCCGGCCACGAGCACGAACGCGGCCGCCGCCACCAGATGCGTCGGATAGATCTTCAATATCCGCCGTCGATAGAACAGCCGCACCGGCATGCCCGGCCGGAACGACCAGTAGATGATGAAGCCCGACAGGACGAAGAAGAACGTGACCCCCGCGGCACCGAGCTGCATCGGTATCCACTGATGGATTCGCCGGAACAGTTCGGACTTCTGGAACGGGTACACCGGCAGGAATACCAAGGCGTGCAAAACGAATACCGCGAATGCCGCCCACCAGCGCGCGCCGGTCAGCGACGGCAACGCGGGACGCCGCTGATCGGGGGCGCTGGTCGCCACCGGCGCGGGCAGTACCTCCAGTGGGCGGGTCACCGAACGTATCTGTCGTGCAAGGCATTCGCGACGACCGCGTCACCACGTGCGGACGGGTGCAGCGGCAACCCGGCGATATCGGTATGCGGATCGAACACCCCGTTGATCCACGGCTCGGCGGAGCACAGTCCGTGTCCGGTGGTCAACGCACGGGTGTCGAAGAAGTCCAGTCCCAGCAGTTGGGCGGCCTCGCGCTGGGCTCGGTCCATACGGTCGAAGTACTCCACGATGGCGCGCCCCCGCGGCTGGATGAACGGCGCCACGCCGAGGATGCTGAAGCAGGCTGTGCCCTGCCCCGGCGGCAGGATCTCCGGGTATCCGACGATCACGATGCGCGCGGCGGGCGCGTAGTACCGGATGTATGTCACTGCGGCGCGGATTCTTTCGGCGTACGCGGCACCGGTCACCCCGCGCACGTCGGGGATGCGGCCCTGCTCCACCGCATCCAGATCGCAGCCACGGACCAGGTCGAATACACACTGCTGCATCGCGTACCAGAGCGTCTGGTCGGTGTCGCCCCAATGGTCGTCGAGGCCCAATTGCAGGGTCACCAGCCTGGTCGCCGGGCCGAACGCCCCGTCGTGGTCGGCCTGCAGTGCCTGCATGGCCAGGGTATAGCCGGGACCGCTGTCGATGGATGAGCCCGAACAGGACGGATTGGCCACCTGGTCGGAGCCCCGCGGCCCGATCAGGCGGCCCAGTTGCGCGGGCCACGCCGTGTCGCCGCGCACGCAGACGTCCCCCAAGCTCAGCGGATCCCATCCATTCGCGGTGTACGAATCTCCCAGGACCACGACCTTTTTGCCCTCGGGCGCTGAATCCGCGTGCGCTGCGGTGACTCCCGCCGCCGCGGCGGCGATCGCGAGGGCGGCCGCGCACGCCCCGCGCAGTCCTTTGCCGATACCGTCGGCTGCCGATCGCATGGCGACTCCTGTTTCTCAGTAGCCCGCGCGTGGCTCGAAGCCGGGCGCGTCCAATGTCGGCGGCGCAGGCTTCGGTTGCTCGGCAGGCTTCGGGGCGACCGGTTGCGGGGCGACCGGTCGCGGGGCGGTCGCTTCGGCTGCGGGTGCCGGCGCGGGTGCCGAAGCGGTGGGCTCCGGGTCGGGTACGGTCACCTCGGCCGGGGCCGGCGCGGCACTGCTCACCGGCGCGGGTGCCGCGGCCGGTGCCGGGGTCGTCGGCGCGGGGGCAACAGTGCTGCTGCCGGGGCTATGCTGCTGGTCCGTGGTGTTGTCGCCGCAGGCCGCAGCACCTAGTAGGCACACTCCGGCGACCAGCGCACCCGCCGCCCGGAGAAGGAAGATACTCGAGGTGCGAATCTTCATGGAACCTCTCGAATCATAAACTGAAACAGTGTTACTTCATTTTCGCGGACTCTAGCATGGCGTTGGTCACACTCGGCAACAGTCTCGAAATTGAGGTGCCGTCGGGCATCACTCCGCGAGCCTGACGCGGACCGCCCGCGCCAGGCAGACAGCCCGCGATGGATAGGTGCCGCGATGAACGTTCTGAGTCGTCGTCGGATCGCGGGTCAGGGGCGGGCAGCGGTGTGCTGCTTAGTGCTGCCGTAGAGCACGTCTCTGAGTCCTTGCTGGCGCCTGTCCAGGGGTGCCGTTAACGATCGTGTCACCCGGTACATGAAGCCATGTTCGGCCGGGTAGCCGCCGCGATCACTGTTCTTGTTCGGCCGCTGGCGTGAGGTAGCGGTGCAGTGAGGTCTTCGGGATGCCGGTCTTGCTCGTGATCTCGCCGAGGCTGTTTCCTTGTTCGCGGAGCAGTCGGGCGTAGTCGATTTTGTCGTCGGGCCAGGCGGTGGGTCGGCCGATGTGGCGGCCTTTGGATTCGGCGACGGCGCGTGCGTGGGCGGCGCGTTCGGCGGTGAAGGTGCGTTCCATCTCCGCGAACAGCGCGAGGAGCAGGAAGGCGATGCGGGCCATGCCTTCGTCGGCGGTGTTGATCGGGATGGGGTCGGCGAGGGTGCGCACGCCGATTTCCTTCTCGCCGAGGTCGTGGACGAGGTTCAGCACTTCGCGCAGGTTTCGGCCGAGTCGGGCGAGGGTGTGGGCGACGACGGTGTCGCCGGGGCGTGCGTATTCGAGCAGTTTGGTCAGGCCGGGCCGGTCGACGGTCGCGCCGGTCTTCTTGTCGACGTAGATCCGTTCGTCGGGCAGTCCGGTGTCGGCGAGGGCGTCGAGCTGGCGTTCGAGGCTCTGCTTGGTGGTTGAGACTCGGGCGTAGCCGAGTTCGAGTCCGCCGGCCGGGTGTGCTGGTGTGCTCGCCATTCCCGAAATGTACCGGAATTCGTCAGCGTACGGGTCTTCCGGAACGCTTTCGGTGGAACGAGTTCCGGAACGGATGCCGTTCCGGTTCGCCCAGGTCGCCAACCGCCATTCTCGACTTGGTCCGCGCGGAGTCGTGTTGTTCCACTTCCTTGGAAGTGGAACAACACGCAGTCGCGGCCGTCGCCGCCAAGGGCTGAGTATCGGCGGGTCAGTGCGTGAGCGCGTCCGGGAAGCCGAACGTTGCGACCAGTGCCGGATCGTGGAACTTGATCACACGGGAGACGCCGGTGGCGGTGGCTGCCAGGACCACAACTCCGTCGGCTCGCAGCGTGCCGTCCGCGTCTCGGTGGTACACGACGGCGGCCGGTTGTCCGTTGGCGGTGGTCGCGATCATCCGCCAATCGCCGGGCGTGCCCAGCACGTACGCGTCGAGTATGTGGATACACATCGCCCGGCCCGACTGCCAGTCGCCGAACGGCGTCGCCTCCAGGGTGGCGTCGACGCGCAGCACTTGTTCGAGCAGGCTCGCGTCGGAGCGCTCGAATGCCGCGATATAGCCGTCGAGCAGCGCCCGCGCCCGCTGGTCGGCCGGCTCGAGCAGTTTCTCCGGCTCGGGCTCCAACTCGTCCAGCCGGGCGCGGGCCCGCTGCAGGCTGCTCTTGACCGCCGCGGTGGTGGTGTCGAGGATCTCCGCGGTCTCGGCTGCCGAGAACGCCAGCACTTCACGCAGGATGAGGATCGCTCGCTGGCGGGCAGGCAGATGTTGCAGGCTCGCGATGAGCGCCAGCCGCAGCGATTCGCGTTCGACCACCACCGCGGCCGGATCGCCATCGAGTGGGGCGATCTGTGCGTCCGCAAGCGGCTCCAGCCACGAGACCTGCTCCGGTGCAACGGGACTCGGCGCACGATCGGGTCCGTCGTACGGGCTGGCCAGACCTGACGGCAACACCCGAATGCGACGCCGCTCCAACGCCTTCAGACAGACGTTGGTGGCGATCGTGTAGAGCCAGGACCGAATCGACGCCCGGCCTTCGAATCCGGAGTAGGACCGCCACGCCCGCAGATAGGTCTCTTGCACCAAGTCCTCGGCGTCGTGCGCCGAGCCGACCATCCGGTAGCAGTGCGCCAGCAGCTCCCGGCGGAACCGTTCGGTCTCGACGGTGAACTGGTCTCGATCCGGTGCCGCCCGCAGATGCGATGTCACGCCGTCAGCCTAGCGATCAGACTTCGTCGAGCTGTAGAATCATGCCGCGGAAGCTCGTGTAGCGGGCCAGGTTCGCTGCGGCGTCCTCGGCGGTGCGCCGGCCGATGTCGGATCCGAGCGCGGCTTCCAAGGCAGCTGTATCGTCCCAGTCCAGCATCACGACCATGTAGCATGGCTCACCGATCACGGCTGCCGGCTCGTGACTGCGCGTGTAGCGACGCAGGCCCGGATACTGCTTCGCCAACGGGATGTGGATATCGGTGTAGTGACGTTCGAACGCGTCGATGTCGGTGGGAGTGTCATACATTACGACGAATCGCGCCTTCTGTTTACTGGCCGGTTCACGGGTTGCGGTCATCGGTTTTCAACTCCTGTCATGGGCATTTCCGGTGCGGGGTCACCCGACTCGGTATTGGAGGATGGGCTGGAACGTGGCAGCGTTGTCGACCGCTGCGCGTTTATGACGGGCCGAACGTTGGCGCGGACAGGCATCGAATACGGATTGGGCATCGTCCTATGGCCTTTCCTGCTTCGCCGGCCGCGCCGGGCAGCGGGGGTTTCGGTGGTAGGAACCGACCAGGACCGCACGCGTTGCCGTGACGGGTCCCACGAGGCGGCCTCCGATTCCGTCGTGGAGGGCGCGGAAGGCGGGCGATTGCGCGAACGGGTCTGTCGTGCCGTCGAAGGCGGCCACGTGCAGAAAACCGATACCGTCTTCGAGACGGAGCACATGGAAATGCAGTCCACCGGGATCTAGGAGGGCGAGTTCGGCACATGCCTGCTCGGCGAGCCACTGGTTGCGATCCGCGAGGTCCGCCCGAGTCCGGTATTGCACGACAACGGCACCGGTCATCGTGATCACCTCCAAGCCGACCCGGCAGGTCCGTCCCGCAGTCGGCAGCAGTCGTCGTGTTCGGCGAACGTGCCGCTACGGTGGCCCAGCTGTGCTGCGTATCTGGTGACCGAGCCGACACGATCTCCACCGGCATGAGATTCGGGGTTTTCAGGGCAGCAGGGCCAGCTTGCCGACGGTGGCCCTGGTCTCCAGTTCCGCCAACGCTTTCGGTCCGTCGGCCAAGTCGTAGCCGGTGGGCTGGACGGGGGCGAGCACACCGGCGGCGATCAGCGTGGACAGCTCGCCAATGACCTCGCCGAAGATCTGTGGTGCGGCCTGGATCAGCACGCCGATGTTGAGACCGATGAGGTGGACCTGATGCTTGTATACCAGATCCCAGTTGGTGATCGCGGCTTCACCGCCCGCCAGGCCGTAGACGACGACCCGACCGGTGACCCGTTTGGCGGCGGCCAGACTGGCCTCGAAGGTGGCGCCACCTGCCGATTCCAGCACCACATCGACGCCGGCTCCACCTGTCAACTGCAACACCTCGGCGGCGAGATCGTCGCGGCGGGAGTCCACAACGTGGTCGGCGCCCAGAGCCAGCACGGTCTCGTGCTTGGCCGGCGAGGCGGTGGCGACGATCGTCGCTCCATAGTGCTTGGCGATGGCGACCGCGGCCTGGCCGGTCGCGCCCGCCGCGGCGTGGATCAGCACGGTCTGCCCGGCGGTGATGCCGCCCAGAGGCTTGAGTGCGGCCAGCGCGGTGGGCCAGTTGACCATCAGCCCCAGCGCCTGCTGCTCGGTCCAGCCAGGTGGCACCGGCACCGCCGCGGCCGCGGGCAGTACCATGTACTCGGCGAAAGCGCCGTCTCCGACGCCGACGACACAAGTCCCTGGCTGTGGGCTGGTCACGGCCTCGCCCACCGCAACGACCTCGCCGGCGGCCTCGAAACCTGCCACAAATGGTGGCTGCGGGCCACCTGACGACGTGCCGTGGGCCTGCATCACGTCGCGGAAATTGACACCGGCTGCGGCGACGCGGATAAGAACCTGGCCCGGCCCGGGGCTTGGCACCGACGCGTCGGTGATCAGGCGCATGTCTTGCGGGCCGTTGAGGGAGGTCTGCTGCAGCACGCGCATGGTCGCGGGGATGCTCATCGGTGATCAGCCTTTCTTTCTCGGCGTACATGATCGAGACCGGCCTGTCACGCGGGCCGCGTCTCTACCATGTAGACCCCGGCCGCCGTAGAAAGGAATCGGCCGCTGCCGAATCTCGTTCAGCTTCCGCTGAGGGTGAGCCGGCTGGTCATGTTGAGCTTGACCTCGCCGTAGGGCAGGACGTGTTCCCAGAACAGCGGTGTCACCCCGCGTTTGTCGGCGGCGGTGACGAGGACCTCGCCGGTGTCGGGGTCGTCCATCAGGTCCTGGATCATCAGGGTGTTGATATAGACGAGGGATGCTTGGACGATCCGCAGGCATTGCACGCTCAGTTCCTGCTCGTCGGCCCGGTTGGATGACAGTTCGCCGGTCTTGCCGTAGTAGATGACGCTGTTGGCCCGGTTCCAGGACTCGATGACGTTGAGCCCTTCCTCGATCTCGCGCTGCAATTCCCGACTGCGCAGGTACCGGCACAGAAAGATCGTCTTCTGCGCTCTGCCGAGTTCGATCATCGCCTGATAGGTCGGGTGGGCGGTGTTGGCCTTCATGAACCGGCGCAGGATCGCCTCCGTCGAGGCGGTGCCGGTGCGGATCGCGGTCGCGTACTTCATCATCTGGTCGTACTGCTGCGCGATCAACTCCCACCTGATAGGGCGTGTCATCGCCGGTGCGAGATCTGGCCACAGTCCGGGCTCGCCGGCCGCGGGCCGGTACAGCTTGCACTTGTTGATTCGTTTGATCCTGGGGAGTAGGTCGAAGCCGAGCAGTTTCGTGATTCCGAACCCGATTTCGGACTGGCCATGTGTGTCCACATAGTTGGCTTCGACCTTCATCTCGGTGCCGTGGCGGACCGCGCCTTCGACCATCGCGTGAACTTCGCTGGCCGAGCAGTTGATCCGCTGGGAGTGGATCACCACCGAACCCTTCTCCACGCTCCAGTAGATCAGCACGCCGCGCCCGCCGTAGCGGGAGTGCCACTCGGTGAAGATGTTCTGGTCCCACGACCGGAAATGCGTCGAATCGCTGGCCACGGCCGTGGAACCCTCGCCCCACACGCTGGCCCGCCGAACCCGGAACGTCGCGTTGGCGATCTCGATCGCGACCTGGTGCGCGGCCTCGGGCGTCAGATACCGGCGCCGCACGTAACGGATGTCCTCCTCGCTGTGGCCGTGATCGCCGCCGGCGACCGACCGAATGCCGGTGTTGGTGCCATAGGCGTACAGGCCCAACAGGAGCCGTTCGGCGAGAACGTCCTCAGCCATGACGCCCCGGTCCGCGACCGAGGTGACCGACTTCAGGCACCCAGTGCGCAACACGGTCTCCTTGACGATGTCGATCAACGGCACCTGCCCCCACCTGGTGCGGATCGCTCTTTTCATCTTGCGCAGGTTCGTCGGCTCGGGCTGCTTGGGCACCGGCGTCAGCTTGATCGCGCCAGATTTTCGTTCCTTGATCTCCAACCAGTCGCATTTCGGCAACGCGGTGTGCAGGGCGTCGAGTTCGGCGCGCATCTCGGCCTGCATCGCGACGATGAACTCCGACCCGTCCAACGGCTTGCGAAGCGCCTGGTAATGCTCGACGCGGCGTTCCTCGAAGTCGATGGGCAGATCCTCGGCCGGGTTGCGCCACTTGTCCGCGCCGAGGACCCATATCTCCTTGCACCGCAACTGATCCCGCAACGCCTGGAACGTGGTGACCTCGTACACCATGCGCACCACACGGGTCTTGCGGTGCTTGTCGGTCTGATACACCAGCTCCCGCCAGTCCCCGCTCACCCCGCGATGAGCCGGGACCGTCTCCTCCACCGGGTAGTAGCGCAGAGCACCCGCAGCGTGGCGGCCGATCAGCTCCAGCGCGTCGAGCACCGGACGGTGGGCGGTGTTGTTGGAACGGAACTCCAACACCGACAGCAGCTTGATCAGCCCGGCCCGGTAGTGGTTGGTGTAGGAGCCTTTCAGCGTCGCTTTCACCGTTCGCTGGTACATCGGCCCAGAGGTCTTGAATTCGGCCACCAGGTCGCGCAGCACCTGCTGCGGTGCGACGGGGAACAATGTGTCACGCATTAGCTTGTCACCGGCCTCGACCGTGGCCTCAGCGACGCGGAACAGCAGGTTCTCCTTGCCGGTGACCTTCTTGAACTCCTTGATCAGCTGGTTGGTCACCCGAACCTCAGCGCGGGCGTTGATGCGATGCACCGTCGCAATCAACAACTCCACCAGCGTGTCAGTCAGCTCCCGCCGACGGCAATGCAGCAACGCCGCCAACAGCGTCAACACGACTTCCGGGGCATGCCGGCGCAGGTGGCTCGGCGACTCCACCGACGCCCGGCCACGCCAAGCCGCGACGATCTTCGGTAAGACGCCGGCGAACACGTCAACGGGCAGCCCGACCGCCCGCACCGCCTCCAACTTCGCTATCTCCGACCGCATCGTGTTCAAACTGACCGTGCCCGGATCAGAGCGAATCGCGGCGAACATCGCCGAACCATCTTCTTCGGCCTCCACGTCACCGATCAACGCGAACATCCGATCAGCCACCTCGCCGGTCAGCCGGGAGGAGACCCGCTCGAACAGCAGCTGCTCGCCGAGACTCAACGCCGAGCGCACGATCCGGTCCACCCGGCCACCGGTCGGCGGCTCGATCTTCTGCTCCCGGCATCGGGCCAACACATGGTCACGGACCACATCGACACCCCGCTGAGCCTGCGTGATGTTGTCCACCAGCCACCCGGTCAAAGCCTCGGCGTCGGCGACGCTGCACGCACGAAATCCCAGCGCCTGGCGGATCTGAGCTCGGTGAGCCTTGCTCGTGCGTCCGGTGAAGTCGTAGAACGCGATCTCGGTCCGGTCGACTCTGATCTGCCGGGCCACGTACTCGACCGCGTCGTCGTGGATCTCCGACCGGCCACGCGGGAACCGGCCGTTCTCGGTGTAGAACCGCAGCATCAGCGCAAACCCGATTTTCGCTGCACCCCGCTTGGCGGCAACCAACTCCGGCTCCTTGCCGATCAGCGTCCACCGGTCGATCAGCTCATCCTGGTCGAGCTCCCTCTTCACGCGCGAAAACTACACCGCGCCAACCTCCCCCGACCGGGTTTCAGGAGCGTTCATGTACCGGATGACACGATCGTTAACGGCACCCCGTCCAACCAGGCAAGTGGTCTTTCGGCTCGGCGAGAAGTGGACCCTGTTGGTCTTGTACGCCCTCGACACCGGGCCTCACCGGTTTCGTGAGCTGCAAACGCGCCGTCGAAGGAATCAGCCAGCGGATGCTCACTCAGACCCTGCGGAACCTCGAGCGAGACGGGCTGGTCCGGCGGTCCGTGGCGACCACGATGCCGCCCCAGGTGACGTACTCGCTCACGCCACTCGGCGAATCTCTCAGCGAGGCGATCTCGAACATTCGGGTCTGGGCATACAGGCACATCGACGATATCGAGACGGCCCGCGTCTACTACGACAGCGCCTCTGGATGACCAGTCCGCAAGGGGCACCATGTCGAGCTCGGGTGAATGTTGTTGCGGGTCCTGGGCTTTGCCCGGTTTCTCGATAGCTGATCCTGAAAGCTATGCGGTGACCAGTCGGCGAACCGCGGCGGCGACCTGTTCGGGTTGTTCGGCGGGGATGATGTGGTCGGAGACCGCGTCCTCGTATTGCCCGCCGACCTGTTCGGCATATCGACGCTGGTATTCGCGCATGATGTCGAGATTGCGGGCCTGGTAGCGGGCGGCGTGGGTCGCGGAGATGACGATGACGCCGGATTTCGGCGGTTGCGGTGGGCGGTGTCGGAATTCGGCGATCGCCGCCGAGACGGCCGCTATTTCATGCCGGGTCGCAGCGAGGCCGGCCGGGGTGAAGTCCTCGGCCAGCATGGTCGCGTAACTGTCGGCGGGGAACTTGCGCCCGTAGGAGCCGGTCAGTAACCGCATAAGCGGCGGGCAGCGGCTCAGCGCCTGCTGCGCGGCGAGGATGCGGTCGGTCTTCTTCGCTGTCGGTGCCCAATCGTCGTAGCTCGGAGCGGCTTCCGGTGTCGGGTCGATGAGGACGAGCCCGGCCGGCGACAGCGTTTCCGCGGCGCGGCGCGTGATCAGCCCACCCATGCTGTGGCCCACCAGGATCACCCGGCCCGGTGCGAGTGTCTCGACCAACGCCACCAGGGTGGCCGCCATGTCATCGATGGTCTGCGGTTCGGCGGCGCTGCCACTGCGGCCGCGACCGGCCCGGTCGTAGGCGACAGTGTGCGCGACGTCCGCCAACAACGGCACGACCCGATCCCAGAGTGTCCGCCCGGCGCCCGCGCCGGATTCGAACACCACCCAGGCGTCCCCGGCGCCGGACTCTTCGAAGTAGATCTCGGTGCCGTTCACCATCAGTCGGCGCCCCGGAACATTCCGCATCGCAGGTACCTCTCGTGCAATCCCAATTTTGGGAACGGTACCAGAAATGGGATAGTTACGGTATGGGCCCCACCGAGTTGCTGCTCCACCCGGTGCGATTACGCATCATCCACGCGCTGTCGGGCGGCCGGTCACGCACCGCCGGCGAGTTGTGCGACCGCATGCCCGACGTGCCCCGGACCAGCGTCTACCGGCACCTCGGCCTACTCACGGAGGGGGGCATGCTCGAAATCGGTGACGAGCGACGAGTGCGCGGCGCGGTGGAACGCTCCTACCGGTTGCGGCCCGACCGCCCGACCATCTCCTCCGACGCGAGCGGCGAGATGACCACGGACGACCACCGCCAAGGGTTCGCGGCCGCCATGGCCGTCCTGATCGCCGAGTTCAACGCCTACCTCGATCGCTCGGACGCCGACCCCGCCGCAGACTCGGTCGGTTACCGCCAAGCCACCCTCTGGCTCAGCCCCGACGAACTCGACACCATGCTCACCGGCTTCCGCGACATCGTCACACCCCTCGCCACGAACAAACCCGGGCCGCGCCGCAGACCGTACTTGATCAGCCCGATCCTCTTCCCGAGCGAGGAACCACCATCGCCGAGCTGACAGCGCTTCCACACGTGCACCGCACCCGCCGCCGGCATTCGACACGGTCCGGCCGCGAGAGTATTCGCTCTCGCGGCCGGGGGGGCGGTGCTCAGCGGGTGAAGGTCGACGCTCGTTCGGCAAGATCGAGCAGGGGTTGGGGCAGGATGCCGAGGACCAGCGTGGCGGCGGAGGTGCCCGCGACCACGATGGAGGTCAGCACCGGTGTGATGACCCGGGGGGCGTCGGCGGGTGGATCGGTGAAGAACATCAGGACGATCACGCGGATGTAGAAGAAGGCGGCGATCGCGCTGCAGATGACGCCGACAATCACCAGGTAGATCGCGTCAGCGCCGGCCGCCGCGCCGAACACCGCGAACTTGGCGACGAAACCGCTGGTGAGGGGCAGACCGGCGAACGAGAGCAGGAACAGGGCGAACAGGGAGGCGAGCAGCGGACTGGTGCGGCCGAGACCCGCCCATTGCGACAGACCGGTGGCCTCACCGCCGTCGACGCCACGGACGAGGGAGACCGCGGCGAATGCGCCGATCGTGCTGAGCCCGTAGGCGACCAGATAGAACAGCACCGCGGCGACACTCGCGTCGTCGGCCGCGGACAGCCCGGTGAGGATGAAACCCGCGTGGGCGACCGACGAATACGCGAGCATGCGTTTGATATCGGTTTGGGTGATCGCCATGACCGCGCCCGCCACCATGGTGGCGATGGCGACGGCGGCGAGTATCGGACGCCAGTCGTCGCGCAGTCCCGGCACCGCCACCTGCAGCACGCGCAGGAGCGCACCGACTGCCGCGATCTTGGTGGCGGCGGCCATGAATGCGGTGATCGGTGTCGGCGCACCCTGGTACACATCGGGGACCCACGACTGGAAGGGCACCGCGCCGATCTTGAACAGCAACCCGACGGCCAGCATCGCGGTGCCGAGCAGCGCGAGCATGGCATTCGACGGATTCGCGGTGATCGCCTCGGCGATACCGTTCAACTCGACGGTGCCGGCCTGGCCGTAGAGCAGGGCCACGCCGTAGAGGAAGAACGCGGAGGAGAAAGCGCCGAGCAGAAAGTATTTCAGCGCCGCTTCCTGCGAGAGCAAACGATTGCGCCGGGCCAGTCCGCACAGCAGATACAGCGGAAGCGAAAGCACCTCGAGGGCGACGAACATCGTCAGCAGATCATTGGAGGCGGGAAACAGCAGCAGACCGCCGATCGCGAGCATGGTCAGCGGGAACACCTCGGTGGTGACGGCCCCGGCGCGGTTCGCCGCCGCTTCGTCGGCGCTGCCCGGCACCGCCGCGGCCTGTGCGGTGAAGGCGTCGACGCCGCGCCCGATGGTCGCGGCGGCCAGACTCCATGTGCCGGGACCCGAACGCGGGGCGGCCGTGCGTTCGGTGCCGCGCTCGGCGATCAACAGCAGACCCAGGATCGACACCACCAGAATCGTGCCCTGTAGCAGCAGTGTCACCCCGTCGATCGCGACCGCCCCCGATACGGCCGTCTCCGAGGTGCCCGCCAACAGGATGACCGCCGCCAGCGCCGTCGCCGTCCCGGCAAGGCCGAGGAGAACCTGCGTGCCGTACCGGTAGCGCCGTGGCGCGAACGCCTCGACGAGCACGCCGATCACGGCCGCGCCGAAGACGATCAGCATGGGGGACAGGGTGCTGTATTCGATACTCGGCGCGGGCACGGTGGCGGCGAGTACGGTTCCGTAGTCCTGGGAAGTCACTTATGCCGTCCTTGTCAGGGAGACCCGGGTCGCGAGGTTGATCAGACCGACCACGAGCAGCAGGAAACGCAACGGCCTCATCGGTGTTCACCTACCTGCTTCTTCGGCGCGCCCGCCACGGGTGCCGTGGGCACGGATGGCACGGGATCGTGTTTGCCGATGGTGGTGAGGGTCTGGCTCACCGCGGGGTTGATGAAGTCCAGCACCGGTTTCGGGTAGACGCCGAGGAAGATCAGCGCGGCGATCAGCGGCGCCACCACGACCATTTCGCGCGGCACCAGATCGTAGAGGTGTTCGTTGCCCTTCTTCACCGGGCCGGTCATCATCCGCTGGTAGAGCCACAGCACATACAGCGCGGCGAGCACAAGGGCGACCGCGGCCACGACCGCCGCCGCCCGGTACCGGGTGAAAGTGCCGATCAGGACCAGGAATTCGCTGACGAACGGAGCCAGACCCGGAAGCGAAAGGGTGGCGAGTCCGGCGATGAAGAAAGTGCCTGCCAGGACCGGGGCCACCTTCTGCACACCGCCGTATTCGGCGATCACCCGGGTTCCCCTGCGCGACACCAGGAATCCGGCGATCAGGAACAGCGCCGCGGTGGAGATGCCGTGGTTGACCATGTAGAGCGTCGCCCCCGACTGTCCCTGACTGGTCATGGCGAAGATGCCGAGGATGATGAATCCGAAATGCGAGATCGAGGTGTAGGCGATCAACCGCATCACGTCGGTCTGCCCGATGGCCAGCAGCGCGCCGTACACGATGCCGATCACGGCCAGGACGATCACCAGTGGCGCATAGGTACTCGCCGCGTCGGGGAACAGCAGCACGCAGTAGCGCAGCATGCCGAAGGTGCCGACCTTGTCGACCACCGCCATCATCAGTACCGCGCTGGACGGGGTGGCGGCCACCGCGGCGTCGGGCAGCCAGGTGTGCAACGGCCACAGCGGCGCTTTCACCGCGAAGGCGAACATGAAGCCGAGGAACAGCGCGTTCAGCACCGCGGGCGCGGCGCCGAGTTGCCCGGAATTCGCCGCGGCGATCACATCCCGCAGATCGAAGGTTCCGCCGCCGCCCGCGCCGAGGCTCTCGCGTGCGGTGAGCGCGTACAACCCGATCACCGCGGCGAGCATGATCAGTCCGCCGAACAGGTTGTACAGCAGGAATTTCACCGCGGCGCGTGATCGTTGCCGCCGCAGCGCCGCCGCACCGGTGCGCGGGCCGAAACCGCCGATGAGGAAGTACATCGGGATCAGCATCGCTTCGAAGAACACGTAGAACAGCAGAATGTCGAGTGAGACGAACGAGATCAGCACCATCGCCTCGACGAGCAGGGTCAATGCCACGTAGATATGCGTGTGTCGGGTCGGGGCCGAATCCGAACCGGACCCGGCGTCGAACTCCCGGTCGTCATGCCAGCCCGCCAGGATCAGCAGCGGTACCAGCGCGGCGGTGAGCAGCACCAGAACCATCGCTATGCCGTCGACGCCGACGGTATAGCCCGCGCCGAAGGCCGGAATCCATTCGTGCGCTTCGACGAATTGGAATTGCTCCCCACCCGGTTCGAAGCGTACGGCCACCACGATGCCGACCACGAGGACCGCGATCGAGAAGCCGAGCGCTACCCAGCGCGCCAGGGCGCGTTGGGCGGCGGGCATCGCCAGCGTCGCCGCCGCACCGATCACTGGCAACACCCACAGCGTCGTCAACCAGGGAAAGTCACTCACCAGAGCCTCACTGCCAACAGGGCGGCGGCGACCAGGGCCGCACCGGTGAACATGGACAGGGCGTAGGACCGCACGAATCCGGTCTGTACCCGGCGGACGCGAGCCGAGATTCCGCCGATCATCGCGGCGGTGCCGTTGACGATGCCGTCGATGCCGCGGCTGTCGAGAAATACCAGCGACCGCGTCAGATACTGTCCCGGACGCATGAAGACACCCTCGTTGATCGCGTCGCCGTAGAGGTCGCGCCGTGCGGCGAGGGTCAACGCGTTCACCGGTTCCGGCGCGGTCTCTGGCACCCGGCGTCTCGCGTACTGGAGGTAGGCGAAGGCCACACCGACCGCGACCACCGCCAGCGCCAGTGTGGTGACCACACCCGCGGGGACCGTCTCCGCACCGTGATGCGCGCCGACGACGGGTTCCAGCCAGTTCTGCAGCGAGGAACCGAGCACGAACAGCAACCCCGATGCCACCGATCCGAAGGCGAGCAGGATCATCGGCCCTGTCATCACGGTCGGGGATTCGTGCGGATGGGTATCAGGTTTCCACCGGCGTTCGCCGAAGAAGGTCAGCAACATCACCCGCGTCATGTAGAACGCGGTGAGGCCCGCGCCGAGCAGGGTGACCGTCCCGAGCGCGAGACCGCCGACGCCGCCCTCGTCGAACGCGGTTTCGATGATCTTGTCCTTGGAGAAGAAACCCGCGAACGGGGGCACTCCGATGATCGCGAGATAGCCGAGTCCGAAGGTGATGTAGGTGATCGGCAGCAGTGTGCGAAGACCGCCGTAGCGGCGCATATCCGTTTCGTCGTTCATCGCGTGCATCACCGAACCCGCGCCGAGGAACAGCCCCGCCTTGAAGAAGCCGTGGGTGAGCAGATGCATGATCGCGAAGGCGTACCCGGCGGGACCGAGTCCGGCGGCCAGCACCATATAGCCGATCTGGCTCATGGTCGAGGCGGCGAGCGCCTTCTTGATGTCGTCCTTGGCGCAGCCGATGATCGCGCCGAAAAGTAGTGTTACCGCGCCGACCAGCACCACGGCGAGCCGGGCGTTCGGCGCCAGGTCGAAGATCGCGTTGGAGCGCGTGATCAGGTACACGCCCGCGGTGACCATGGTGGCCGCGTGGATGAGCGCCGACACGGGGGTCGGGCCTTCCATCGCGTCCCCGAGCCACGACTGCAGCGGCACCTGCGCGGATTTACCGCACGCGGCGAGCAGGAGCAGCAGGCCGATCGCGGTGAGCGTCGCCTCGCTCGCACCGGGCGCCGCGTCGAATACGGGGCCGAATCCGACGGATCCGAAGGTCGCGAACATGACCATCATGGCGATCGCCAGCCCCATGTCACCGACCCGGTTGACCACGAAGGCCTTCTTGGCCGCCGTTGCCGCCGAGGGCTTTTCGCTCCAGAAGCCGATCAGCAGATAGGAGGCGAGGCCGACGCCCTCCCAGCCCAGGTACAGGACCAAGTAGTTGTTGGCCAGCACCAGCAGCAGCATGGCCGCCAGGAACAGGTTGAGGTAGGCGAAGAACCGCTGCCGCGCCGGATCGTCGGCCATGTAGCCGATCGAGTAGATATGGATGAGCGTTCCCACACCGGTGATCAGCAGCGCGAAACAGATGGACAGCTGGTCCAATTGGAGTCCGAAGTCGACCTGCAGCCCCGCCGCGGGCACCCAGCGGAACATATCGAGATGCACCGCGCGGTCGGCGCTGTCGCGGACGAGCATGGCGAAGAACGCCACCGCGGCGACTCCGAACGAGGCAAGCGCGGTCGCGCAGCCGAGCAGATGACCCCATCGGCTGCCGTGGCGCCCGATCAGCAGCAGGACGACCGCCCCTGCCAACGGCAGGGCGGGCAGCAGCCAGAGCGTTGCCGTATCCACGTCAGAACTTCAGCAGGTTGGCGTCGTCGACCGAGGTCGAGCGACGGGCGCGGAAGATGGTCATGATGATCGCGAGTCCGACGACGACTTCGGCCGCGGCGACCACCATGGTGAAGAACGCGAACACCTGCCCGTCCAGATCGGCATGCATCCGGGCGAAGGTGACGAATGCGAGATTCACGGCGTTGAGCATCAATTCGATGCACATGAAGACCACGATGGCGTTGCGCCGCAGCAGCACGCCCGCCGCCCCGATGGTGAACAGCAGGGCGGACAGGAACAGGTAGTTCTCGGGATTCACCGGTTGCCTTCCTCGTCAGCGGGCTCTCGAGGGGGTGGAGCGAGTGTGCCGTCGGATCCGTTCGCCGGACTTCCCGAGCCGACCGAGAGGACGGCGGCCTCGGTCGATGCCCGGTTCCTGCGGTGGCGCAGAATGGTGCTCACCGAAAGCTCTTCGAACGAACCGTCCGGCAACCTGGCCGGGATGTCGACGGCGTTGTGGCGCGCGTACACGCCCGGGGTGGGCAGTGGGGTGGCGCGCCGGTCGCGGTCGCGGAAGCGACGGCGCGACATCTCGCGTTGATCCGGCTGCGGCTCGAACCGTTCCCGGTGGGCGAGCACCATCGCGCCGATGGTGGCGGTGATGAGCAGCGCGCCGGTCAGTTCGAAGGCCCACACGTAGCGGAGGAAGATCAGTTCGGCCAGTTCCGCGATCACGTCACGACCGGGGAAACCGGTGGCGGGGAAGGCGATTTCGGAATCGCGGACCCCGTTGGCGATACCGCTGATGAGCAGCAGGCCGAATCCGATCCCGACCGCGGCGGCGGCGAGGCGCTGTCCGCGCAGCGTTTCCTTCAACGATTCCGTGGAGTCGACGCCGACCAGCATCAGGACGAACAGGAACAGCATCATCACCGCGCCGGTGTAGACGACGATCTGCACGACGCCGAGGAACAGCGCGTCCTGGGCGATGTAGAACGCGGCGAGGGTGATCATGGTGGTGGCCAGGCACAGCGCGGAATGCACCGCCTTGGTGGCGAAGACCATGCCGAGTGCGCCGAGTACGGCCACCGGGGCGAGGATCCAGAACAGTACGGCCTCATCGGTGGAACCTCTGGTCAGCGGTTCGGCGGCCAGCAGAAGTGTCATCGCGCAGGTCCTTCCGCGCCCACCGTCGCGGGCTGGTCGGCGGCGCCGGGGTCGTGGCCGCCGGGAATGTCACCGCGGTAGTAGTCGCCTTCGGTCGTGCCCGGATACATGGCGTGCGGGGGTGCGGTCATCCCGGGCCGCATCGGCGCCAGCAACCGGTCCTTCTCGTAGATCAGGTCCGCGCGGTTGTCGTCGGTGAGTTCGTATTCGTTGGTCATGGTCAGCGCCCTGGTCGGGCACGCCTCGATGCACAGCCCGCAACCGATGCAGCGCAGGTAGTTGATCTGGTAGACCCGGCCGTAGCGTTCACCCGGCGAGAAGCGTTGCGCCTCGGTGTTGTCCGCGCCCTCGACGAAGATGGCGTCGGCGGGGCAGGCCCAGGCGCACAGTTCGCAGCCGATGCACTTCTCGAGTCCGTCCGAATAGCGATTCAGCTGATGACGTCCGTGGTAGCGGGGCGCGGTCGGCACCTTCTGTTCCGGATAGGACTCGGTATTGGGCTTCTTGAACATGGTGCGCGCGGTGACGGCGAAACCCGCCAGCGGTTCGAGCAGGCCCGCCCTGGGGATGTCGCGTGCGTCGGCGCGCGCGGGCAGCGGCGGGGTCGGGAATCCGAGGAACACACCGGAGCCGGTCGGCTCGGGGTCCGGCGCGGGCGCCGGTATTCCGGCGGCCCGGCCCGCGCGCAGGAACCGCCACACCATGAGCGCGGTGATCACCAGGCCGCTGACGACGAGTGCCGGGGTCTGAATGTGGACGCCCTCGATGTCGAGGACCCGGATACCGGCCACGATCATCACCCACAGCAGCGAGACCGGGATCAGCAGTTTCCAGCCGAGCGCCATGAACTGGTCATAGCGCAGCCGGGGCAGGGTGCCGCGCAACCAGATGAAGACGAACAGGAAGGTCCACACCTTGGCGGTGAACCAGAGCAGACCCCACCAGCCGGAATTCGCGCCCGACCACATGCTGATCGGCCACGGGGCGTGCCAGCCGCCGAGGAACAACGTGGTGGCCAGCGCCGATACCGTGACCATGTTGATGTATTCGGCGAGCATGAACATGGCGAATTTGAGCGAGGAGTACTCGGTGTGGAATCCGCCGACCAGTTCGCCCTCGGCCTCGGGCAGGTCGAACGGAGCCCTGTTGGTCTCGCCGACCATGGACACGCAGTAGATCAGGAACGACGGCAGCAACAGGAAGACGAACCAGGTGCCGTACTGCGCGGACACGATGCCCGATGTCGCCATGGTGCCCGCGTGCAGGAAGACCGCCGCGAAGCACAGCGCCATCGCGATCTCGTAGGAGATCACCTGCGCGGTGGAGCGCAGACCGCCGAGCAGGGGGTAGGTGGAACCGGAAGCCCAGCCCGCCAGCACGATTCCGTAGACGCCGATCGAGGTGATGGCGAGGATGTAGAGCACCGCGACCGGCAGGTCGGTCAGTTGCAGTGCCGTGGCGTGCCCGGCGATGGAGACCTCGCCACCGAACGGGATCACCGCGAACGCCATATACGCCGGGGTGATCGCGATGATCGGCGCCAGAATATAGATCGGCTTGTCGACGATGGCCGGGATGATGTCCTCTTTGAGCGCCATCTTCACACCGTCGGCGACCGCCTGCAGTGATCCGCCCGGGCCGACCCGGTTGGGTCCGAGGCGCATCTGCATGCGCGCCACGATCTTTCGTTCCGCGACCACCGCGATCATCGGAGTGAGCAGCAGGAACGCGAAGATCGCCAGGGATTTCGCGATGATGAGCCACAGCGGGTCGTGACCGAACAGAGCGAGCGAGCCCGGCCCGTAGTCGGCGGCTCGCGTCACCACCGACGGGTCTGCGGGAGCCGTCGCGAACAGCGCGAGATCACTCATGACGGTGCTCCTTCATCCGTTCGTCGGCGCGCCGGATCCCGACGACGTCGCCGGGTTGCGCGACGAGTTGCTCGTAGACGGAACTGCCGGGCGAATTCATCGGCAGCCAGACCACCCGATCGGGCATCTCGGTGATCATCAGTGGCAGCGTGACGATTCCCCGGTCGGTGCCGACGGTGATCGCGTCGTCGTCGGCGGCGCCGATCTCGGCGGCGGTTGCGGCCGACAGCCGCACCACCGGTGGTCGCGCGAGCCCGGCCAGATTCGGCTCGCCGTCCTGCATCCGGCCCTGGTCGAGCAGCATCCGCCAGGAGGCGAGCACCGCGGTGCCCTGATCGGGCCGCACGACCGGACAGGCGCCGTGCGTTGGCGGCGCGACGGGCATGCCGTCCCAGGTGCCGAGACGGGCGAGTTCCGCGCGGGCCGACGCGGCGTCCGGCAGTCCGAGCGGAGCCGACATCTCGTCCGAAATCGCGTGCAACACGCGGTGATCCGACAGGGGCGCGGCCTGTCGCAGCACCATCGAATCGCCGAGCGCGGCGTCGAACCGGCGTGGTCTGCCTTCCCAGGTCAGGAAGGTGCCCGTCTTCTCCATGGCGGTCGCCACCGGGAAGACCACGTCGGCCCGGTCGGTGACGGGACTGTGCCGAAGTTCCAGACTGACCACGAATCGGGCCGCGTCGATGGCCGACAGGGCAGCGCTGGGATCGGGCAGGTCGGTGATGTCGATGCCGCCGATGACCAGCGCGCCGAGTCCGGGGGCGGCCTCGAGGATCGCGGCGGTATCACGCCCGGGGGTGGCGGGCAGGTCTTCGACATTCCAGCAGCGCCGAACCTGTTGGCGCGCAGCCGAATCAGCGATGGGGCGACCTCCCGGCAGCAGACCGGGCATCGCACCGGCTTCGAGCGCGCCCCGTTCACCCGCCCGGCGGGGCACCCACGCCAGGTCCGCCCCGGTCTGCTCGGCCAGCCGGACCGCGGCCGACAGCGCGCCGGGAATCGCCGCCATCCGTTCACCGACCAGGATCACCGCACCGGGCTCGTGCAACGACCGCGCCGCCGCGGCCAGTCGCTCGGGATCGGCGTCGGCCAGGCTGAGGTCCTGGGTGCGCAATGCCTCCAGCACACGCGGTTCGGCGCCGGGTACGGCGGATAACAGCGTGCCCGCCATCCGTTCGAGCCCGCGCGTCGCGAAAGGCGCGATCGAGTAGACCCGCAGGCCGCGCGTGCGCGCGGATTTGCGCAGCCGCAGGAAGACGATCGGGGATTCCTCCTCCGGCTCGAATCCGGCGAGCAGCACCACCGGCGCGCGGTCGAGCATGTCGTAATCCACGGTGACGCCGTGACCGGCTACCCGGGAGGCGAGGAAATCGGCCTCCTCGGCGGAATGGGCGCGGGCGCGGAAGTCGATATCGTTGGTGCCCAACGTGATTCGAGCGAATTTGGCGTAGGCGTAGGCGTCTTCCTCGGTGACCCGGCCGCCGACGAGAACGCCCGCGTTGCCGTAGGCGGCGGCCAGTCCTTGCGCGGCGGCGTTCAATGCCTCGGACCAGGACGCCGGGTGCAGGGCGCCGTCCCAGCCGCGCACCAAGGGCGTGGTGAGCCGGTCGCGTTCAGTGGCGTAGGCGAAGGCCCAACGACCCTTGTCGCAGTTCCATTCCTCGTTGACCTGCGGATCGTCGCCCGCCAAGCGTCGCAGCACTTTTCCGCGTCGATGATCGGTGCGCTGGGCGCAACCGGAGGCGCAGTGCTCGCAGACGCTCGGACTCGACACCAGGTCGAAGGGCCTGGCCCGGAATCGGTAGCTGGTGCCGGTGAGCGCGCCGACCGGGCAGATCTGGACGGTATTACCCGAGAAGTAGGAGTCGAAGGGTTCGGCCTGCGCGGTGCCGACCTGCTCGAGCGCGCCGCGATCCATCAGTTCGATGAACGGATCGCCCGCCACCTGCTGGGCGAAACGGGTGCATCGGGCGCACAGCACGCAGCGTTCGCGGTCCAGCAGTACGGCGGTGGAGAGCGGGATCGGTTTGGGATATGTGCGTTTGACGCCTTCGAACCGGGTTTCCGGGCGTCCGGAGGACATCGCCTGGTTCTGCAACGGGCATTCTCCGCCCTTGTCGCAGACCGGGCAGTCCAGCGGATGGTTGATGAGCAGCAGTTCCATCACACCTTCTTGCGCCCGCTCCGCGACCGGGGAGGTGAGCTGGGTGTGCACGACCATGCCTTCGCTGACGGTCTGGGTGCAGGAGGCGACCGGTTTGCGCTGGCCCTCCACCTCGACCAGGCATTGGCGGCAGGCCCCGACCGGGTCGAGCAGTGGATGGTCGCAGAATCGGGGGATCTGGATGCCGACGAGTTCGGCGGCCCGGATCACCAGGGTGCCCGCGGGCACGCTGACGGAGGTGCCGTCGATGTGGACGGTGACCAGGTCGGCCGGAACGAGCCCGCTGGTACCGGCGTTCACGGTGGCGGTCATCGCACCCCTTCTTCCTCGCTACGCGCCGCGTCGGCCCATACGGTGGACCGCGCCGGATCGAACGGGCAGCCGCCCAGCCGCAGATGGTCGAGGTATTCCTCGCGAAAGTATCTGAGCGAGGACAGGATCGGGCTTGCCGCGCCGTCACCGAGCGCGCAGAACGACTTGCCGTTGATGCTGTCGCTGATGTCGAGGAGTTTCCGTAGATCCGCCTCGGTACCCCGGCCCTGCTCGACGCGCTTCAGCAATTGCACGAGCCAGTAGGTGCCTTCGCGGCACGGCGTGCATTTCCCGCAGGATTCGTGCGCGTAGAACTCGGTCCAGCGCAACACCGCGCGGACCACGCAAGTGGTGTCGTCGAAGATCTGCAATGCCTTGGTGCCCAACATGGATCCCGCGCTCGCGACACCTTCGTAATCGAGCGGAACATCGAGGTGTTCGTCGGTGAACAGCGGGGTGGACGAACCGCCCGGGGTCCAGAATTTCACGCGATGCCCGGTGCGCACCCCGCCCGCGTAGTCGAGAAGTTCGCGCAGGGTGATGCCGAGGGGCGCCTCGTACTGGCCCGGCCTCGCGACATGCCCGGATAGCGAATAGATCGTGAAACCGGGCGATTTCTCACTGCCCATGGATCGGAACCAGTCGGTGCCGCGCCGGATGATCGGCGGGACGCTGGCAATGGATTCGACATTGTTGACCACGGTCGGACAGGCGTACAGGCCCGCGACGGCGGGGAACGGCGGACGCAGCCGCGGCTGGCCGCGGCGCCCCTCGAGCGAATCGAGCAGTGCCGTCTCCTCGCCGCAGATGTAGGCGCCCGCGCCCGCGTGCACGATGAGGTCCAGGTCGTAGCCGGAGCCGAGGATATCGTTGCCGAGCAGTCCGGCCTGGTACGCCTGGGCGACGGCGGCGTGCAGCCTGCGCAGCACCGGTACCACCTCGCCGCGCAGATAGATGAACGCGGTTTTCGCCCGGATCGCGTACGCCGCGATCACCACCCCCTCGATGAGGGTGTGCGGGCTCGCCAGCATGAGCGGAATATCCTTGCAGGTACCGGGTTCGGACTCGTCGGCGTTGACCACGAGGTAGTGCGGTGTGGCGTTGCCGCCCTGACCGGGCCCCTGCGGGATGAAACTCCATTTCATGCCGGTCGGGAAGCCCGCGCCGCCCCGGCCGCGCAGGCCCGCGTCCTTGATGGTCTGGATGATCTGGTCCGGTTCCATCCCCAGCGCGACGCGCAGCGCCTGGTATCCGCTGTTGCGGCGGTAGGCGTCGATGGTCCAGGAATTCGGGTCGTCCCAGTGTTCGGTCAGGACGGGCGTCAATATCATCGGGTGCCCTCCGAATTCGACTGCGGGGCTTGCATGTTCCGCTCCCGTGCGATGCGCAGTCCGGCGAGGGACGCTTCGCCCGCCGCGCCGTCGACCGCGCCGGGACGCTCGTCGGGAAATCCGGCGAGTATGCGTGCTGTCTCCTTGAATGTGCACAGCGGCGCACCCCTGGTCGGGACCACCCGCTGACCGGCGCGCAGCGCGTCCATCAGCGCCCGCGCGGATTCCGGGGTCTGATTGTCGAAGAACTCCCAGTTGATCATCATCACCGGTGCGAAATCGCAGGCGGCATTGCATTCGACGTGTTCGAGGGTGACCGCGCCGTCGTCGGTGGTCTCACCGTGTCCGATGCCGAGGTGTTCTTCGAGGGCGGCAAGGATGGCGTCGCCGCCGAGTACCGCGCACAACGTGTTGGTGCAGACCCCGACGTGGTATTCGCCGGTGGGAGTGTGCCGGTACATGGAGTAGAAGGTCGCGACGGCGGTGACCTCCGCTCCCGTCAATCCCAGTTGGTCGGCGCAGAATTCGATGCCGGCGCCGGTGACGTGACCTTCCTCGGCCTGCACGAGATGTAGCAGGGGGAGCAGGGCCGAGCGCGGGTGCGGATAGCGGGCGATGATCGCCTCGGCGTCGGCCTGGAGCCGTTCCCGCACGAATGGGGGATACGGTTCGGGCCTGGTCGTGAGTTTGAGCAGGATTTCGGTCATCGGTCGACACCACCCATCACCGGGTCGATGCTGGCGACGGAAGCGATGACGTCGGCGATCATGCCGCCCTCGCACATCGCCGCCACCGCTTGCAGATTCGTGAACGAGGGATCGCGATAGTGCACCCGGAACGGGCGGGTGCCGCCGTCGCTGACCATGTGGACGCCGAGTTCGCCGCGTGGCGATTCCACCGCCGTGTACACCTGGCCCGCCGGTACCCGGATACCCTCGGTGACCAGTTTGAAGTGGTGGATGAGCCCTTCCATGGAGGTCCCCATGATGCGTCCGATGTGGCGGGGGGAATTGCCGAGTCCGTCCGGGCCCAGTTCGAGATCGGCAGGCCAGGCGATCTTCTTGTCGTCCACCATCACCGGTCCCGGACGCAAGACGTCCAGGCACTGCTCGACGATCTTGAGCGATTCCTTCATCTCCTCCACGCGGATCCAGTAGCGGCCGTAGCAGTCGCATCCGGTGGTGGTCGGGATGTCGAATTCGTAGTTCTCGTAGCCACAATAGGGCTGGGATTTGCGCAGATCGTGCGGTAGACCGGTGGCGCGCAGTACCGGTCCGGTGATGCCGAGTGCCATACAGCCGGTGAGGTCGAGGTAGCCGATATCCTGAGTGCGGGCTTTCCAGATGGGGTTCTGGCTCAGCAGATGTTCCATATCGCGCAACCGCTTCGGCATGAGGGCGAGCAGTTCGCGGACCTTGGTGACACCGTCGTCGGGCAGATCCTGCGCGAGTCCGCCCGGACGCACGAACGCGTGGTTCATGCGCAACCCGGTGATCGTCTCGAAGACATCGAGGATCAGCTCGCGTTCGCGGAAACCGAACAGCATCGGGGTCAGTGCGCCCATTTCCATACCGCCGGTGGCAAGCGCCACCAGATGGGAAGAGATGCGGTTGAGTTCCATCAGCAGGACCCGGATGACGGTGGCGCGCTCCGGGATCTGCTCGGTGATGTCGAGCAGTTTCTCGACACCGAGGCAGTACGCCGTCTCGTTGAAGAAGGGGGACAGGTAGTCCATCCGGGTGACGAAGGTGACGCCCTGCGTCCAGTTGCGGAATTCCAGATTCTTCTCGATGCCGGTGTGCAGGTAGCCGATGCCGCACCGGGCTTCGATGACGGTTTCGCCCTCGATTTCCAGGATCAGCCGCAGCACGCCGTGCGTCGACGGATGCTGCGGTCCCATATTGACGACGATGCGCTCTTCGCCTGAGCCGTCGAGTATTTCGGTGACCTGGTCCCAGTCCTGGCCGGCTACGGTGACCACGGTCGGTTCGGGCCCGGCATCATGCGCACCGGGCCTGGCATCGATGTCGTTCACTAGCTGTACGCCCTCCGCTCGTCGGGCGGCGGAATGCGCGCGCCCTTGTATTCGACCGGGATCCCGCCGAGCGGGTAGTCCTTGCGCTGGGGGTGGCCACGCCAGTCGTCCGGCATCGTGATCCGGGTCAGCGAGGGGTGGCCGTCGAAGAGGATGCCGAAGAAGTCGTAGGTCTCCCGTTCGTGCCAATCGACGGTGGGATACACCTCGTACAGCGAGGGGATGTGCGGGTCGGCGTCGGGCACCGACACCTCCACGCGCAGCCTGCGATTGTGCGTGATCGACATGAGCGGATACACCGCGTGCAGTTCGCGGCCCGCGTCGTCGGGGTAGTGCACGCCGCTGACGCCGAGGCAGAGCTCGAAACGCAGCGCCGGGTCGTCGCGTAGCGCGCAGGCCACCGCAACCAGATGTTCGCGCCGCACGTGCAGGGTGAATTCGCCGCGGAAGACGACGATCTTCTCGATCGCGACCTGCAGGAGCGTGTCGACCGCCGCGAGCGCGGCCCGCAGCGATTCGACCACCTCGTCGAAGTAGCCGCCATACGGGGCCGGTGAGCCGCCCGGCATGGTGACCGGCCGGACGAGTCGTCCGTATCCGGAGGTGTCGCCGGTGCCGGAGATGCCGAACATGCCGCGCCGCACGCCGATGACCTCGTCGCCCTCGGGTTGCGGGTTCCGCGGGGGCAGGGTGCCCTCGGGTCCCGCGGTGGCCGCCGCGTCGGTTTCGGCTTGCGATGACCGGGTTTCGGTGTTGTCGGGGGTATCGAAGGTCATCGCAGCAGACCTTCCATCCGGATCGTCGGGGTCGAGGCGAGGGCCGCTTCTTCGGCCGCCCGCACCGCTTCCTCCCGATTCACCCCGAGGGGCATCTCCTGAATCTTCGCGTGCAGCGTGATAATGGCGTTGAGCAGCATCTCCGGACGCGGCGGGCAGCCCGGCAGGTAGATGTCGACCGGAACCACGTGGTCGACGCCCTGCACGATCGCGTAGTTGTTGAACATGCCGCCCGAGGAGGCGCAGACGCCCATGGCGAGCACCCATTTCGGCTCGGTCATCTGGTCGTAGACCTGACGCAGCACGGGCGCCATCTTCTGGCTGACGCGCCCGGCCACGATCATCAGATCGGCCTGGCGCGGCGAGGCGCGGAAAGCCTCCATGCCGAAGCGGGCGATATCGAATCGACCGGCGCCCGTTGCCATCATCTCGATGGCGCAGCAGGCGAGGCCGAAAGTCGCGGGCCACAGTGAACCCTTGCGGAGGTATCCGGCGAAATCTTCCACCGTGCTCAGCAGGAAGCCGCTGGGCAGTTTTTCTTCGAGACCCATATCCGACTACTTCTCACTCTCGAAACGTGGGGCTGGGGGAACCGGTTCGGCGTGGTCAGTCCCAGCTGAGACCGCCGCGTCGCCATTCGTAGGCGTAGGCCACCGACACGTTGACGATGAACAACGCCATCGCGGCGAAACCGAAGAGACCGAGTGCGTCGAAATGGACGGCCCACGGGTAGAGGAACACGATCTCGATGTCGAAGATGATGAACAGCATCGCGGTGAGGTAGTACTTCACCGGAAAGCGCTGTCCGGTAACGTTTCCCGGCCCACCCGCCATGGCATGCGGGGTGGGTTCGATACCGCACTCGTACGCCTCGAGCTTGGCCCGGTTGTAGCGTTTGGGCCCGATCAGCGACGCCATCAGGACGGAGAAGATCGCGAACGCGGCGGCGATCGCACCGAGGACGAGTGTGGGGAACTCCATGTTCACGACTGCGTGTGCCCTCCCTACGAGCGGGCCCCTGTTCCGTGAGCTGGGGCTCGGATGACGGCTGATGACAGCTTCCGAGGCGGCTGACGTCGTTGTCCGCCCGGCCAGACTCGCCCCATGGCCTCGCTCGGCGCGGCGTGGGTCGGCGGAATCCTGGCACCCGAATTCATACCGAGCTCGCGCTCGTGTGAGCTACCGCACAGCCTACAACCGACCGGCGGGCCCGTGACTTCCTTTTACGGGGATATTTGATCGAATTCGCGACTGCTATTTATGACTGAAACGGGGGTAATCGGCCGAGGTTGTCACGTGACGCACGACGAGAGGGACGTGCGGATTGTGTTCGCACCGTTGCTACTGGCCGGTATGCACGTTACCGATGAGTTCGGTCGCGAGAACGCCTGGCACGCATGGGGCGCCATCGTAGGTCGGGGCGCAGCACCGTCATTCGTGACTGCTGCTCATCGGTCGCGAGAAGTTCGCGCGAGCACCCACTCGCGCGTTCATATCGAAAAGCTATGAATCAGGCGGCGATGCGGCTGCGTAACAGGGCCACGACGGCTTCGGTCAGCCGTATCGGATCGATCGGATGCGCGACCGCCGCCTCCGCCCGCGACCAATTCGCCAGCCAGGCATCGTCCGGGCGGCCGGTGAGTACAAGAACCGGCGGGCATTCGGCGATTTCGTCCTTGAGCTGTTTGGCGATCCCGAGTCCGCCCGCCGGCGTCGATTCGCCGTCGAGGATCGCGAGATCGATACCGCCCGCGTCCATCTGCTCGATCACCACCGGGGCGGTGGCGACCTCCTGGTACTCCAGCGCGGGAAGATCCGGATGTGGATGCCTGCCCAAGGCCAGCACCACCTGACGACGAGTGTCGGCGTCGTTGCTGTAGACCAGCACCCGCAGCGGGGTGGAACGATTCGAGTCGGCCACGCTGGGATGGTACGTCCGCGAGGGCGCGGCCCGTGGCATGTTGGCTCAGAAGGATTCCGCGCGTCGCCGATCCGTCCCGAATGCGGGTGCCACTGCAAGGCGATCATCCGGCCGACGACAAGAATCCGTCGGTAGAGTCCGGGAAATGCGGGGAGATATCACGACCGGTCTCGTCGAAACCGGCGTATGGACCGACGAGATGGTGGGCGGCGCCGGAATTCCGGTGGTAGACGTACCTTTTGTCACGATCGGCAGCGGGATCGGATCGTTCGTCACCTATGACACCCTCCGGATCTACGGGGTGTCCGCACAGGCGATGGCGGTACTCGGTCCGCAGAAGTATCCGTGGTCCTCCTACGAATATCTGACCAGGGTGTCGCAGATACCCCGCGGCGAACGCCTGCGCAGCGATTCGGCCTCGACGCCGGACAATATCTGGGGTTTCCCGTCCTACGCCGTGCGCGAGGCTTTCGCCGACAAGAGGCTCGCGCCGCTGTGGAATATCCTCGTGGAACCCGTCTTCGCCAATTACTACACGCCGCGCGCCGGGCAGGCCTTCGCCGGGATGGAGCGAGAATTCCATCGCATCGGATACGCGAACTCCCTGCACAACGGGCATGTTCGCATGGTGCGCAAACGTCACGGCGGCGGCTATTTCACCATCCTGACGCCACCGGCGGGTTCGGCGCCGACCAAGCGGATCGCGTTCCGCAGCACCTATGTTCACATCGCCGTCGGGTATCCCGGTCTGAAACTGCTGCCGGATCTCCAGGAGTATCGCGAACGGTATCGCGACCCGACCCGCGTGGTGAATGCCTACGAACCGCACGAACACGTCTACCAGGCGTTGCGACGCAGACCCGGCACGGTGATGATCCGGGGCAGCGGCATCGTCGCGAGCCGCGTCCTACAGCGACTCATCGATGACCGCGACACATTCCATCTGGACACCAGAATCCTGCACCTGTTCCGTACCTACGTGGCAGGCGCGCACGGCAAGAATCTGTTCAATCGTCGTAGAGGCGGCGACGGCTGGGCCTATCAGGGTTTCAACTATCCGAAATCGGTGTGGGGCGGACAGCTCAAGCAGAAAGTGCGCGGACTGCAAGGTGAGCGACGTGCGCGGGCGTACCAGGAATTCGCCGGAACCAATACGCCGATCCGCCGCGGCTGGCAGGAACAGTTGCGACGTGGTCGACGCCAGGGGTGGTACCAGGTGATGGCGGGGACGATGCGGGCGCCGCGTCCCGCACGCGGAAATCAGGCGGTGGTCGCGACCGTCGTCCCCGACGCCACCGCGCCGCTACCGTTTCCGCCGCCCGCCCAGCCGTTCGACGTGACAGTCGATTACATCATCGACTGCACGGGCCTCGAAGCCGATATCCGGGAGCACAGATTGCTCGCCGATCTGCTCGATCACTCGGGTGCGGGCCGCAATCCGCTCGGGCGGCTCGATGTGGACACCACATTCGAACTCATCGGCACCCGCAGCGGGAGCGGCCGCGTCTACGCCTCGGGTAGCGCGACCTTGGGCGGGCCGTTCGTCGGCGTCGACACCTTCCTCGGATTGCAGATCGCCGCGCAGGAAATCGCCGACGACCTGGCCGCGGTCGGCTTCTGCCGAAGGATGGGCCCGATCCGCTCGACCCGGCAGTGGTGGCTGTGGATGACGGACACGAAGATCTGAACGATGCTTCCCACTCTCCTCGGACGTCTCCAGACCCGTCTGTTCGCGCTCGGCGCGGTCGGATTCCTCGTCGCACTGCTTCTCACGCCGGTGCTGCCGACCGGCTCCTCGAGCACGGGGCAGGCGTATCGCGCGACCATGTCCGTCCTGCTCGCGACCGTTCTGGTCGGTCTGCTGTGGGAACTGCTCTACCACTTCCTGCAGCAATTTCGCTGGGAGAAGGACTGGCCGACGATATTCGGGCTGCTCACGATCGTCAACGAGGGTTTGCTGATCTGGCTGCTGCTGCGCACCACGACACTGATCGTGCCCGCGCACCTGCGGCCGTCGGCGACCGCGTTCGCGATCCAGTTCGCGATCACCTGGCTACTGTTCTGGATACTGGTCAACGGGCCGATACGTGTGGTTTTCCATCGGTGGCGATACAACGGAGGCAGATTTCTGTAGGTGCGCCGCGGCGGCGGAGACCTCCGTCGCCGGAGCCTGAGTCAGGGAGGGTGGCCGTGCCGGATCCGCAGGTCGAGGTACTCGCCGGGACGCATCTGGTGGCGCGCAGCGCCGGGGTGCTGATCGTGGTCGCCAACCGCGACGATGTCGCGGCGACCCCGGATTCGGCCGTCGGTTCGACACTGCTCGCACTCCAGGGTTTGATCGCGGACGCGGCACGTCAGGAGCAGCCGCGCAGTGGGCGCGCCTTCGCGCGTCTCGCGACGACCTGGTTGATGGCGCGAGACGACGAGCGCGCCGTCGAATTCGGGGTGATCACGCCGTCGGACGCCGGGGTGGCGGTTTTCCTGCACGGCGCGGTGACAGCGGTGCTGATGACGAACGCGCGGCGTCCGGAGATCCTGCGCGGTCGGGACGCGGGTTTCACCGTCGACCGGGTCGTCGTCCCCGCCCCCGCGATCGGCGCGGGGATTTTCGTCGACGAGGCCGATCAGCGATTCGACCTGCCCCGTGCGCGCGGTGTGTGCACATTGGCAGAGGGTGCCGTACCGGGATCCGGGGCCGTGGCCTGGTATGGCGAACCCGCGAGTGATGTCGCGACCGCGAGACCGAGCCGGGAGCCGAATTCCGCGGTAACCGACGACGTGTCACCGTCTGCCCGCATGCCCGACCTCGATGACGACCTCGACCTCACGCTCGCGCCGGGTGTGCCGCCGACCGCCGAGACCCCGCCGGTTCCCGCGCACCGCTCCGATCTCCGCGAAAGTGATCTGCCACCGCCCCCTTCGTCGCGGCGCGAGCCCGAAACCCCGGCTCCGGACCCGGGCCGAGCGAGAACAGCATCGCCGACGAGACCCGCCGACGAGGTGATCGTCGCGGGTTACCGATGCGCCCGCCGACACCACAACGATCCACGGGTCTCGTTCTGCGCGGTGTGCGGCATCCGGATGGATCAGCTCACCTGTGTGCTGACCGACGGTGTCCGCCCACCGCTGGGTCTGCTCATGCTCGACGACGCCACCTCGATCATCCTCGACACCGACTGCGTACTCGGCCGCGAACCCGAACTCTCGGGCGCGGCCCGACGCGGCGCTAGACCGGTCCGGCTCGACGACCCCTCCGGGGGAATGTCGCGGACCCACGCGGAGATTCGTCTCGTCGACTGGGACGTCACCGTCGTCGACTGCGCCTCCGCGAACGGCACGCATATTCGTCAGCCCGGATATCAGGGGTGGTCGCGCGCCACCCCAGGACATCCGGTGGT
The DNA here is from genome assembly GCF_040606855.1 of Nocardia sp. NPDC005366. Classification (NCBI taxonomy): domain Bacteria; kingdom Bacillati; phylum Actinomycetota; class Actinomycetes; order Mycobacteriales; family Nocardiaceae; genus Nocardia; species Nocardia sp. NPDC005366. Next base: position 158,630 of record NZ_JBEXFQ010000014.1, read on the forward strand.
CCTGCAGCCCGGCGCGCAGGTGCAACTCGGCGGCCGGACGCTGACCTTCGACTCGCAACACGGTCGGCTCTAGACCGCCGGTTCACCGATGTGGCGTGAATCACGCAGCCGACTGTCACGCGGCCGGGCGCTGTCCCGTCCAGTAGCCGGGAATTCGAGCCGAAAGGCTCACCACTCCGGCAACTCGAGGTGAATCGACATGCGTTTTCTGGGTTATTCGGCTATGGCACTGACCGCCGCGGCCATGATATCGACCGGATCGGTCGCGCCGGCCCATGCCGGCCCGGCCTCCTGCGACCCGACCTGCCAGGCCGCATTCGACCAGCAGCACCGCAACGGGTTGTCGCGCACCGATTTCTATGACCCGCCCGCTCCACTGCCGTTGGCTCCGGTCGGCACGCTCATACGCCGCGAGACCACCGACGACTATGTGGTCGACGGCGAACGAATCCGGGCCGATCGAATCCTCTATCACTCCCGCACGTCCGGTGGCCGGGATATCGCGGCTTCGGGAGTGTTGCTGGTGCCGCCCGGTACCCCACCCGAGGGTGGGTGGCCGGTGGTGGCCGACGCGCACGGAGCCAGCGGCAGCGGTGTGGACTGCGCGCCGTCGCTGATGCGAGACCTGTACCACGGCAACCAGATCGCGCGGTTCGTGGCGCTGGGCTACGCGGTAGTGGCGCCGGACTATGCCGGGCTCGGCACTACCGGCGAGACCGAGCTGGGCAACAAGACCGCCGAGGCCGACGACGTGATCGGCGCGGTGCGCTCCGCCGGGCAGGCCGTGGCCGACCTGTCGGACCGGTGGGTGCTGTGGGGGCACTCCCAGGGCGGTGGCGCCGCGCTCGGTGTCGCGGAACGTCAGGCCGTCCGGCCGGACCCGGGTTACCTCGGTGCGGTGGTCACCTCACCGGCCGCCGATCTGACCGCACTGGTCACCCACACCGCCGAAACGCCTTCTCTGGGTGGGTTCTTACCGTTGATCGCGCGGGGAGCCGAGGTCGGTGACCCCGGCGTCCGATTGGACCGGATCCTCACCCCGCGGGCGCTGGATCTGCTCGACAGCACCCGAACCGGCTGCCTCGACGTGGTCTCCGCCGTGTACAGCGGATTGTCCGGCAGCGACCTGGTCCGCCCGGACTACCTGTCCGAGCCGGGTTTTGCTCGCTTCCTCCGCGAGAACAGTACCGGCACCGCGCCGGTCGGAGGTCCGGTGCTGCTATTGCAGGGCGGTGCCGACGCATTGGTCACCCAGTCGGTCACCGATACGGTCGCGGCGTCACTGTGCGAGACCGGTTCGGAGATCGACTACCGCACCTACCCGGCTCTCGGGCACGACACGTGGGGCGGGCAGATCGGCATCGATGACGGCGCTATGCCCGACATCCTGTCCTGGACCGCGGATCGCTTCGCGGGCAAACCGGCCGGTTCGACCTGCCACTGAGCGGCGACGGCGGCGGGCGCCCCGGGTGAGCGCCCGGTCCGTGCCCGCGGGTGTCGACGGCGCGTTCGGCGAGGCCGACCCATCGGCATGACGCGGATCACATCGAAAGCTGTCACACCGGCCATCGCGGGCTCGTCCACCAGTTACCCATTGTTACCCCGGTCTCACCGGGCCAGCCACAGGAGCCATCATGCGAGTTCTGGTCGCCGGGGCTACGGGCGTCATCGGACGCCGAGTTCTCCCACTGCTGTCAGCGGTCGGCCACGATGTCACGCTTCGACGAACCGGCTGCGGTGTTCTCCTTCACCCACGCCCACGACGCCGCCACCTCGGTCGCCGGGGCGCTGGACAAGAACATCAGCGGGGTGCTCAACGTCGTCGAATGGCGAACCACCTGAGGAAGAAGATGTCATGCAGGACCCGACCGAGGTGTTCGAGCAGCACCGCCCCTTGCTACTCGGGCTGGGTTACCGGCTGCTGGGCAGTATGTGGAACGCCGAGGACATCGTGCAGGACGCATACCTGCGGTGGACGGGCACCGACCGATCGGAGATCAGAGAGCCGAGAGCCTTCCTGGTGACGATGGTGTCCCGGCTCGCGCTCGACCAGCTCCGATCGGCGCGGGTGACCAGGGAGGCATACACCGGCCCATGGCTCCCGGAGCCGGTGTCCAGCAACGAGTTCGGGCCGCAGGAAACGGCCGAACTCCGCGACACGCTGTCCTACGCGACCTTGTACCTGATGGAGCGGCTGTCGCCGCCCGAACGGGCGGTGTTCGTGCTGCGCGAGGCATTCGAGCTACCCTACGACGACATCGCCGAGATCGTCGGTTCCGCTGCGGCGACCTGCCGTCAGCTACACCACCGGGCGACGAAACGGCTGGCGCAGGGACGTGCCCGGTTCACGTCGTCGACGGTCGACCACGCCGCGCTGCTGACGCGTTTTCTCGACGCCGCCCAGGGCGGTGACCTCGCCACTCTCACCGACCTGCTCAGCGAAGACGTCATCGCGTGGAACGACGGCGGCGGCAAGGTCCGCGCCGCGCTGCACCCGGTGATCGGCCGCGACCGCGTGTTGGCGTTCGTCAATGGTCTGACCTCGCGCTACTCGATGGGTGATGTCCGACTGGTCGAGGCCAACGGTGCGCCCGCCATCTGGATGAACATGGGAGGCCTGCGACAACTCGTCGCCTTCGATATCCGCGACGGCCGCATTCACAACATCTTCGGCGTCCTCAACCCCGACAAACTTTCCCGAATCACTGACGGGAGCATCTGATGTCGATCGAACTTACGGGAATCGCTTCGCGATCGCCGCTATGATCGCATCCGGTGCGTGTTCCTGAATGAAGTGCCGCGCGTGTGGCAGCTCGGCAATATCGAGATCGGTGAAGGCGGCACGCATTCGCGGGATACAGGCGTTCGGACGGAACACCATGTCCCGCATTCCCCACACCAACAGGGTCGGCTTGTCGCCGAGGAGGGCTGGCACGTCTTGGGCGAGTTGGTTCAGCAGCGGGCGCGCGGCACGAATTTCTCCAGGCATCACGGCGAGTCCGCGCCGGGCTTCCGCAGTGGGCTGCACCGCGCGGTAGTGGTCGGCCTCGGCCGCGGTGAGCGTGTGCCCCAGCTCTGCGAGCAGGACACGCTCGACGAGGAAATTCTGTTCGAGTATCCGCCGCTGCATCGGACGGCTGCTCATGATCATGCTGAAAGCCCGATTCGCCATCGCTTCGATCGGCCAGAACACGGTGTTGCCCAGCACGATCCCCCTCACCCGGTCCGCGCGCGAGGTGACCGCGCCCAGACCGATGGGGCCGCCCCAATCGTGTCCCATGAGAACGAAGCCGTCGAGCTGCAGGTGATCGATCAGCTCGCCGAGGACCGCGGTGTGCTCGGCGACGGTGTAGCCGAAATCCGCAGGGCGTTCCGATAATCCGAAACCCAGGTAGTCGACGGCGACACACCGGTACCGATCGCGCAGGTCCTGCACGATGTGACGGTAGAGGAAACTCCACGCCGGAGCACCGTGACAGAACAGGATCGTTGGTCCGGTTCCCTCGTCGATGTAGTGGACCCGGCCGACGGAGGAGTCGAACCAGCGCGACTCGAATGGGTACAAACTCTCGTCGGGAACAAAGTCGATCAGCATCGGGCCCTCCCTCGGACACGAGGCTACATGTGGTGCCCGTTGCCCTTTTCGTCGCCGTGAACGAGGGCTGCGGTCGCCTGGCCCGTGTGCCGCAGCGAGACCCGTGAAGTTCCAGTCCGGATCAGCCGGGCTGGAACGCGTCGTGCCCGACCTCGGCGGGATCGAGGATATGGGAGACGAACAGACGCGTCGTCGGGGTGGGAGTGCGGGTGGTGATCGCGTGCCACGGCCGGTCCAGTGGTGTCCCGTCGATCGAAAGTATCAGCAGCGCACCGGATTCCAGATCCTGTTCGATCGCGTCGCTGTGGATCAGCGTGACGCCGAGACCTGCGCGCGCCGCGGCCAGCACCGCGCCGTGCGAGCCGAGGGTGAGTGTGGGCGGAATGATCTGGAGTTGATCGAGCAATCCGAGGGTGGCGTCGCGGGTGCCGGAGCCGCGTCCGCGTAGCAGCCAGGTGGCGCGCAGCGGATCGTGGCAGCATCCCGGTGCGCCGACGACGACGAGCTTGCTCGGCCGCCGGGCGCGGGTGACGAGTCCGGCGTCGCGCGGCGGACGGCCCGCGATGACGAGATCCGTTTCGTGGTGGTGCAATTCGAGGAAGAGCACGTCGCGGGGGTGCACGGAGAGGCTGAGTTCGATATCGGGGTAGCGGTTGCGGAAGGCGGCCAGCGGGCGCAGGAGTACGTATTCACCGGCGGTGGCGACGACACCGATGCGCAACCGTCCGGTTTCGGCCCGCCGCACGGCTGCCTGCGCCTCTTTCATCAGGCCGAGGATGCTGCGGCAGTACTCGGCGTAGACGCGCCCGGCTTCGGTGAGCGCGATTCCGCGTCCCGCCCTGGCGATCAGCTTGGCGCCCAACTGTTTCTCGATATGGGCGACGGCCGCGGAGACCGCGGCCTCGGTGATGTGGAGCTGGGTAGCGGCGCGGCGGATGCTGCCCTGGCGCGCGACCGCCAGGAATGTTTCCATCCGAGTCGCGCTCACCATACCCACTACTCGACGGTAACAAACTCTACGGAAAGGTTGAGCTTTCCCAGGAACAATCAAATTGTCCGTGGTCGGTCCTGCCGTCATCCTGGAAATCCCAAGGCGCACAACAGCCCCCGGTGTTCTACCTCCAGGAGGAACGATGGCCGAAGAAATCGAACGCGATCGGTGGGATCCGGGCGTACAGTCCTACGCCTCGATGGGGTACTGGGCGCCGGACTACGAACCCTCGCCGACGGATGTGCTCGCCGTCTTCCGGGTGACGCCGCAGCGTGGGGTCGATCCGATCGAGGCCGCGGCGGCGGTCGCCGGCGAATCCTCCACGGCGACATGGACAGTGGTCTGGACCGACCGGCTCACCGCCCACTCGCAATATCAGGCCAAGTGCTACCGGGTCGACGAGGTGCCGGGCCGGTCGGGGGAGTACTTCGCCTATATCGCCTACGATCTGGATCTGTTCGAGGAAGGGTCGATCACCAATCTGACCTCGTCGGTGATCGGCAACGTCTTCGGTTTCAAACCGCTGCTCGCGCTGCGGCTAGAGGATATGCGCATCCCGGTCGCCTACGTGAAGACCTTTCAAGGCCCGCCGCACGGCACCGTGATGGAACGCGAATACCTCAACAAATACGGCAGGCCGCTGCTGGGCGCGACGGTGAAGCCCAAACTCGGTCTGTCCGCGCGCAACTACGGTCGCGTCGTCTACGAGGCGTGCAAGGGCGGACTGGATTTCACCAAGGACGACGAGAACATCAACTCCCAGCCGTTCATGCGCTGGCGCGACCGGTTCCTGTTCGCGATGGAGGGCGTCAACCGCGCCATGGCCGAGACGGGGGAGATCAAGGGCCACTACCTCAATGTCACCGCCGCGACGATGGAGGACATGTACGAGCGGGCCGAATTCGCCAAGGAACTCGGCAGCGTCGTCATCATGATGGATCTCACCGTCGGCTATACCGCGATGCAATCGATGTCGCACTGGGCCAGGCGGAACGGGGTGCTGCTGCATCTGCATCGCGCGGGTCACTCCACCTTCACACGGCAGAAGACACACGGCGTGAGTTTCCGTGTGCTGGCCAAATGGTGCCGCCTGATCGGCGTCGACCATCTGCACGCGGGAACGGTGGTCGGCAAACTGGAGGGCGATCCGGCCACCACTCGCGGCTTCTACGACACATTGCGGGACAACCACATTCCCACCAACCCGGGTAACGGCATCTTCTTCGACCAGGACTGGGCCAGCCTGCCCGGCGTGATGCCGGTGGCCTCCGGCGGTATCCACGCGGGCCAGATGCATCAACTGCTGGATCTGTTCGGCGATGACGTGGTACTGCAATTCGGCGGCGGCACGATCGGGCATCCGCTCGGCATCGCGGCGGGCGCGGAGGCCAATCGGGTGGCGCTGGAAGCGGTGGTGAAGGCGCGCAACGAGGGTCGCGATCTGCTGAAGGAGGGACCGGATGTGCTGCGTCAGGCCGCGCAGTGGTGCCGTCCGCTCGATGTCGCGCTGTCGACCTGGGGTGATGTCACCTTCGATTACATCTCCACCGACGCGCCCGACGCGGTGCCGACCGCGAGCCACTGAGGAGACAGCCATGTATCTGCGTCACGGAACTTTCTCCTACCTGCCGGATCTCACCGACGCGGAGATCGCCGCCCAAGTGCGTTACGCACTGCTCAACAGTTGGCCGGTCTCGATCGAATACACCGACGACCCGCACCCGCGCAACGCGTACTGGGAGATGTGGGGGCTGCCGCTTTTCGATCTCGATGAACCCGACGGCGTCCTGGCCGAAATCGACGCCTGCCGTGTCACCTTCCCGCGTCACTACGTGCGGGTGCTGGCCTACGATGCCCGCTACGGCAGGCAGACCACCGCGCTGAGTTTCCTGGTGCAGCGCCCGGCCGACGAGCCGGGTTTCCTGCTCACCCGCACCGAGGGTTCGGATCGGCAACAGCGCTACGGCCTGCACTCCTATGCCACCGGCAGCCGCCAGGGACAGCGGTATGGCGGCTGAGGGCAACGGATTCCGCCTGCACCGGCCGGGTGTCGACGACTCCCGGCCGGTGCGGGGGCAGGCCGAGGAGCCGGCGCCGATCCTCGACGCCGACGCACTGCTCGATCTGTCCACCGATATCGCGGGAAACGATGTGGCCGAGACGCTGAGCAGGCTCGACGCCGAACTGATCGGGCTGGCGAATATCAAACTCCGGGTGCGCGAGATCGCGGCGCTGCTGCTGATCGATCGAGCCAGACAGCGTTTCGGGCTGACATCATCGCGCCCGACCATGCATATGAGTTTCACCGGGGGCCCCGGCACGGGTAAGACGACGGTGGCCCTGCGCATGGCGCAGATGCTGCACGCGCTCGGCTATATCCGAAAACCCGCGGTGCACACCGTGACCAGGGACGATCTGGTCGGCCAGTTCATCGGGCATACCGCGCCCAAGACCAAGGAGGCGTTGGCGAGGGCCGCGGGCGGTGTGCTGTTCATCGATGAGGCCTACTACCTGTTCCGGCCGGAGAACGAACGTGATTACGGACAGGAAGTGATCGAGATCCTGCTGCAGGAGATGGAGAACGAACGGGCGAGCCTCGTGGTGATCTTCGCCGGATATCCCGATCGCATGGAACGGTTCTTCTCCGCCAATCCGGGACTGTCCTCCCGAGTCGCGCATCATCTCGAATTCGCCGACTACACCCACGCCGAACTGCTCGCCATCGCCGAACTCATGGTGGTCGGGGAGAGTTTCCGCTTCGACGACGCGGCCTACGCGGCATTCTCGGACTATCTGTCGCGCCGGATGACCCGACCGCGTTTCTCCAATGCCCGCAGCGTGCGCAATGCCATCGACCGCTGCCGGTTGCGGCAGGCCAAACGGCTGCTCGAATTGGGCAGGCCGCTCTCGCGCGACGACCTGATCACATTGACCGACCGGGATGTGTTCGGCAGCAGCGTTTTCACCGACGGCGCGGACAGCGGGACACGGCAGAACACCGATCAGCAGGACGGGCCGAGCACGAGGGCCGAACCCGCGTGAGGAGATCCAGACACCATGCCAGACGGACTCAAGACACTCACCCGCTACACGATCGAGGAAGAACACCGGCATCCCGGATCGTCGGGTGAGTTCTCGGCCCTGGTGAACGTGCTCGCGACCGCGACCAAGATCATCGCCAATCAGGTCACCCGCGGCGCGATCGTCGGTTCCCTCGGCGCGGCCGAACCGGATAACCTGCCGCCGACCGTCCATCGCAAACTCGACGCCATCGCCAATGACATCATGTTGTCGCAAACCCAATGGACCGGACATCTTTCGGCCCTGCTGTCGGAGCAGATGACGCACGTGCATCCGGTGCCCGACGCACACCGGCGCGGAAAGTATCTGCTCGCCTTCGATCCGTTGGACGGATCGAGCAATATCGATGTGAATCTGCCGGTCGGCACCATCTTCAGCGTACTGCGCGCGCCCGGTCCCAGCGGGGCCGAACCGACCGACGCGGATTTCCTACGTCCGGGGGTCGAACAGGTCTGCGCCGGGTTCACCCTCTACGGGCCCGCGACCATGCTGGTGCTCACCACCGGGAGCGGGGTGGACGGGTTCACCCTCGATCGCGAAATCGGCGCGTTCGTCCTCACCCACCCGCGCATGCGCATCCCCGAGGACACCTCCGGATTCGCGATCAACGCCGCGAACGACCGGTTCTGGGAACGTCCGGTGCGCCGTTACGTGCACGAATGCCTGGACGGGGCGGAGGGTCCGCGCGGGCGCTATTTCAATATGCGCTGGGTGGCCTCGCTGGTCGCCGACACTTTTCACATCCTGACCCGCGGCGGGGTGTATCTCTACCCGTTCGACAATCGGCCGCCGGCGCGACACGGCCGCGTCGCGCTGCTCTACGGCGCGAATCCCATCGCGTTCATCGTGGAGCAGGCGGGCGGGGCCGCGACCACCGGCACCGACCGGGTGCTCGAGGTGGCACCGGATTCGGCGCATCAGCGGGTGCCGCTGATCTTCGGTTCCCGCAACGAAGTCGAACGTATCGAGCGGTACCACCGCGAGCCCGACGCCGGGCCCAGTTTCGACCGATCGCTGTTCGGCAGTCGCTCGCTGTTCCGGCCCGCTGGACCCTGACGTATCCGATTTCCCTGTCCGGCCATCGAGGAGGTGCCCATGTCGGTCAAACATCCCGTCGTCGCGATCACCGGTTCATCCGGTGCGGGTACGACGAGTGTCACCCGAACGTTCCAGGAGATCTTCCGCAGGGAAGAGATCACCGCCGCCATCGTGGAGGGCGACTCCTTCCACCGCTACGACCGCGACGAGATGAAAGTGGCGATGGCCGAGGCCGAACAGCGTCACAACCGGACGTTCTCGCATTTCGGGGAGGAGGCGAATCTGCTGAAGGAACTGGAGAACCTGTTCCGCGACTACGGTGAAACCGGCGTTGGTTCGGTGCGCAAATATCTGCACGACGAGGCGGAGGCGAAACCTTTCGGTCTGCCGCCAGGCACGTTCACGCCATGGGAGGATCTGCCGCCAGGCAGCGATCTGCTGTTCTACGAGGGTCTGCACGGCGCCGCGGTCACCGAGAGCGTCAACGTGGCGCAGTACGCGGATCTACTGGTCGGGGTGGTGCCGATCGTGAATCTCGAATGGACCCAGAAGGTGATCCGCGACAAGACCGAACGCGGCTATTCCAGCGAGGCCGTGATCGATACGATTCTGCGGCGGATGCCCGATTACGTGAAGTACATCTGCCCGCAGTTCTCCCACACCTACGTCAATTTCCAGCGGGTGCCGACGGTGGATACCTCCAACCCCTTCATCGCCCGGTCGATTCCGACGGCCGACGAGAGTTTCGTCGTCATCCGGTTCGCCGATCCGAAGGTGATCGACTTCCCCTATCTGCTGTCGATGCTGCACGACTCCTTCATGTCCCGTCCGAACTGCATCGTGGTGCCCGGCGGAAAGATGGATCTGGCAATGCAACTCATCTTCACGCCGCTGATCCTGCGGCTGATGGACAAGCGGCCCCAGCGCTCGCGTTGAGCGACGGCCGAGACGGGCGAGCTTCGATATTCGGGCTCGCCACCCTCTCGGTCGAGGCTAGAATCGCGCCCACTGCTGTCGCGCGTAGGGGGTCGGGGATAGCGTGAGTGTCCAATCAGAACAATACTTTTCCGCGCTGCTCGCCGACTATACCGCCACACGCGATGACGAACGCGAACTCATGAACCAGCAGGCCGCCCTGTTCGGGGTGGTGATCGCCGCCCTGGGAGTCTTCGCGGCTCTTTCGGTGAGCGAGAACGAGGGAAAGCTGGCCATCCCGCCTCTGGTTCTCGCGGGATTGCCCATGATCCCGATGTCGCTGATTTTCCTGCTGCAGCTGATCGGATCGCAGGCGACCGCTCGCTCTTTCTACGCTCGCTCCCTGGAGCGCGAGATCCGCGCGCATATTTCCTCCAGCAGCACCGTCGGCGGCTATCCGTCGCTCCGGCCGATGCTCTATCGCGAAATGATGGATACGCTCTCCTCGCTGTCGGGTGGCCGCCGGATACCCCGATTCCTGACGATTCTCATCATCCTCACCATCGCGGTGACATTCATTTCGCTGGTGGTCTGGACCGCCTGGGACTTCAGCGTGTTCCTGAAACTCGCCATGGCGGGCTTATACATCCCGTTGCTGACGATGGTCACCGTGGAAGCGGTCAGCGCGACTATTTATGGTCGAACCTATTTCAAGCGACTGATCGCCGAAACCGGAGTGCGCAGCCGACGTCCACTGACACCGCGCACGCAACCGCCCGGCAGTCCCGATCGTGGGCGCAGCCTGGTCTCGTATCTGATACTTCCGCGGCCCCTCGACCTGCCCAAGGCCGCGTTCTTCCTGATCGGCGCGCTGCTGATCGGCGCGCTCGACCGCGATGTGTCGCGATATCCGAATTTCTGGTGGCAGGTCGCGGTACTGGCATTTCTCGGGGAATTCATCATCTACCAGTGCCGATACCAGCTCAACGATATTCGCGGCCTGTGGGAGGACATCGCGTCGCCGATGGCCGCGCAGCGCGGAAGGATTCCAGGCGTGCGGTCAGGTACGCGACCGACATGGATCGTCGCGGTGGTGATGACGGCGATGGTCGTCAGGCTCTACCTGGGTGTGCTGATCTGCGCACTGCCGTTCATCTCCTTCTTCCACCACTTCGTTCCGATGCTGGCGTCGATCTTCGTCCTCGCGGCGTTGTACGAGACTCTGCGCGGTATCGAAAGGCGTTCGACAACTGTATCCGGCATCGGATTCGTCACCACCTGCCCGAAATGGGTGGTGTACGCCACTCTGGCGCTCGTGAGCCTGGGATATCCGCTGCGCACCCTGCTCGGAATGCTGCTCCCGGGCACGGGCACCTACCCGGATCGTGATATTCCGGGTTCGTGGACGAGCGTCGCGCTGCCTGTCGGGTGGTCGCCGATGGTCACCGTCGTCCTGTACGCCGCATCGATAGGCCTGATCTTCGTCACGATGACGTGGTGCTTGGAAGGAGGCGGCTACGTCACGGCGAAGATCACTACCGCTGTGCCACCCGTGCACCTCTACCGCAGCGATATCGTCCGCAAGCCGCATCTGCTCGTCCTCCTCAGACAAACCGGTTCGACGTTCCAGCCGACCGCCTCGACCCAGCCCGGCGACTTCGACGGCAAGGCGGAGAAGTGGCTGCGACATCCCGGACGTGCCACCGCGGCATGGAAACTCGCGCTGGTCTTCGCCTCCGCGCTCGGTGCGGCAGTCGCCGCGCAGATACTGGATGACAAGCTCCTCGGCGTCGACTCCGTGCTCCTGTCGCTGTCGGCGATCGTGTCCGCGGTGTCCTACGCGATCATCCGCCCGAAAGTGACCGCGACCTGGCTGACATGGATCGCCGTCCTGGCGACCCTGGTCTCGGCCGCCGTGCAGGTCTATCTCGCGATCGCCATCGGGCAGGAAACCGGAGCGGCGGTCAACCGGATCTGTTTGGCCATCGCCGCATTGGCCGGTCCGGTTCTGGTGTACCTGTTCTTCGAGCACCAGTCGCATACGACCCTCAAGACGGTGCCGCCGATCTTCACGGGGCGCTTCTGGAAGAACGTCGGGAAGGCCCTGCTTCGAGTCCTCATCGGCCGGGAGACGGCCGATACGTTGTAGAAATTCGAATCCGCGCGCGTCGGGCGGGGCAGCGCGCGCCGGCTTCGCCTCGCTGACCCTTCCGCGCCTTCGGTAGGGGTTTGCCCAGGGCGGCATCGTTGCGCGTACACTCACATAAGTTAATCACCATTCGCATGGTGGTCATCGGCTTGGATAGGGAGAGAACCATGATTTCCGCGGTTATCGTCGACGCCGTTCGCACACCATCGGGCAAAGGGAAAGCCGGTGGTGGACTCTCGGAAGTGCATCCGGCCACGCTGCTGTCCACGGTGCTGAAGTCGCTGATCGAGCGCAATGACCTCGATCCGGCACTGGTGGACGATGTGATCGGCGGTTGCGTCACGCAGAGTGGTGAGCAGGCGCTCAATATCTCGCGGACCGCCGTGCTGGCGGCCGGATTCCCGGATTCGGTGCCCGCGACCACCGTGGATCGGCAGTGCGGCTCGAGCCAGCAGGCCGCGCATTTCGCGGCCCAGGGCGTGATCGCAGGCGCCTACGACATCGCCATCGCCTGCGGTGTCGAATCGATGAGCCGCGCGCCGATGTTCTCCAACGCCCAGGGCAAGGATCACAATCGAGGCCCGCTGGCGCACCGATTCCCGGACGGGCTGATCGGCCAGGGGATCGCGGCCGAAATCATCGCCGCGCGATGGAAATTGGACCGTGACACCCTCGACGCGTTCGCCGCGCGCTCGCACCGTCTCGCCGCCGAGACCGCCGCGGCCGGTGGGTTCGACAACGAACTCGTGGCCGCGGGGACATTGACGGCGGACGAAACCATCCGCCCGACGACCACCCCGGAGGGGCTCGCCGGCCTGCGCGCGGTCTTCGCCGACGACGAACTGAAGGCGCGGTTCCCCGAGATCGAATGGTCGATCACCCCCGGCAACTCCTCGCCGCTCACCGACGGCGCGTCCGCCACGTTGATCATGAGCGAGGAGAAGGCGAATCAGCTCGGCCTTCGTCCGCGCGCGCGTTTCCACTCCTTCGCCGTGACCGGCGACGATCCGTTGCTGATGCTCACCGCGGTCATCCCGGCCACCCGCAAGGCGCTCGCCAAGGCCGGCCTGTCGATCGATGACATCGACGTCTACGAAGTGAACGAGGCTTTCGCCCCGGTTCCGCTCGTCTGGCAGCATGACCTCAACGCCGATCCCGCCAAACTCAATCCGCGCGGCGGGGCCATCGCCCTCGGGCATCCGCTGGGCGCCTCCGGCACCCGCATCCTCACCACGATGCTCGCGCATCTGGAGCAGACCGGCGGTCGCTACGGTCTGCAGACCATGTGCGAGGCGGGCGGGCTCGCCAACGCCACCATCATCGAACGGCTGTGAGCTCAATCCGGTAGCAGCGGCACCGACATACCCTCGCCGCGATTGATCAGCGCGGCGCGGGTGACCGCGGCGGAACCGAAGCGACGACGCAGGTCGTCGAGGGTGGCGTCGAGGGTGGCGGTGGCGCGCGGTTCCAGTGGCAGGGTGAGTTGGACGGCGTCGGCGTCGTCGAGGTTGGTCAGCGCGAGGCCGAGCAGCGTCAGACCGCGCTGCTGGATCATCGGCATCGCCGTCGCGAGCAGAACGCGGGCCGCGCGCAGGATGGTCTCGGTGTGGTCGCAGGCTTCGGGCAGGGTGTGCGAGCGGGTCGCGCGGGTGAAATCGTCGAAACGCAGGCGCAGCACGACGGTTCGGCAGACCCGGTCGGCGGCCCGCAACCTGCGCCCGAGGCGGTCGGTGAGGCCGTGCAGGAATGCCTCGATCTCCTCGGGTTCGCGGGAACGTCGTCCGAGGGCGCGCTGTGCGCCGATCGAACGGCGGCGTTTACCGGTTTCGACGCGACGTGGGTCCCCTGCCATCGACAGTGCGAACAGATGTCGCGCGGCGGCGGGGCCGAGGATCGGGCGCAATCCGGATTCGCCGTGTTCGGCGAGATCCCCGATCCGGGTGATGCCGCGCTCGTGCAGTTTCGCCGCGGTGACATCCCCGACGCCCCAGAGCCTTTCGACCGGCAGCGGGTGCAGGAAGTCCAGCTCGCCCTCGGGCTCGACCAGGCGAAGTCCGTCGGGTTTGGCGACCGCGCTCGCTACCTTCGCCAGGAATTTGGTACGCGCGATGCCGACCGAGATCGGGAGGCCGACCTGGTCGCGGACGGCCGCGCGCAGCCGTCGCGCGATGTCGACGGGTTCCCCCGCGATCCGCCGCAGCCCGCCGACGTCGAGGAACGCCTCATCGATGGAAATACCCTCCACCACCGGGGTGGTGTCGCGGAAGACCTCGAAAACCGCCTTGCTCGCCTCGGCGTAGGCCGACATGCGCGGCGGTACGACGATGGCATCCGGGCACATCCGCAGGGCGCGCGCACCGTTCATCGGGGTGCGGATTCCGAATGCCTTGGCCTCGTAGCTGGCGGCCAACACGACTCCGCCGCCGACGATTACGGGACGACCGCGTAGCCGTGGATCGTCACGCTGCTCGACCGAGGCGTAGAAGGAATCGAGGTCGGCGTGCAGGATCGACGCCTCGGCCCGCGCGGCGATTCGGTTCCGCTCGCGGCGGTCGGGGGCCGCGCTCGCTTCTCGGCTCGCCGACCGCGCGCCTGGCGGCTCGGCGGGGGTGTGGCGGCGGCTATCGGACACGAACATATGTTCGCATAGGCCGGTGACATCGGGGAGGGAGGCCGCGAAATCTACGATTCCGCTACGTAGCAATACCGGGAGGCCGGTACGCTGAAACGCCAGAAAGTGCGACCAGCGGTGAGGGAGTCGGTTCGGTGCGTGGATTCGGAGATCTGGAAGCGGTCATCATGGACCGCATCTGGGATCGGGACGCGGAGACCACGACGGTCCGCGAAATTTTCGAGGAACTGTCGAATGAACGCGATATCGCCTATACGACCGTCATGTCCACCATGGACAATCTGCATCGCAAAGGCTGGCTGGCGCGCGAACGCGCGGGTAAGGCCTACCGGTACTGGCCCACGCTGACCCGCGAGGAGCACAGCGCTCGACTGATGCTCGAAGCGCTGGGGTCCGGCGGTCGCTCGGATCTGGTGCTCAGTCATTTCGTCGACCGGATCAGTGCCGACGAATCGGCGGGTCTACGCGCGGCGCTACGCAGGCTGACCGCGCGAAAAACCCCCGAGACGCCGTGAACGTCGCCCTTGGCCTGATGCTGTACGGCACCGTGGTCGCCCTGATCGGCCCGCCGATACTGCGCAGACTCACCCGACGCGGCGTCGCGCCCCGACTCGGCGTGACCGCGTGGCTGGTTGCCATCGGCGGTGCGCTCGGCGCGTGGATGCTGGCGGCGGGACTGCTCGTCATCGAATTCGCCGCCATCCGGCGGCATCCGAGCGAGGCGCTGCACGCCTGCTATTCGGTGCTGTCGACACCGGTTCACCCGCCAAGCGCCGCCGCGACGACAGTGCTGACCCTCGGCGTCTCGGCGCTGGTCACCGCCGCCGTGGCAGCGGTATTGCTGCATGTGGCCAGGGTCGCGCTGCGACTGCGCAGGCATACCCATGAGCACGGCGCCGCCGTGCGCATAGTCGGGCGGCCGGTGCCGGGTCTGGGCGCGATCGTGCTGGATTCGCCGGAGCCGCAGGCATATTGCGTCGCGGGGCGGCCGGACACCATCGTGGTCACCACTGCGGCCGTCGATGCGCTGACCCGCGAACAACTCGCCGCCGTGCTGGCCCACGAGCGTGCCCACCTGCGCGGCAGACATGCCGTACTGACCGCCATGCTGCGCAGTACGGCGGCGGCACTGCCCGGCGTCCGGGTGGTCACCGAAGGCGCCGTCGAAATCGGTCGCCTGCTGGAAATGTGCGCCGACGACCGCGCCGCGGGCACGCATGGACCCGCGCCGCTGCTCGGTGGACTGCTCGCCCTGCTCGACGCGGGCGAACCCGCACCCGCCGCAGCGTTGAACACAGCGTTGAACGCGGCGGGAACCGCGGTACTCGCCCGCGCCGAACGCCTCGTTTCGCCGGTGGGCGCGGTGGAGCGCGCGAGGAATCGGACCGCGCTGCTCGGGGTGATCGCGGCGACGGTGATCGGATTGTCGGAGATCACCGTGGGCGTGCTGTTCTGGCTGGTGCGCTGACGGGAGGGAGTACGGGGTGCGGATCACCTGGGATCAGGTTTTCGGGTGGCGATTGCGACGTCAGTATGTGAGCGAACCGGCCACCGGGTCGGTCCCCGATATCGTCGGACGGCTGTGCGGCGTGCAGGCGCAGGTGACCTCGTCGGCGGAGACCGCGGTCGCGCTACGCCGCCATCGCCCGGATCCGGGTGCGCTCGTGCGCGAGCTGGCCGCGGGCACGCTGGTGAAGACGTGGTCCATGCGCGGCACATTGCATGCGCTCACCCCGGCCGCCGCCGCGGTATTCCTCCCGCTCATCGCCTCCGCGCGGATCTGGGAGAAACCTGCCTGGCAGCGCAATTTCGGCGCGACGCCCACCGAAGTGGTCGCGCTCACCGAGGCCGTGTCGCGGCATCTGGCGGATGCGGTGCTCACCCGCGAGGAACTGATCGACGCGCTGTCGGCGGACAGCACATTCCATCGGATGGGCGAACAGTTGCGTTCGGGGTGGGGCGCGTTGCTCAAACCACTGGCCTGGCAGGGCGCCCTGTGTCACGGTCCAGCGCAGGGCAATCGGGCGACGTTCACCAGCCCGGCCCACCTGATTCCCGACTGGCCAGGACTTCTCGAACCCGACATCGCCGCGCCCGCCGCCATTACCGCCTACCTCGGCGCGTACGGCGCGGCGACGCCGGAATCGTTCGACGCCTGGCTCACCCGCGCCAGCCTGCGCAAGACCACGGTCCGCCGCTGGTTCGCCGATCTCGGCGACGCCATGACCGAGGTCGAGGTCGAAGGTCGCCGCGCCTACATCCCGACCGAACACGTCGATGAACTGGCCGCCTCCACCGTGAAAGGCTCGGTGTATCTGCTCGGGGCCTTCGACCAGTATGTGCTCGGTCCCGGCACCGCCGACACCGCGCTATTGCCCGCCGCGCACCGGTCGAAGGTCAGCCGCGCCGCGGGGTGGATCGCGCCGCTGGTCCTCGTCGACGGCCGTATCGCGGGTACCTGGGAACTCACCGACGGCGACCTGACCGTCTCGACCTTCGACAACGCCGATATCCCGGCGAAACCGCTCGATGCCGCCGTCGCCAGGGTCGCGGTCGCGCTCGGCCTCGACGCTCTGGCCGTCCGCACCGCCTGACTGTTCGTTCGCACCGGACTTGCCGTGGTCCGCGCAGTCAGCGGGTCCCATGCCCGAAGGCCCGGTCCCGAATCCCGCCGAGTACGGCGTCGAGCATCCGGTCGAACTCCGCCAGGGAACCGAAATCGGCCTGCCGGGGTGCGAGAGCGGCCATCGTCGGGTACAGCGCGGCATCGATCGTGGGCATGTCGAGTCTGTCGGGTCCACCGCTGAGAACAGCCAGCAGATATCCGTTGAGGAAGCCGAACAGCATCAGCGGCGCGTCCGCGATCACCTGGTCGGGCAGACCGGCCGCGCGCATCGCGGTGACCAGTCGCTCCAGCGCGGCGAGGGCAACCGGGGAGGTCTGCGGGCGTGTGGCCAGCAGTGAGACCACGTGGGGGTGCCGGTAGGCGGTCTTCCGATAGCCGTGGGCGGTCGCGCGTGCGATCTCTTCCCAACCTTGGGGTGCGTCGTCGGCCTCTGCCGCTACCTCGGCGAGCACGGCCTCCGATACCGCGTCCAGCAACGCCGCCTTGCCCTTGATGTGGTTGTAGATCGACATCGGGTCGACCCCGAGTTCCTCCGCGAGACGCCGTACTCCGAAGCGCTCGAGGCCGTCGCGGTCGACGAGTGCGACGGCGGCGGCCGCGATGCGCTCGCGGCTGAGCCCAGCCGATGTGCCCTGTGCGCGCCTGGCCAAGTTCACTCCCTCCGGTTGCCAAACCTACGCCGTAGGATATACCGTCGATTCGCAACCTACGACGTAGGTTTGACGTGGTGAAAACAGGGGGATGCGTTCCTCGATGCCCGTCGCGTCCGGGTGCGAAGAAAGGACGAACAGTCTTGAACCGCAGGATATTTCTTCGCGGAATGGCCGCGACATCAGTGCTACCCGGCTTGGCCGCCGCCGGTTGCGGTGTCGACGGCCAGGCCGAATCGATCGTCACGACCAGGTCCGGGCGGGTGCGGGGCAGCGTGAGCGCGGGCGTGCACGTATTCCAGGGTGTGCCCTATGCCGCGCCGCCCCAGGGCGCGGACCGCTACCTGCCGCCCCGTCCGGTCCAGGCGTGGACGGGGGTGCGCGACGCGCTCACACTCGGGCCGACGCCCCCGCAGCCGCCGACCCCGGCGCCGCTGGACTTCTTCGCGCCGCCGATTCCGGGTGCGGACTACCTCAACCTGAATATCTGGACCCCTGACCCGGGGTCGGCGCGTCTGCCGGTGCTGGTGTGGATCCACGGTGGCGGCTTCGATACCGGAAGCAACGGCCTCTACGACGGCGCCGCCTTCGCCCGCGACGGCGTGGTACTCGTCGCGATCAATTACCGGCTTGGTGCCGAAGGGTTCCTGTTCCTGGACGACGGTGTGGCGAATGTCGGTCTGCTCGACCAGATTTCGGCCTTGGAGTGGGTGCGCGACAATATCGCCGCCTTCGGCGGTGACCCCGGAAACGTCACCGTCTTCGGCCAGTCCTCGGGTGCGATAGCCGTCGGCACGCTGCTGACGATGCCGCGAGCCGATGGACTGTTCCGGCGCGCGATCATGGAAAGCGGTGCGGGCAATCTCTGTTACTCCGCCGACACCGCCCGCGAGCTGGGACAGCGCCTCGTCGCGAAGCTCGGCGTGGCGCCGACGCGGGCCGCCGTCGCCGCGGCCGGGGTCGAGCGAGTGCTCGCCGCCCAAACCGCGGTCATGAGCGACCTCGCGCGGCAACCGGATCCGCAACGCTGGGGCGGCGAACCCGGGGCCCGCGTCAACATGTGGCGCGCCACGCTCGACGGCGCCACGTTGCCCGCCAAACCCATCGACGCCGTCACCGCCGGGGTCGGCGCCGATGTGGATGTGCTGATCGGCCACAATGCCGAGGAAGGACGACTGTCGCTGGTGCCCTTCCGTAGCCTCGACTCGGTCAGCGAGGAGGAACTGACCACCGCGATGCGGCTCTACCGGCTGCCCGTCGACCAGGCGCTGCCCGCCTACCGCGCCGCCTACCCCCACGCCGATCCCGGTGCCCTACTGGCGATTCTGCAATCCGACTGGTTCTACACCATCCCCGGCCTACGGCTCGCCGACGCCCGCGCCACCGCGCCGGCCGCCACGTACATGTATGAATTCACGTGGCGCTCTCCACAATTCGACGGACAACTCGGGTCGTGCCACTTTCTGGAGGTTCCGTTCGTCTTCGACCAGCTCGCGGACCGGCGAATGCAATGGGTCACCGGCCCCAACCCGCCACAGCAACTGGCCGATCTCGTACACGGCGTCTGGATACAGTTCGCCACCACCGGCCGGGTGAACTGGCCGCGTTACGAGCCCACCCGCAGGACCACCATGCGACTGGACCTCGACCCCGCCGTCGTCGACGACCCGTGCCCGATCCGGAGCCTGTGGGACGGAGTCGACCTGTACTGACGACATCCGAAACTCAGGCGAGTGCCGGGTCGGGTTTCGGGGCGACCCGACCCGGCTTTCTCGCGCCGAGACCGATCACGCCCGCCAGGACGGCGATCGCCGCAGTGACGTACCAGGTGCGTTGGAACGCGTCGAGGGTTTCGTCCGGACCGGCGGGGGAGCCGAGGGTCGCCACCACGACCGCGACGCCGATAGCGAGCCCGATCTGGCGGGCCATACTCAAAACCGCCGCGCCCGTGGCGAAACGCTGCGGGGGCAGCGCCGCGGTGCCGGCGGCGAACGCGGTGGGCAGGGTGAGACCGACGCCGAGACCGGTGACGAGCATGCCGCCGAGTAACCCGCCCGTGTAGTCGGGTTCCAGCGTGATCGCGAACGCCCACCAGAGCAGACCCGCGGCGAAGGCCGCCCCGCCCGCCGCGATGACCGGGCCCGCGCCGACCCTGACGATGAGGCGTCCGGCCAGAATCGCGACGATCGGGACGATCAGCGGTCCCGGGGCGATGGCCAGGCCGGTGCGCAGCGCCGACCAACCCCAGACATTCTGGGCCCACAGGACGACCGATAGCAGCATGCCCGCGAAGGCCACCTGGAAGAACACTCCATTGGCCGCCATCCGCGTGAAATCGGTCGCGCGCAGCAGCGCCGGATCGAGCACCGGGCTGTGGTGGCGGGCCGAGGATATAACGAATCCGATCCCGAAGATCACCGCCGCCGCGAACGCGAGCAGCACACCCGTCGAGGACCAGCCCCACTCCTGCCCCTTGACCAACCCGAGGATCACCGTGGCGATGCCGCCGATCAGGAGCAGCGCACCGAGCACATCCGGCAGAGCGCCGCGGTCGCCACGGGGATCGGGCAGCTTGCGCAGTCCGACAGCGATCGCCACGACGCCGATCGGCACATTCACCAGAAATACCCAGCGCCAATCGATCTCGACGAGCAGTCCGCCGATCACCGGACCGAGCGCGGCGCCGAGCCCGCCGAAGGCGACCCACAGCCGGACCGCCGTCGCCCGCTGCGCGGCGGGGGTGGTCGCGAGTACCAATCCGAGCGAGGACGGGGTGAGCATGGCGGCGCCGACGGCCTGCGCCACGCGGAATCCGACCAGCGACGGCACATTCCACGCCAGCGCGCACAGCGCCGAGCCGATGACGAAGAGAGCGAGCCCGAGCAGGAACACGGTGCGGTTACTGCCTCGATCGCCGAGCCGTCCCGCCGGTACCAGCAGTGCGGCGAAGACGATGGCGTAGGCGTTGAGCACCCACGACAGGCCGGACAGGTCGGCGGCGCCGAAATCGCGCGCCACCGCGGGCAGCGCGACATTGACGATGAACAGGTCGAGGCTCGACAACAGCACCGCGACGGACACGACGGCGAGCACGACACGGTGATCGGTTGCCACGCGGGAGGAAACGGAAGTGCTCATGTTCATGCTCCGATTCGGCCGAGGACTCGGCGGCTCTGGCGGGCGGTGGCGAGCAGATGACCTCGGTCGTCCCAGATATCGGTGTCATCCACCGACCAACCGCCGCCGGTGCTGAGATTGGCGGTCCGCACCAGAACTCGCGGCGATGCGGTGTCGGCGAGGTCGGTGTGCAGATGCATCGACAGCGCGACAGTCGGCACGGCCAGCGGCAGGGTGAGGGCGGGGAAGACGGCGGGCGGCAACGCGTCGGCCAGGATGGCCAGAGCGGCGGCGTCGGTCGCCATCGCGGGGGTCAGTGCGATCCACGCCGTCATCGACGCCTCGTCCGCGCCGGTCAACGGCAGCGGCCCCGCGGCCGGACGGATTTCGAAATGCGCCCCTACGGGCACGATCTCGGGCGGCAGCCGGAAGATGGCACACGCTTCTGGCTCCGGCGCCTCGGGCATCGCGCGCCCGGTTCGTTCCTGGATCTCGGTGCGGCCTGCCCGGCCGAGGGTGATCGACGCCGACGCGATGGCTTCGCCCTCCTGTTCGGCGATCACCTCGACGACGCGGGTGCTGCGCCCGATCGGACGGTCGACGGCGCGCAGGGACAGGAACCCGTCACGCGGGCGTCGGAGGAACCGGAGATCGAGTGTGCGCACCGGAAGATCGAACTCGCTCGCGCGGCGGGCGACCTCGATCGTCAACGCGGCGATCACACCGCCGTGCGGACCGGTCCAGCCGCGCCACGTCTCGTCGACCCGGGCCTGCCAGACCTGGTCACCGACCTCGGTGAGCTCGAACGCCGCCGCGAGCGACGTAGTGAGTTGCATCATGCAACGAACTGTAGGGTAGTGAGTTCTTTCAAGCAACCGTCTACTCTGGTGTCATGCGAAGGACCAGCTTCGAGGACATGAACTGCTCCCTGGCCCAATGCCTGGAGGCGGTCGGAGAGTGGTGGACGCTACTGATCGTGCGCGACGCCCTGTTCGGCATCACCCGCTTCGACGACTTCCGCGCCCGGCTCGGCATCGCCCGCAATGTGCTGACCCAACGCCTGGAATACCTTGTCGCCCAAGACATCATGACCAAAGAGCCGTATCAGGGGAATCCGGTCCGCTACGACTACCGGCTCACACCGAAGGGCCGCTCACTGTGGCTGGTCGTCACCGCCATGCGCCAGTGGGGCGATCAGTGGGCGGCCCCGGACGGGCCCCCGGTGGAATCGCTACACCTGACCTGCGGTCACACCGCCCTCATCGAACCGATGTGCTCCGCATGCGGTGAGCGTGTCCACGGCCGCGACATTCGACCCGTCTACGGTCCCGGAGCGAAGGACGATCACCTGATTCCCGGCGAAACGCTGACACCGCCACCGCGATAGGCTGCGCCGATGACGGAGGAGTCGGTGCCCCGGTTGATCGATACCGTGGCGTGGGTGCGCATCGAGGACGGCCGCATTCTGTGCGCCCGCCCGCGCGGCAAGGACATCTTCTACATCCCCGGCGGCAAACGCGAAGGCGCGGAAACCGATCTGCAGACGCTGCTGCGCGAGATCGATGAAGAACTCACCGTCGCGCTGCGCCCCGAGACCGTCGCCCACGTCGGCACCTACGAAGCGGCGGCACACGAACCCGCCGACGGCGTCGTGGTGCGGATGAGCTGCTACACCGCCGACTATTCCGGCGTATTGGCCGCGAGCAGCGAGATCGAAGAGGTCGCGTGGTTCGCCTATGCCGACCGGCCGCTGGTACCCCCGGTCGATCAGCTGCTGTTCGACGATCTGTCCGCCGCGGGCAGGCTCGTCTAGCGGCCGGAGGGCATCGGACGGGCCTCGCGGTCGTATCGGCACGACATCGAGCGCGCTACGGTCATGGCATGAAGTCGGTTCGCTTCTTGGCGCGCTGGGCCGCCTATGGTCTGGCGGCGCTACCGATCTCACTGGCGCGCGTTCCGGTGCGGTTGCGAGTGCCGCGGCGTCTGCTCGGCGCGCGGATCACCCCGCGCAAGCTCACGACCACACGGGTTCGCCTGCATTCCACGCTGGGTGCGGCAGCGGGTCTCGTGGCTTGGTTCGCGGCGCTGCTCGCGACGGTCGCCCTGGTGCGCGGTGTCGCGTATCCGCTCGTCGCCGCGCACGATCACGAAAATTCCTGGGGTGGACCGACATTGGGCGGGGCATGGCTGGTGCACGCCGCACTCGGCGTCGGGCTGTTGCCGCTGTGGGGCGTACTGCTGGCCGGACTCGGCGCGATCCAGGTGGGACTCGCGAACCGACTGCTCGGCCGTACCGGACCGTGGTGGCCGGTGCCCGTGTCACTCGTGCTGGCGGCGGGCGGCGTGCTGTTGTTCGTCGCCTGGTTGCACCAGATCTGAACCGACATCCGAGGTGGTCTCCTCGGAGCCGAAGGCGTCGAACAGGTCCAGGG
>NZ_JBEXFQ010000015.1:0-180477 GCF_040606855.1 Nocardia sp. NPDC005366
GCCAGGGCGCGGGCCGCCCGGCGGGGGCGGCGGCGGGCGGTACCCGGGCGGCGGCGTCGCCCGCCGCTCGGGATACGCGTCGGGATCCGGATGTGAACTTCGCTGAGCACGGCCGCCGTGCGGTTCATCGCCGTAGGGGGAAGTCTCGTAGGGCGAATTCACTGACAAGATCTCCATAACTCGTATCGGACTGCGGTACGGGGTGTGGTCGTTGACATCGCGGTGACGGAGACATGGTGACTCCGCACGTCATCCAGGTGGCAGATGACCAGGCACATTATTCGGCGACAGTACGCCGGTTGGTCCGGGTACCGGTGCGACGCCGTGTCGGCGTCGGCGCGGTTCCGAGCACATAGGACTGCACCAGATGATTCCAGCTGCAGGTCCGGCATACTTCGACGACGTGAACCGAGAACTCCTCGCGAGTCTCGGCCAGACGAACCAACTCCTCGGGTGTGCGGGCCGATCCTGCTATCGCTCCGAGGCCGTCGCCGTAGACCCAGGATACGAGCGTGAGCTGTTCTTTCCGGCAGATAGGGCACGTGACCTCGCTCCCCCGACCGTGGAACTTCGCCGCACGCAGCAGGTAGGGATTTGCATCACATACCTCGGCGACATCGACCCGGCCCGCATAGACGTCAGCCAGCAGCGACCGACGCCGAAGCGCGTAGTCGACGACCTGCCGCTGAATTCGCACGAGAACCAGAGTAGCTGTGTCTGATTGGCGGCGCTGGCGCGCGGCGGCTTCGGGCCCGCACGTCGCGGCGGCGGGTAGCGATACCCGCACGAAAAGCGGTGTTTCGATGCGAACACATCGGTTGCGGCGCTGACCGGGCCCCGGCCGTTTACGATTCAGCCGTGTCCACTACGGCTTCCGGGCGCATGCGAGCGCGTGACCTCGACCGCTCGAACGTGTCCAGTGTGCTGGACGCCGCCTACGCGGAGGGTCAACTCGGCGCGGACGAATACCACGACCGCACCGCGAAAGCCGCGTCGGCGAAGACACTCGGCGAACTGGACGCCCTGCTCGCCGATCTGCAATCACCAACGGCAGTAACGGATCTCACGTCGCCGCGCGCGACGAAGTCGCGAAATACACTGCCTCGCCGTCGTTTCTCCGGCAGCTATCCTCCACATACCCGCGCCCGCGAGATCGATCGCGGCGCGACGATTCGCGCCCTCGACGACGCGCGCGCCGAGGGGCAGCTCACCGAGGACGAACACCAGGCGCTCACCGAACTCGCCGCCGAGGCGAAAACACTCGGCGACTTGGCCGAACTGGTGTCGGACCTGCAACGTCGCGCCGACGCCGCACCGCAGCCGAGCCCGCCACGCTCGCATCGGCGCACCGTCTTCCGTGTCGCCATCGTCGCGACGGCGACAGTCGCGGCCGTGGCGGGTTTCGTCGTCACCGGTCGCGAGGAACCCGCGCCGCCCGCCACGCGGACGAGCGCGCCCCCGATCGACCTTTCCGCGGTGGAACCGCTGGTCATGCCGACGCCGAACCTCACGACCGCCGAGGGCATGACACTGTTCCGTGAGCGCTACCGCGCCAAATTCGGCGACACCATCGTCGACGAACTGCGTTTCTACGACAGTCACGCGTCGGTGCAGCGGGTCGCGCCCGAGGGCCAGGAATGGTCGGTGAGCTACGACTATCGCGGCGGCTTCCAGCCCGCGGGCGGCCCGGCCCTGTCCGCTCGCCCACGTGACACCGTGCCCCTCGATCTGGCGACCCTCGATTTCGAGGCCATCGGCAAGGTGGTCGCCGCCGCGCCCGGCGCCACTCGGGTTCCCCAGGGCGTCGTCGGGGGTGTGTTCATCGAGGTATCCGAGTGGGGACCGTCCAAGGGCATCCCCGCGGTGGATATCAACGTCCGCAACGAGCGCAGTCAATACGGGAACGTGCTCGTCTCGAATACCGGCGATGTGCTGAAGGTGACGGAGGTGCGATGACCCGCGCGGATAAGACGGAAACGGTGTGGTGATGGCCTCGACGACATCGCGGCTGCGGGCGCGCGATGACGATCGCGCCGACGCCTGCGGCCTGCTCGACGCGGCGCTCGCGGACGGTCAGTTGAGTGTGGCCGAGCACGCCGCCCGCACCAGCTCGGCTATGAAAGCCCAGTCCTTCGGGGAACTGGACACACTCATCGGCGATCTCCAGATACCCGGTGAGATGGTCGACGCGCCCGTGGTGCGCGGCGGAGTGCGCCGAGCCGGGCGCTGGTGGATTCCGGTCGCGATTCTCCTGGTCGCGGCACTGGTCGGCATGGGAGCGGGCTGCGTGAGCCGTGCGACGGTCGACAAGGTCTCCGAGCCGCCCCTGCCGGTTTTGACGACAGGTTCCGGCCTCGCCTATTTCATCGATCGCTACCGGGCCGAATTCGGCGACACGGTGACCGACGATCTCACGGTCTACCCCGGCTACGCCCTGTTCCACACCAGTACCGGCAATCCGCTGAAATCGCAGTACTACCACTTCCAGGGAGATTTCGACGAGTTCGGTTCGGAGTCCTCCCGCAAGCCCAGCACCCCGACTCTCGACTTCGGGACCGTGAACCTGCCGGTTCTGGCCCGACTGCTGGCAGGCGCGGTCCAGTCGCTGAAAGTCGCGAACGGGCGCATCAGCCATATCAGCTTCGAGTACCCGTCGGGTTCGTCCAAGGACGCCGCGCCCTATGTGCGGGTCTACGTCCAGAACGAGGCACAGGACTCCGGCTTCATGACGATCGCCTTCGACGGCGAAGTGCTCGACGTCCGCCCGCCCAGCGAGTAGGCCGGATAAACCGCCGCTACCAGCGAAGATGTGTTTCGCATCGGGTACGACTGTGCATAGATGTATCGGCGCGATATAGTTTGGCATCGCATCCATTGGTTAGGTCTGTACACACGTCTGGGGGTGAAGCCCGATGCTCGAGCTGGCAATCCTCGGGCTGCTCCTCGAATCGCCCATGCACGGGTACGAGCTGCGCAAGCGGCTGACCGGCCTGCTCGGGGCGTTTCGGGCCTTCTCGTACGGTTCGCTCTATCCGACCCTGCGCCGAATGCAGGCGGACGGGCTGATCGCGGAGGAACTCCCCGAGGGCACGGTCACTCGCCGTGCCAGGCGGGTGTACGAACTGACCCCGGTGGGCCGGGAGCGGTTTCACGAACTGCTCGCCGACACCGGCCCGCAGAACTACACCGACGACGGCTTCGGCGTCCACCTCGCCTTCTTCAGCCGCACCCCCGCCGAGGCGCGGATGCGGATTCTCGAAGGCAGGCGCCGACAGGTCGAGGAACGCCGAGAGGGGTTGCGGGAGGCGATCAAACGGGCCAGCGGATCGCTGGACCGCTACACCCGCCAGCTCCACCAGCTCGGTCTGGAATCAAGCGAGCGCGAAGTGCGCTGGCTCAACGAGTTGATTGCGGCGGAGCAATCAACGAAGGCGGCACCACAGAAAGAGGGAAACATCGGCCATGACTGACACCAATACGGCTGGTAACGCCACCGAAGTACGCGTGGCCATCGTGGGCGTTGGCAACTGCGCCTCCTCCCTGGTCCAGGGCGTGCAGTACTACAAGGACGCGGACGAGACCGCGGTCGTGCCCGGTCTGATGCACGTCAAGTTCGGCAAGTATCACGTCCGCGACGTCAAATTCGTCGCCGCGTTCGACGTGGACGCCAAGAAGGTCGGCTTCGACCTCGCCGAGGCGATTTTCGCGAGCGAGAACAACACCATCAAGATCTCCGACGTGCCGCCGTCCGACGTCGTCGTGCAGCGCGGTCCGACCCTCGACGGAATCGGCAAGTACTACGCCGAGACCATCGAACTGTCCGAGGCCGAGCCGGTCGACGTCGTCAAGGTACTCAAAGACGCCAAGGTCGACGTCCTGGTCTCCTACCTGCCGGTGGGTTCGGAAGAAGCGGACAAGTTCTACGCGCAGTGCGCCATCGACGCGGGCGTCGCCTTCGTCAACGCACTGCCCGTCTTCATCGCCTCCGATCCGGTCTGGGCGCAGAAATTCATCGACGCGGGTATCCCCATCGTCGGCGACGACATCAAGAGCCAGGTCGGCGCGACCATCACCCACCGCGTGATGGCCAAACTGTTCGAAGATCGCGGCGTGCAGCTCGACCGCACCATGCAGCTCAACGTCGGCGGCAACATGGACTTCAAGAACATGCTCGAGCGTGAGCGCCTGGAGTCGAAGAAGATCTCCAAGACCCAGGCCGTCACCAGCAACCTGAAGAAGGAACTGGGCGCGGGCGACGTGCACATCGGCCCGTCCGACCACGTCGGCTGGCTCGACGACCGCAAGTGGGCCTACGTGCGCCTGGAAGGCCGCGCCTTCGGCGACGTGCCGCTGAACCTGGAATACAAACTCGAGGTGTGGGATTCGCCCAACTCGGCGGGCATCATCATCGACGCGGTGCGTGCGGCGAAGATCGCCCTCGATCGCGGCATCGGCGGACCGGTCATCCCGGCCTCCGCCTACCTGATGAAGTCCCCGCCCAAGCAGCTGGCCGACGACGTCGCCCGCGAACAGCTGGAAGCCTTCATAGCTGGGTGATCGGCGGCCCGGGGGCCGCGGGTTCGCGGCCATCTAGTGGTGAGGTCGGCCTGTGAGAACCGGCCGGAGGATGTACATCCTCCGGCCGGTTTTCGTATTCGCTTGTGTCCTGGTCTCTTTCAGTCCAGTGAGACGTAGACCTCGACCGAAGTCGGTCCGGTGTAGCGCTCGATCTCGGCGGCATGCGAGCGGGTGATGATGCCCGCGCTCTCCGCCTTGGCGACCTGGGCCCACGCGGTGCGCAGCAGATCGTAAGGTTTGTCGGAGACAACGAATTTCGCGTAGCGGCCCTGGGGGATTCGGGTCAGCACATCACCGGCGTCCATCTCATCGATGTCGGCGATCTCGTAGCCGAGTACGGCGACGGCGTGATCGTTCTGGGCGATATACGCCGCCACCCGCGGCACATTCTTCTCGCGTGCCAGGTAGCGATCCCAGGTGAAATTCACCAGGTCCAGATCGCGCGCGGCTACCTCGCGGCCGGACAGCGGGATGGTGAGTCCGGCGACCAGGCTTTCATCCAACGTGACGATCTCGAAATCCACAGTCCGTTCCTACCCGTCACTCGGTTCGTCCGCCACCGCCACGAAAACCTCCGCGGTGCGGGCATCGGGATAGTGCTCCCAGTCGCCCGTATAGGACCGGACGATGCGTCCGGCTGCCTCCGCGTCCCATACCGCCCGCCAGATGCCGACGATGGTATCCCCGAGGTTGTCACCGCTGGCGATGAACCGGGCGTAGCGTCCCGCCGGTACTCGTGCGAGGACGTCACCGGGCAGCAGGTCGGCGATGCTACGACAGCGGTAGCCGACGATATGGGTCAGGTACGAATTGATCTCCGGCGCGTGGTCGACGAACGCACTGGTCGGCGGCCCCGGTAGGCGGTGCGCCAGAATGCGCTTCCACGCTTCCTCGACCTTGGCGCGGCGCGGGCCTTCGACCGCGAGCGCCGGACTGCGCAGGACAGTGCCCGCCACCAGCGTCTCGGGTTGGTCAACGACATTGAAATCCACCGGCGTAGCCCCTATGTCTAGTCTGTCTTCACTATGCGGCGCTGCCGGGCCCATCGTGGCCGCGCAGGCTGATCGCCTCGGGCCCGTCGCTCGCGCCTGATATTCAATTTGCGGCGGTCGCGGGCAAGCTGCGTCGCGTTCGCCGCGTTGTCGTCGCTCGAGCGCATATCTTCCCGCATCGGTCCCTCGGTCTCGGCATCGGGCCGATTTCCCTTCGGCGCCGATACGCCCACTCTGGCAAACGATGCTGCCATGTCGGGCGTTCCCGGTGGGCGTCGTAGGTCACAAGATCGACACTAGATGGCACGGCGGGGTGATCATCGCGGTCCCGGGATGTTCAGGCCGGGGAAGATCTCCGACGGTCGGGGTTGCCCGGAGGCAGACGGAGTGATGCTCGGCGGCACGGGCTTCGTTGTCTGCGGGGGATTCAGGATGTCGTACGGCCCGCCGGAAGGTTTGCCCGGATCGATTCCGGGGGCGCCGCCGCCTGGCGCGGCGGCGGTCGGGAACTGTTCGATCGGACTGCCCTGCAGCGCCGCGTCCATCATCTGTTTCCAGATATCGGCGGGTAGGCCGGAACCGTAGATATCGGCGCCGCGGGCGGTGCGAATGGGTTGCGATTGTTCGGAGCCCACCCACACGGCGGTCGACAGCGACGGGGTGAAGCCGATCATCCACGCGTCCTTGTTCAGATCGGATACCCCCAGTTGAGTGGTACCGGTTTTGGCGGCGGACGGACGGTCGCCCGCGAGGCCGTGGCCGTTGGAGTAGGAGGCGATCGGGATCATGGCCTGCACGGTGTTGTCGGCGATGGTTCGGGAGATGCGCTGCTGGCCGGGCGGCAACTGCTCGCCGACCTGGGTTTCGGCTGGACCGCGATCGAGCAGTACGCGGCCGTCGCCGGTGACGACGCGCTGGACGAAATAGGGTTGGTGATAGACGCCGGACGCGGCGATGGTGGCATAGGCCGAGGCCATGTCGATCGGGCGAACCAGATACTGCCCCAGCACGATTCCATTGAGTGGGCGACCGCCGTCCTCGGTGAGGGTCTTGCCGGCGACACCGGGAATCTCCTCGGGAATACCCGCCTGGTGCGCGGCGTCGGCGATGGCCTTCGGTCCGTCGAACATCGTCATGGTCAGCCGGTAGAAAACGGTGTTGAGCGATCGTTTCAGTGCTTCGGCCATGGAGCATTTACCGCAGGACTCCCCGTCGACATTGGTGATAACGGTGCCGCGGTCGGTGACCGGTGAACTGTCCAGGATCCGGGTGAGCGGAATGCTCTGCTGCTGAGCGGCGATGGCCGCGAAAACTTTGAAGGCGGAACCGGTTTGCAGTGGAGCCTGCGCGAAATCGTAGCCGAGACCGTCGGCGCCGCCGTAGTAGGCGCGCACCGCGCCCGACCGCGGATCGATCGAGACCACGGCCCCGCGCAGCTGCTGCGGTTGATCGTCGAGACGGTCGTGGATCGCGCCGAGCGCGGCCTGCTGGGCTTTGGCGTCGATGGTGGTGGTGATCTGCAGCGCGCCGGTATTCAACTCGCGTTCGCTGATGCCGGAGGCGCGCAATTCGCGCAGCACCTGGGTGCGGATCAGACCTTCCGGGCCGCGCGCCTGCGTGTCGTTCGGGAGATCGCTGATCGGCACGATATCCGGGAAGACC
The DNA here is from genome assembly GCF_040606855.1 of Nocardia sp. NPDC005366. Classification (NCBI taxonomy): domain Bacteria; kingdom Bacillati; phylum Actinomycetota; class Actinomycetes; order Mycobacteriales; family Nocardiaceae; genus Nocardia; species Nocardia sp. NPDC005366. The sequence continues at coordinate 7,233 of NZ_JBEXFQ010000015.1, forward strand.
GTCGCGTCACGATCACCGGGGGCGAGTACCCCCATCTCGACCATGCCGTCGACCACGTAGTGCCAGCGCGCCTTCAGATCCGGCAGATGCGTTTCCGGATCGAGGATGGACGGTGTGCGCAGTACGGCGGCCAGCACCGCGCCCTCGGCGAGCGTCAGTCGCGTGGGCGGCTTGGCGAAATACGCCTGCGACGCGGCGGCGATGCCGTAGGAGCCACGGCCGTAATAGACGGTGTTGAGGTAGGCGGCGAGGATGTCGTCCTTACTCCACTGCCGCGCCATCTTGGCCGCGATGATCAGTTCGCGCATCTTGCGGGTGAGGGTGCGTTCGGAACCGAGGAACGCGTTCTTCACGTACTGCTGGGTGATGGTCGAACCGCCGCCCGCGTTGTCCCGGCCCGCGATATTGTCGCGGATCGCGCGGACGAATCCGGAGGCGGAATATCCCGGATTGGTGTAGAAATCCCGGTCCTCGGCCGACAGGACCGCCTCACGTACCGGCTGCGGCACCTCCGCCAATGGAACGGGGGTCCGATTCCCTTCCGGCGGAACAACCTTCGTGATGACAGTGCTGCCATCCGAGGCGAGAACGGTGGCGATCTGGTTACTCTGCACCGCCGCCGGATCGGGGATCTCGGCACTCCAGTAGACCAGGACGAACAGCAGGGACGGCACCGCGACGAACAGGATGAACAGGGCGAGCAATAGTCGCCGGAATCGTTCACCACGCGTGCGCGGCCCCCGTTTCGACGATTGCGAGGACGGTCGATCGTCGGCGGGCCGCGAGGTAGCGCGACTCGAATTCGCCACGGCCCCAGCCATTTCGGCCTTGACCTTCTCGCGTTCGTTGAACCCGGCGATCGAGGCATAGGGAGCGTCCGAAGGCTTCGCCTCGGCATCGCGACCTCCGCGTCGCTTTCCGAACGAGCTCACGATCATCTCCTCCCGGCGCGTCGGTAGAGACCCCACCTGTGAGTAGTACGGACACAACGATCGTCGAACCGAGCCTGGCATCGGACTCTACCCGCGCCCGAGCCCCCCGCGAAGCACTCGCCCCCGAGGGATACCCCCGGAGCGAGCCTGACAAGCGACCGTCGACAACCGACCCGATCCGCGCGGAGCGAGCCTGACAAATGACCGTCGACAACTGACCCGATCCGCGCGGAGCGGGCCTGACAAGCGGCGGTCGACAACCGCCCGGATCCGCGTGGGGCAGACCTGACAAGCGACCGTCGACAACCGACCCGACCCACACGGAGCGAGTCTTACGAGCGACCGTTCGCGGCCCGTCTCGCGTCCGAGTGGTCGAAGCGCATGCGCCGAAGGCGCGAGTCTCGACCACTCGGACGCGAGACGAAGGGGGCCGCGAACCCGCGGCCCCCTGGCCGCAGAAACATCAGTGGAACTGACCCTCTTCGGTCGAGCCCTTCAGCGCGGCCGTGGAGGTGTTCGGGTCGACGGTGGTGGCGATCAGGTCGAAGTAGCCCGCGCCGACCTCACGCTGGTGCTTGGTGGCGGTGTAACCGCGCTCCTCGGCCGCGAACTCGCGCTCCTGCAGGTCGACGTAGGCGGTCATGCCCTCGCGGGCGTAGCCGTAGGCCAGGTCGAACATGCCGTAGTTGAGCGAGTGGAAGCCGGCCAGGGTGATGAACTGGAACTTGAAGCCCATGGCGCCGAGCTCGCGCTGGAACTTCGCGATGGTCGCGTCGTCCAGGTGCTGCTTCCAGTTGAAGGACGGCGAGCAGTTGTAGGCCAGCAGCTGGTCCGGGAATTCGCTGCGGACGGCCTCGGAGAACTTCTTGGCCAGCTCGAGGTCGGGGGTGCCGGTCTCCATCCAGATGAGGTCGGCGTAGGGCGCGTAGGCCTTGGCACGCGCGATGCAGGGCTCGATGCCGTTCTTCACACCGAAGAAGCCCTCGGCGGTGCGGGTGCCGTCGAGGAACGGCTTGTCCCGATCGTCCACGTCGGTGGTGATCAGGGTGGCGGCCTCGGCGTCGGTGCGCGCGATGATGACCGACGGCACGTCGGCGACGTCGGCGGCCAGACGCGCGGAGGTCAGGGTGCGGATGTGCTGCGAGGTCGGGATGAGAACCTTGCCGCCCAGGTGGCCGCACTTCTTCTCGGAGGCCAGCTGGTCCTCCCAGTGCACACCGGCGGCGCCGGCGGCGATCATGGCCTTCTGCAGTTCGTAGGCGTTCAGCGCGCCACCGAAGCCGGCTTCGGCGTCGGCGACGATCGGGGCCAGCCAGTTGGACACCGAGGTGTCGCCCTCGACCTTGGCGATCTCGTCGGCGCGCAGTAGCGCGTTGTTGATGCGGCGGACCACGGCGGGAACCGAGTTGGCCGGGTACAGCGACTGGTCCGGGTAGGTGTGGCCGGATAGGTTCGCGTCACCGGCGACCTGCCAACCGGACAGGTAGATGGCCTTCAGGCCCGCGCGGACCTGCTGGACCGCCATGTTGCCGGTGAGGGCGCCGAGGGAGTTGATGTAGTCCTCGTTGGTGACGAGATCCCACAGGATCTCCGAGCCACGACGAGCGAGGGTCGCCTCTTCGATGACGGTGCCCTGGAGCTTCGACACCTGCTCCGCGGTGTAGTTACGGGTCAGGCCCTTCCAACGGGGGTTGGTGTCCCAATCCTTCTGAATTTCCGCAGCGGTCTTCGGGGTGCCGGTCGTCGACATCTCTGACTCCACTTCTCTCTGGTCGGTCGGTGCCGCTCGCCGAGAGTTCACTCGAACTGCTGTGGCGGCAATTTGCAGGCTTGCTAGGGCCTAGGGGTGTACTTCCACACGATGGCACACCAGAAAATAGCCGTCTACCTGTTGCTACTGTGAATCTCAGCTAGGTTTCCACTGCCTTTTGCTAACTTTGTGAAATTTGCGGGCGAATTGCAAGCGCCGGTTCTACCCGCCGGTAGCTCTGACATGCGGTTTTACCGTAACGCTCGTACTGTTTGAAACGGGCGGAAATTCGGGCGGCGGCGGGGCCGACCGGCGGGCGCTGTGAGCACATTCACAGGTTCGGGAGCCCGCCGTCGGCGTGAGACCGGCCACTACCGAGGGGCGCGCGCGGAGGTCCGGTCCGGCACACTGAGACCGCCGACCGAAGTCGGGCACCCGTCCGACCGATCGCCCGTGCGATGACATCGACCGAAGAGGAGAGCGATGCGGAAACTGTGGATCGCGGCGGGGGCCTGCGCGATCGGCCTGCTGAATACGCCCACGGCGAGTGCGGACCCGGCGGGCGCGGTCATCTCGGTCGAACCGCTGTCCGCGGTCGCGACGCTGCCCGGTTCGGCGCATGCGGCCCGCATCCTGTACGGCTCGACCACCGCGGGCGATCAGTCGACCACCGCGAGCGCCGCGGTGTATTTCCCGCCCGGTGCGCCGCCCACCGGCGGCTGGCCGGTGATCGCCTGGGCGCACGGGACCGTCGGACTCGGCGACGACTGCGCGTACAGCATCGCGGGTCCGGCCGCGGTCGAACGCGACTGGGCCTACCTCGGCGCCTGGCTGAATCAGGGCTACGCGATCGTCGCGGCCGATTACGCCGGACTCGGCACACCGGGTGAGCACCCGTATCTGAACGGCTCGGTCGAAGCGCACAACGTGGTGGACGCGGTCGCGGCGGCGACGACACGATATCCGGCGCTGTCGAGGAAATGGGCGGTGGTCGGGCAATCTCAGGGCGGCGGCGCCGCCGTGTACACGGCCCGCTACGCCACCGAATTCGGCGGAAAGGAACTCGACTATCGGGGCGCCGTCGCCACCGGCGTACCCGCCTATATCGAGAACATCCTGCAACCGCTCGGCCCCGGCGTGCCGCCGATCGAATTGGGCGCGCACACCACCGCCTACGTGTTCTACATTCTCAACGGATTGCGCACCACCTATCCGGAATTGGATATCGAGTCATTTCTGACCGCGTCGGGCAAGCACTGGCTGGAACGCGCGCGCACGGAATGCGTCGATCAATTCGGCGACGAACTCTCGGCGAACAATGTGGTGATCGGCGAGCAGTTCGCGCGCCCACTCGCCCAGATCCCCGACCTGCTCGGCATCCTCACCCGGACCATGGGCCTGCCCGAATCCGGCTACGACAGGCCGCTGTTCCTCGGCCAGGGTCTGCGCGACACCGATGTGATCACCCCGGCGACGCTGCTGTTCGCCGCCAGGCTCGAAGCCGGCGGCCAGCCCGTCACCCTGCACACCTACCCCGACGATCACAACGGCACCGTGAACGCCTCGCTGCCGGATTCGATCCCCTTCGTCCGTAGCCTGTTCGCCTGAGCGACCTTCCCGAGTGCTCCACGCCCGTACGCGCCCGGCCCGTTCCGATCGGGCCGGGCGCTGTCGGTTCAACTCTGCGCGGCGGACAGCCCGTCGCGGGAATTGCCGGCACGACCCGGCGGATGCGTGGCGCGCCAATGCTCGGCGATATCGATGCGACGGGTTATCCACACCCGCTCGCGCGACTGGATGTGGTCGAGGAAACGTTCGAGGGCGGCGACCCGGCCGGGGCGACCGACCAACCGGCAGTGCAGACCGACGGAGAGCATCTTCGGACTGCCTTCCGCGCCTTCGCGGTACAGCACGTCGAAGGCATCGCGCAGATGCGCGAAGAACTGCTCGCCCGAGGGAAACCCGGCGGGGGAGGCGAACCGCATATCGTTGGTATCGAGGGTGTAGGGCACCACCAGGTGGTCGGCGCCGTGCACGGTGACCCAGTACGGCAGATCGTCGGCGTAGGAATCGGAGTCGTAGACGAAACCGCCGTGTTCGACCACGAGTTCACGGGTATTCGGCGAGTCACGGCCCGTGTACCAGCCCAGCGGCGGCGCCCCGGTCAGTTCCGTCAGAACACGCACCGCCTCGGCCATATGTTCGCGCTCGGTGTCGCGATCGATCGATTGATAACTCTTCCAGCGCAGACCGTGACTGGCGATTTCGTGACCGAGTTCCCGAAAAGCAGCCACCGCCTCGGGATTTCGCTGCATCGCCCGCGCGACGGCGAAGATGGTCAATGGCAGACCGCGCCGTTCGAACGCGCGCAGCACCCGCCACAGACCGGCCCGCGAACCGTATTCGTACAGCGATTCCATGCTCATATGGCGATCGGGAAACGCCTCGGCCGGAGTCATTTCCGAGAGGAACGTCTCCGAATGCGCGTCACCGTCGAGGACGTTGTTCTCCCCGCCCTCTTCGTAATTGAGGACGAACTGCACCGCGACGCGCGCACCGCCGGGCCAATGCGGATCGGGCGGAGTACGACCGTAACCGACGAGATCGCGATCGGCCGTCACCCGCCCAACTCCCCGAACAGCCGAAGGCGGGCCAGCCCGCCGTCGGGATAGATATCGAGTCGAACCTCCTCGACCGAGGCCGCCATCGGCGTGATCGCGAAACGGTGCCTGGTATCGGGCAGCAGTGCGGTGCGCGCCAGCAATTCCACCTCGGTGCCGTCGGTCGTGCGACCGGTCAGCCGGGCCGCACCGGGACTGTTGCCGAGGAAATAGGAGGTATCGATCTCAGCCAGCCGGATCAGACCCGGACCGGCCAATCGGATACGCACCCAGTCGTTACCGTGGTCGCGACGGCGCGCGGTCTCCCAGCCGTCACCCATCCGCCGGGCCAGGCCGGGATAGAGCAGCTGATTCGGCGAGCTGTAGAAGCGATTCGAGCAGGCGAGCACCAGTGCGCCGTTCTCCAGGGCCGCGAGATCGAGCGGGCCTAGGCCGAGCAGTTCCGGATCGGGCCTGCCCCTGCCGTGCACCCGCAGCCGCGCGACGCCACCATCGGGATGCATGGTGAGTTTCACATGCGTCCAGCGGTTTCCGTCGCCGACGGGGTACAGGTTACGACTGTCCCCCGATACCTTCGCGTGGTCGATCAGCGTCACCCAGTCCGCGCGTTCGGCGATCTCCCCTGCGGTCGGATAGCCCTCGATCTCCAGCGCCGATACCGAGACGGCGGGCGGATAATTGCCGGTGAACCAGGCCGTATCGACCACGATGCCCCGGATCACACCCGGCACGCCGAGCCGGACGACGGCGGTGTCGTCGCCGGGTTCTCCTCGGTGCCTGCGCGTTTCCCAGCCATCGTAGATCTGGCCTTTGTGCCCGAAGGTCGATGGCTGGTATTCGGCGGGGCCGGGGTTGATCAAATTCTCCTTCTCCGCGAAGGATTCGTCATTCGCCCAGATCACCGAGCCGCCGAGGGGCCGGACCGCGAGATCCGGCAACATCGTGAAATCCTCGTCGCCGATCAGTTCGTTCACCGTGCCTCCTGTGCTGTGACCGTCAGGGTCGTGCGGTCATCGGGGATCGTGCGGTATCGGTTCGCGGGCGAGGAGGGCGCGCAGCACCTCCGGGCTCAATTCCGGAGCCATGGAACGTAATTCCGCATCGGTGCGGGCCCCGCAGTGCGCGGCGCGCAGCACCGTCGCCGCCAGCGCTTCGGCGGTCGCCGGTTCGTCGAGCACACCGCCGCGGCGCCGATCCAGATAGGCGAGCAGGCGCGGGATCGCTACGTCGACGGCATGGCGGAAGAATTCGTAGGTGGCCAGCCACCGGGTGACCAGGTGGCCCGGATGCATATCCCAGCCCTGGTAGTAGCCGCGGCGCAAGGCCCGTCCGACGAGCCGATGGTGGTTGCGCAACGCCCCCTCCTGATCGGTCTCCGGCACGATCTGGGTCGAACCGTCGCAGATCCAGACGCCGGTCTGTGCCGCCGCCACCTGCATCACCGCCTTGGCGTGGTCGGCGGCCGGATGGTCGAGCGCCTGATCGGTCGCGGCTATCCCGCAGGCCGCGGTGTAATCGTAGGTTCCGAAATGCAACGCGCTGCACCGCCGCTCGGCGATGGCGAGCATCCGCGGGATAGGCGCGGTGCCGTCGGCGGCGATGATCGCCTGCGGACTCTCGATCTGCAGTTCGAACCGCAATGCGCCCTCGGCGACGCCGAAACCGTCTTCGAGCCCCTCGCACAGTGTGACGAGCGCCGAAACCTGTTCGACGGCCCTGATCTTGGGCACCGTGACGACGAATCCGTCGGGCACCCCGTCCATGGCATCGAGCACCAGTTCCAGGGTGCGCAGGGCACGGCCGCGTTCCGGGCCTGCCAGGCCCTTGATCCGGATACCGAATCCGGCGGGTCCGTTCGCGGTCGCGGCCCATTCGGCGATGACCTTGCCCGCCGCCGTCGCCGCGGCATCCTCCTGCGCGTCGGGGCGGAAACCATAACCGTCCTCGAAATCGATGCGCAGATCCTGGACCGGATCACCGATCAGCCGGGAACGCACCGCCTCCAGCGCATCGGTTCGGTCCCATTCGGCCAGCAGATCGCGGTGCCGATCGAGCAATGCCACGGCCGCCGCACCCCATTGTTCCGGCGTCGACGCGGCGACCCGGTCGGCGGGCACGTACACGGTGTGGATCGGCTGGACCCTGGCGTCAGGCCCGGGATAGTGGGCACGCAATCGCGCGTCGACCGCGTCGAGGATCGCGTGCAACCGGGCCAGGACGTGCTCGGGCAACCGGGTCGAAGTCACCCTCGGTCTCCTTCCCGCATGGCGCGCCAGATCCGGTCCGCGGTCATCGGCAGTCGGTGCGGCCGTATGCCGACAGCATCCTTGATCGCGTTCGCCAGTGCGGGGGCAACCGGGTTGAACGGGGATTCACTCATCGATTTCGCGCCGAGCGGGCCCAGCTCGTCGCTGGTATCGGCGAAATACACCTCGGTCGGCGGCACGTCGCCGAATTGCGGAATGTGATAGTGCCGCAGGGTGCTCGTGGTGACCACGCCCTCGACGCTGCGCATATCCTCGTACAGCGCGGTGCCGATGGCCTGTGCCACGCCGCCCTCCACCTGCCCGCGGCATTGCACCGGGTTGAGCACCGTCCCCGCGTCGGCGGCCTGGACCGATTGCAGAATGCGCACCGATCCCGTCTCCGGATGCACAGCGACGCGGAAGGCGTGCACATTGAAACTCACCGAGCGGGGGCTGCCCGCGTGGTCGCCGTAGGCACTGAGTTCACCGTCGGCCAGCAGTTCGGCGAAGGTGACGAGCCGATCGCCGCATCGCACCCCGTCGGTCGCCATGTCGGCGTCATCCGGCGCGGTGCCGGTCAGCTTCGCCGCGCGATCGAGTAGCTGTGCGCGCAATGCCAGGGCCGCCGCGTAGGAAGCCTTGCCCGCCACCACGACTCCGGTGGAACCGAAAGCGCCGGTGTCATGGCCGACCAGATCGGTGTCGGACTGCCTGATCACCACGCGCCGCACGTCCGCGCCGAGCGCGGTCGCCGCCAACTGGGCGTGCACGGTGGTGGTGCCATTACCGAATTCCGCCGTACCGACCTGGATTTCGTAGCGCCCGTCGGCACGCAGCGTGGCGATGGCCTCGGAACGGTGACCGCGCGGGGGTATGGTCGCGATCATCGCCAGCGCCATACCGGTCCCCGTCCGCCACTCCGGGCCGGGAGCGGGCACCCCGTTACCCCGAAGCAGCACTTGTTCGGCCAGGTCCAGGCATTGGTCGAGCCCGTAGCTGCCGAAGACGAGGTCCCCGTCGTCGACCGCCGCGCCGACGAACGGGTCGCCCGGCACCACCACATTGCGGCGGCGGAACTCGAACGGGTCGATGCCGAGTTCCCCGGCCAGGTCATCGAGCGCGGATTCCACCGCGAAGATGATCTGCCCGAGACCGTATCCGCGAAACGCGCCGGACGGAATGTTGTTGGTGTACACCGATTGCGCGTCGACCCGTTTGTTCGCGCAGCGATACACCTCGACCGATTCGCCCACCCCGTGGAACATCACACCGGCGCTGTGGTTGCCGTAGGCGCCCGCGTCCGCCAGCACATCGACCGCCAGCGCCGTGAGCGTGCCGCGCGCGTCCGCGCCCGCGGTCACCGCCACCCGCATGGGATGTCTCGTCGTCGCCGAGACGAATTCGTCGGAACGGGTGAATTCGTATTGCACGGGCCGGCCCGTCCGCAGCACCGCGAGCGCGATCAGATCCTCGGCCAGCATCTCCTGTTTGGCCCCGAACCCGCCGCCGACGCGGGTGGCGAAAACCCGAACCCGGTCGCGGGTGAGTCCGAAGATCTCGCAGAGTTCGTCACGCACCAGGAACGGCACCTGGGTGCTGCACCGGATGACGAGCCTGCCGTCCGCGTCCAACCAGCCGATACCGCCGTGGGTTTCGAGGTGGACGTGCTGTGCGCGCGGGGAGTGCCACACCCCGCGCACCACCTTCGCCGCGGCCCGCAATCCGGCCGCGATATCGCCCACCTCGCCGTGCACTTCGGCGACCAGATTCCGCTCCGGGTCGGCGATACGCGCCGAATCAGGTTTTCCGCCGTGTATTTTCGGCGCGCCAGGAGCCAGCGCCGCGGCCGGCTCGAAAACGGCGGGCAGCAGTTCGTATTCGATCCGCACTGCCCGACAGGCCGCGCGTGCGGTGGACAGCGTTTCGGCGACGACCGCGGCGACGCGCTGGCCGACGAACCGGACCGTCCTGTCGAGGACATAGGTGTCGTCCGGATCGTCGGCGCGCGACTCGTGACGTGCGGTGGAGAAGGCGATATCCGGGACGTCGGCGTGGGTGAACACCGCGTGCACGCCGGGCATGGCCTCGGCGGCGGAGGTATCGATGGCGACGATGCGGGCATGCGGATGCGGACTCACCGCCACCGCGATGTGCAGGGGTGCGGTCGGGGGCGCGACGGTGGAAAAGCCCTGGGTGCGACCGGAGTCCGGTATCGGCGAGGTGCCGTCACGTGGCGGCGGGCCGACCGGCGCGACATCGAAGGTGAAAGGTTCGGCGCCGGTGACTAATCGCGGTCCGGCCGGTGCACCGACGCCGGTACCCGCACCGCCCCACGGCGCCGTGGCCGCACGCTCGGGGGTGCGCCGCGCTTCGGCGTCGTGGCTTGCGGGGCCACCGGACGCGACCGCGTGGCCCTGCTCTTGCGCCGCCGTACTCTGCGAGGCGAGCGCCGCGTCGGGCGACCGTTGTTCGGTGGTGAGCGCCTCGCGGATCGCGCGATAGCCCGTGCACCGGCACAGATTGCCCTTCATCAGTTCCGGCATCCGGTCCGGGTCGAGCGCCGAATCCGCCGTACCGCAGCCGAGTCCCGCCGCCGTGACCACCATTCCGGCGGTGCAGAAACCGCACTGGAAAGCCGCGGCGTCGATGAATCGCCGCTGCACCGGATGCGGATCGGTGACACTGCCGAGCCCCGCCGCCGTGGTCACCGTGCGGTCCGCCGCCCGGTAGGCCGGGATGACACAGGAGTGCACGGTCTGCCCGTCGAGCTGAACCGAGCAGGCCCCGCAATCACCCGCGTCGCACCCCTTCTTGACCGCGAAGCGGCCCTGTTCGCGCAGTAGCGTGCGCAGGCATTGGCCGGGGCGCGGCTGCACGTCGAGTATGTCGCCGTCTACTTCGAATCTCATGGCCGCTCACCGATTTCGTCCGCCGGATGTCGCCTGTCGAATCTCATGGCCCGCCTCCCGCCTCGGTGCGCAGTTCGTCCGCGACCTCGCGGGCGAGGACGCCGGTGATATGGCGGCGCCAATCCGGGGCGCCGTGCGGATCGTCGAACCACAGCGCGGGATCGATGGCCGCGACGGCGGCGGCGACCTCGGAAGCCTCCGGCGGAGCCGGAAAATCCAAGACGACCGGGCGGGTGGTGGACGCGGTGACCGTGATCGCGGTCCGCTCGTCGGGATCGCGACGACCCATCACGACCGCGCCGGAACGCCCGAACGGCGCGAGTGCGATCTTTCGTACCGCGGTGCGAGCACGCAGAGTTCGCGTCGGCACGAGGACCGACCGCAGTATCTCCCCGCGCTCGAGCATATTGCGCTCGGGCCCGACGACGAACTCGCGCAGTGGAACTCGCCGGTCTGTCCCGTCCTGCGACCAGATGAGCGCATCGGCGTCCAGTGCCGTCAGCGCGGCGAGCACCCCACCGGCGGGCAGCGACAGGCAGATGTTTCCACCGACCGTCGCGGTCCGCCAGATCTTGTGCGAGGCCAACAGCGCCCGGCAGCCCTGCGCGAACAGCCTCGTTCCCGGCCAGTCCTCGCGCAGGACCGCTCGCCCCGTTTCCCGCCCGCGCGTGGCGCCGGCGAACTCGGCCAGGGTGCAGGTCGCGGCGATCTCCAACCCCGGCGGGGTCTCCAGCAAGGCGGGCCAGCCCAACCCCGTGATGTCGATGAGCCGCTCCAGCCGCGCCTGCGGCTCGGAGAAAAGGAAGGTACCCCCGGCCAGTACCGCACAGGCCTCCCCCAAGCCGACCAGATCGGCCCGATCCCGCGCTACCACCACCTCCCGAATCGTGTCCAGATCCACGCTTCACCTCACTCCGCAGCACCTGTCGCCACCCTAGAAGGCGCGGGTTGCCGAAATGTTGCACCACACCCGACCCACATTGCGTCCCCGTTACCGCGCCCCGGTCCACCCCTGCGACCAGGACCGATTCAGCACCTATCCGTCCGGCGCGGGAATTCGGCCACGCCCGACCGACCTCATCTCCTTCAGTATGGTCTCGATCGCCGTCGGCGGCGGCCGACCGGGATGTCGTGAACGCGGCGGCTCGCGCACCGGCGACGGCCGCGCCGAGCGGGTCTGCGGGGCCGCCGCCAGCGACGTCGGCTCGGCGGGACTCGGACCGAGACAGGGTGCGGCGGTCGCGCCGCCGACTAGCCGGCGGCGGCGACCAGGGCGGCCTGAGCACGGGCGACCTGTCCACCGACGACGGTTTCGTCCACGGTGCGAACCTCCCCCTCCCGCACCACTTCCCTGCCGTTGACGACGAGCGCGGCCAGGGCGGGCGCGGAGCCGAGGATCAGGGCGGTGACCGGGTCATCGATACCCGCGTGGGCGGGGGTATCGAGCCGCCAGAGGGCCAGGTCGGCCAGCTTTCCCGGCTCTATCGATCCGATCTCGGCTTCGCGGCCGAGAACGCGGGCTCCGCCGATGGTGGCCAGTTCCAGCGCGGTGCGGACATTCATCGCGCGGGGGCCGCCGACGGCGCGGGCGTAGAGCAGGGCGTTGCGCGGTTCCTCGATCATCGAACTCGACTCGTTGCTGGCCGCGCCGTCGACGCCGAGTCCGACCGCGACACCGGCGACGAGCAGGGCGGCGGTGCGAGCGATACCGGCACCGAGACGGCCGTTGGAGGTCGGACAGTGGGCGATGCCGGTGCGGGTGGCCGCCATCGCGGTAATGGCGTCGTCGTCGAGGTGGACGGCGTGGGCGAACCAGACGTCGGGCCCGAGCCAGCCGAGTTGTTCCATATATGCGGCCGGGGTGCAGCCGAAGGTGGACGCGCAGAAATCCTGTTCGTCGGTGGTTTCGGCGAGGTGGGTGTGCAACCGGACGCCGGACGCGCGGGCAAGGGCGGCCGATTCGCGCATCAGCTCCGGGGTGACCGAGAACGGCGAGCACGGGGCGAGGGCGACGCGCAGCATCGAATCGAAGGAGGGATCGTGCCAGCGGGAGATGGCGTCGGCGCTCGCCGTGAGAATCGTGTCCAGCGATTCCACTACATCGTCGGGCGGTAGTCCGCCGGAACTCGCGCCGAGATCCATCGAACCCCGGCAGGGATGGAAACGCAGTCCGACGTCGGCCGCCGCGACGATCTCGGCGCCGAACAGATCACCGCCCGCCCGCGGGAAGACGTAGTGGTGATCGGTGGTCGTCGTGCATCCGGTGCGGGCCAGCGCGGCGAGCGCCCCGGTCGCCGCGATCCGCACCGCTTCCTCATCGATACCAGCCCACACCGGATACAGCGTGGTCAGCCATTCGAACAGGGTGCTGTCGGCGGCCAAACCCCTGGTGATCCATTGATAGAGGTGGTGGTGGGTGTTGACCAGGCCGGGGGTCAGCAGGCAACCGCGCCCGTCGATGCGTGGCGCGTCGAGCGCGGGCGCGGGTCCCGGCCCGACGGCCCCGATCCGATTGCCGTGCACCACCACGTGACCGGTCCGGTATTCGGTGCCCGCCGCGTCGACGGTCGCCACCGCGCAACCATCGATCACCAGCGTAGGAGCCGCCGTGGTCGTCGTCATCGCAACCTCGCTTTCCGGAGTTCCCTCGCTGTCGGAGGACGCGTCACTGTTCCCAGGCCGGACCGGCGGGCGGCGCGTCCTGCCTCGACACGGTGGCGTGGATGAGCCCGTAGGGCCGGTCGTCGGCGTGGAAGACCTCGCCGTGGTTCGCGATCCCGAATCGTCCCAGGTCGTAAAGGAAATGATGTTTGTTCGGCGCGGCCAGTCGCACCTCGGCCAGCACCGGGCAGGCCTCCAGCGCCGCCTTCCCCATGTCGAACAGCGTCTGCTGCAAGGCTTTCGAGTGCTTGGTGGCGAAGACCTCGATCATGGCGGCGCGAATGCCCGCGTAGACCTCGTCCCATTCCACCCCGGAGGTCGCGGCGAAACGCCACTGTGCGTTCAGCGCGGTCGCCAGCACGCGATCGTTGGTCGGCTCGAGCACGGTGAAATCGTCGACGAGGAAATTCGCGAATTCCGATCCGGTGGATTTCAGAATCACCAGATTGTCCACCCCGCCGATGACCCAGGCCCGCTGGTCGACGCCGGCACCGGCCACCGTCACCGTCGCGGTGCGCACCTCGGGCCCCTGCCGAACCCAGGTGTGGTCGTGTTCGAGTCTGCCGATCGCGACCCGCTGCCACGCGAACTCCTCGACTTCGACACGGGCGCTGTGCACCGGCTCGATCTCGTCGACGAAATGGGCGGCCAATGCCAGCGCGTAATCCTCGACCGGTTGCACGCCCGGCTTCTTCGCGAAGGCGTAGGCGGTCTGTTTCTGGCTATCGGTCGGCAGCACCTTCGACTGGTCACCGGACACATAGGCGTCGGCGAAATCCCCGCGAAGGACGGTGGAGACGTTCAGGTCGCGGATCTCGTGACGCGCCTCGTCCCGGTAGATCCGGACGATCCGATTCTCGGCCTTGCCGTATCGGTTGTCGGACAGCACGATCGGACCGGTCAATTCCATGGTGGCTCAGCTCCCTCGATAGGTGGAAAAGGCGAAGGGCGACAGCAATAACGGCACGTGATAGTGCCGTTGCGCGCCGACTGCGAAGGCGATCGTCACCTCCGGGTAGAAGGTGTCCACCCCGAGTTCGGCGAAATAGGCGCCGGTGTCGAAAACCAGTCGATAGGTGCCGGGCGTCAGATCCGATCCCAGCGCCGTGATCCGGCCGTCGCCGTCGGTGCGGCCACCGCCGAGCGATTCCGCCCCGGCGTACAGCGCGACCCCAACGCCGACCGCGGGCGCGCCGCGCGTGGCGTCGAGCACGTGGGTACTCAGCGAGCTCACGAGCGGTCCCCGAGCAACCGCCGCAGCCGGAGGCGATTGATCTTGCCCAATTCCACGCGCATGATTCGCCTTTCGGTCTCCGAGTCGTTGCCGAGCCGGGTGGACAGCAGGTCGAGCAATTCGGCCCCCGATCTGCCGCTGGCGCAGACGAGGTAGATATGACCGAATTTCTCCTCGTACGCCAGATTGCCTTCGGCCAATGCCGTCCTGACCGTATCCCCCGCGTCGGCGACCCCGGCCTGTTCACGCGCCGACGCGGCGGTATCCGGCCGCGCGCCGATACGCGGATGTCCCGACAGCGCGAGGTCGATCTCGGATTCCGGCAGTGCGGCGAGAGCCTCGTCGGCGGCCCGCAGCAGCTGTTCGGCGTCGGCGTACGGCCTGCCCGCGAGGACAGCACGCGCGAAGGCGGGTGACGAGCAGCAGTCGAGCACAGCGCGCGTGGCCGCCTCGCCGGGCAGCGCGTTGAAATTCAGCAGGCCGACCACGTCGTCTGTCATCGGTACAGCATCGAATACCCCCTGCCGCGCCGCCACCCGAAAGAGATTGATCACTGTCGGCGTGTCGAATTCTCCTCGCGGAGGTCGGTAGGTAACCCACGGGCAACGGTGCGCGACTACGGTGGCGGCCATGGCGTCACCCGACCCCACGACGATATCCCCGGCCGTATGCGCGGGCATTGTGCTCGCGGCGGGCGCCGGCACCCGATACGGCTTCCCGAAGGCGCTGGCCGAGGGCGGCGCGTGGCTGCGCGCGGCGGTGGCCGCGTTGCGCGACGGCGGCTGCGATCCGGTCATCGTCGTGCTCGGCGCGACCGGACCTTCTCCCGCGACCGTCGATCTCCCGCCCGGCGCGCACCACGTGTGGGCGGCCGACTGGGCGACCGGAATGGGGGCGTCGCTGCGGGCCGGCCTGAAAGCGGCGGCGGCGACGCCCGCCCGTTACGCCGCGATAATGCCGGTCGACACCCCCGATGTCGGCCCCGATGTGGTGACCAGGGTGACCGCCGCCGCCCTCGCTTCCGAGGGCGGACTCGCCCGCGCTGTGTTCCGCGGCACACCCGGACATCCGGTTGTGATCGGGCACAAGCACTGGACCTCGGTGTGGACCGCCGCCAGGGGAGATTCGGGAGCCCGCACCTATTTGTCCGGTAGGGAGGATATGGTGTGCGTCACGTGCGACGATTTGGCGACGGGGATCGATCGCGATTTCCCGGCCACGACGCCCGTTGATCGGAGCTAGAAACTGATGCGCGACATCGTCGACGACCTATTGCGGGTGTGGCATTCCGGCCGCACCGGAGGCCTTGCCACCGTCGTGCGGACCGTGGGGTCCGGGCCGCTGAGCGTCGGCTCGGCGATGCTGGTCGACGCCAACGGCGGGGTATACGGTTCGGTGCTCGGCGGCTCCGTCGAATCGGCGGTGCGCGAGGCGGCCGTGGCCGCCGCCAGGACCGGCAGGCGTGCCATGCACCGATTCGGCGTTCCGGTGGGGGAGTCGGGGGGCGATACCGGGGGGATGATCGATGTCTTCGCCGAACCGTTCTCGCGCCGCGATTTCCCCGAATTCCCCACCGTCGCGGCGGAAATCGCCTCGCACCGCCGCGTCACCGTTTTCACGGTGGTGTGGAATCCGGACGCGGATCTGATCGGCCAGCACCTCGTCACGGACAAGCGGCACAACACCGAGTTGGTCGCCCTGCCCGAATCCGACGTGTTCGTGTCCTCGTTCGCACCGCCGCCGCGTCTGATCATCTTCGGCGCCAACGCGATCGCCGCGGCGCTCACCGTGCAGGCCCGACTACTCGGCTACCGGGTGACGATCTGCGATTCACGTGACGATTTCGCTACCCCGGAGGCCTTTCCCGGGGCCGAGGTGGTGGTCGACTGGCCGCACCGGTATCTGAACACGCTCTCCGCCGAGGGCGAAATAGATTCCAGCACAGCGATTGTCGTACTGTCGAACGATCCGATGTTCGAGATACCGCTGCTCACGGTCGCCCTGCGATTGCCCGAGTTCGGCTATCTCGGGGCCACGGGGACCATCGCGTCCCACAATCGGCGCATCGCGGATCTGCGCGCGGGCGGTTTCGGAGAGGCCACAATGGCCCGCCTGCACTCCCCCGCCGGCCTCGATATCGGGGCACGCACCGCCACGGAACACGCCGTGGCGATCGCCGCCGAACTGTTGGCGGCGCGGTCGGGGCGGAGTACTCGGATCCACCCTGACCGGGCCGATGTGATCCACGCCGAGCGAGCGTTCGGCGTCGAGACATCGGTAGCACTGTAGAAGCCGACGGGTATTTCGACGCCGAAGCCCGTCACGATCACTTCATACCGGGGTTCTCCGCGTAGACCTCGCGCAGGATCGACAGATCGAACAACTGGCCTGCCTTGATGTCGATCCCGGCTGTGCGCAACGCCGCGATGTTCTGCTCGATCAGCTGATCGGTCATGCTCAGCAGCCCGTTGGCAGCCGTATCGGCGGAGAGCACCAGATCGTTCTGGGCCGTCGCCTCCTTGGTCTGCTCGGCCAGATCCAATTTCTGATCCTTGCCGTATACCTCCACCGCCAGCCGCGCCGATTCCGCGGGATCGGCCACCGCGGCCTTCCAGCCCTTGACCTCGGCGACCAGGAATGCCTTCAGCTTGTCGCGTTCCTTGTCGATGGTCGACTGCGTCACCGTCAGCGTTTCCGCGACAAGGGGTAGGCCGAAATCCGCGAAAAGGAAATTAGCATTGGCGAAACCCTTGGCGGCCAACGTGATCGGTTCGTTGGTGACATAGCTGACCCAGCCGTCGACCTCGCCGTTGGCCAACGGGGTCGGATCGAATTGCGCGGGGACGATGGTGACATCGGTCGGTTTCATCCCATTGGCGGTGAGCAGGGCATTGAAGATCAACTGGTTGGTGTCCTGTACGCCGATCTTGCGGCCCTTCATCTCCTGCGGGCTCTTGATCGGCTTACCCGCGGCGCTGACGATGCAGAAGGGGTTCTTCTGATAGGTGGCGCCGACGATTTTGGCGGGCAGTCCCTCCAGAATGGCCGGGGCGGTGGTCTGCGGCGCGGACAGGCCGAGCCACACCTTTCCGGTATCCAATCCGGCCTCGACGGAGGTACTCGCGGCGCCGCCCGCGATCAGATTCACCGAGCCGAATCCGGCATCCTTGAAATAACCCTTCGAGTCCGCGAAGTACTCACCGGCGAATTCGATGTTCTTCAGCCAGGACAGTTGCACGGCGACAGAACCGAACTTCGAGCCATCCGGCGTCGATCCACCCGAGGAACTGCTCGAATCATCGCCACATGCGGCGAGCGCGCCCGCGCCGCCGAGTACGGCGCCGGTGAGCGCGGAATAGCGGAAAAATGACCGACGGTCGAACAGTGATGTCATGGATCGAATCTATGGCCGATCGGTTTCCTTTTCTTTACTTTGACGTTCCGGACGTAGATTCGACCCGGAGACGCGGGCTCAGCGGTAGTCGGTTCTCAGCGCCGTCCGGCCTCTGGGCCGAATCGGGCGAGCACCAGATTCTCGATGACGCCGACGATCGCGTACAACAGCACCGACACGATGGTCACGATGGTCACGATGACGATGGACGCCCACAGCTTGTTATACTGGAAGGTGGGTATGGCCCGGATCAGGCTCGCACCGAGACCCGTTCCGCTGCCGAGCCATTCGCCGATCAACGCGCCGATCAGCGCACCCGGCACCGAAATCCGCGCCGCCGCGAAAACCGAGGGCAGCGCGGCGGGAACGGAGACCATCCGCAGTTCGGTCCAGCGCGAACCGCCGTAGGCGGCAACCACATCCATGGCCTGTCTCGGCGCGTTGCGCAGACCCGCCATGATCATCACCAGTGCGGGGAACAGCACCACGATCGCGGCCATCACCGTCACCCCGGCCAGTCCGCGCCCGAATATGAGCACGATGATCGGCGTCAAGGCCACCAACGGCACCGATCGCAGCAGCATCGCGACCGGCATGAAGGTCTGCTCGACCGTCGTGAAGGTGACGAACAGCGCCGCGATCACCAGTGCCATGCCCATCCCGACGCCGAATCCGATCGCCGCGTCACGCAACGTGATCAGCAGATCGTCGATGATCGCCTGCCTCGCTGTCGACGCTCCGGGCGCGGTGACGAGGTAGCGCCAGATATCACCGGGCGACTTACCGACCCGCGGCCCGACCTCGGGGAATGCCCGCAGGAACACCTCCCAGATCACCAGCATCAACACCAGCGACGTGAGCAGCGGGAACAGGAACAATCCGATTCTTTTCACCTGGCCTCCCGCACGGTCCACGGCGCGACCAGTCGTGCGGTGAGCGCCACCGCGGCGTAGCCGAGACCGGCCAGGGCGGCGGCGGCCAGGGCCATACCCCAGGTGCGCGGCACGTTGTAGGCCGACTGCGCGGCGGTCAGCGCGACCCCGATTCCGCTGTCGACACCGCCCAGATACTCACCGATGATCGCGCCGAGCACCGCAGAGGGCGCGGCGATCTTCAACGCCGCGAAGATATTCGGCAGTGCCGCGATCATCCGCACCCGGTAGAGCTGCTGCCATCGCCCGCCGCCGTAGGCGCGCACCAGATCGAGACTGGTGCTGTCCGCGGAGCGCAGGCCGGTGACGGTGCCGACCATCGTGGTGAAGAAGCAGTACATCGCGGCCAGGAAGACCGTGGGTGTGCGCCCGCCGAACACCACGAGGATGATCGGGCCCAAGGCCAGCAGCGGCGTGCAGTAACTGAGAATCGCCAACTGGGTCGCCAGCGGTTCGATCGGCGGAATCAGCATCACCAGGATCGCGAGACCGATCGCCAACGCGTTACCCCAGACGAAACCTTTCAGCGCGCCCTCGGCGGTGATCCGGAAATTGGGGCCGTAGAGGCCCCAACCGTCGGTGAACATGGTGTGCACCACCGTCCATGGGCTCGGAATGGTGCCGCCCGCGACACCCGCCGCCGCGAGAATCCACCACCCGAGGATCAGTCCGACAAAGCCGAGCAGACCGCCGAGATATCTCATATCGCGCCGCCCGCCGTATCGGTCACGACCCCACCGGTACCGGTCTTCCCGAACAGCAATTCCGACAAGTAGTCGTGCAGCGCGTGGAATTCGGGGGTGCGCATCATTTCCGGCAGCCGGGGCCTGGGCAGATCGATATCGACCAGTTCCAGCACCCGGCCAGGGCGCGGACTCATCACCGCGACCACATCCGAGAGGAAAACCGCCTCGGCGATGCCGTGCGTCACCATGAGCGTGGTCGCGGGTTTCTCGGTCCAGATGCGCAGCAACTCCAGATTCAGTTTCTGCCTGGTCATATCGTCGAGCGCGCCGAATGGTTCGTCGAGCAGCAGCACGGTCGGCTTCACCACCAGCGCTCGCGCGATCGACACCCGCTGGCGCATACCTCCGGACAACTGTGCGGGTTTCGCCTTCTCGAATCCTTCGAGTCCGACCAACCGCACCAGTTCGGCGATCTGGCCGGAATCCGGCGGCAGGCCCGCGACCTGGAGCGGCAGTTTGATATTCGATTCCACCGACCGCCACGGCAGCAGCGCCGAATCCTGGAAGGCGATACCGAGTTCGTGATGGCGACGCAGTTGGGCCGGGGTCTCACCGTTGATGAGGGTCTTCCCCGAGGTCGGCTCTTCCAGCCCGGCCAGAATGCGCAACACGGTCGATTTGCCACAGCCCGACGGACCGAGCAGGGACAGGAACGAGCCCTGCGCGGTATGCAGATCCACCGAATCCAGGGCTGCCACCGTGCGACGACCGACCTTGAAAGTCTTGGTCAGCCCACTGATGTGAATTCCGGTCCCCCCGGCGGCCGGATCGGGGCCCGTGCCGCGCTCGTCCCCACCGGGCGCACTGTCCGTACTCATCTCGCCACCATAGAAGGGGTCGGTTGCACCGATATTGCGAATCACGGCGACAGATTGCGCCATCGTTACGCCGTGCGACCGAATGCGGCCGATCGCTCAGCGCGAGACGAGTCCGGAATTGACGAAATACCCGATCTCCTCGCATATCTCGTCGAGCGAGATGGAGACGTCGGGTAGTGTCGCGTGCACCATTTCCTGGGCGAGCGAATTCACCGCGCCGATCACCGCGAGCGCGAATAGATCGAACCGTCGCGGTGCGGTCTCCCCGCGCCCGACCGCCTGCTCGGCCTCGGTGATCAACAGTGCGGACAGCAGCCTGCGCTGCTGCATACGCCATTCCTCCACCGCCTGGCTCACCCCGACCACTTCCACGTAATGCACCCGTGCGGTGGGCGCGTCACGGCAGGTCACCGCGAGATAGGCACGGAAACCCTCGACCACCCGCGTGGCGAGCGGCTCGTCTCGCGCGGCCTCCAGCGCCGAGAGGGCGGATTCGACCGCATGCGAGATCGTCCGATTGCCCAAGGCGATCAACAGCGCCTCGCGGCTGCCCATATCCTCGTAGAAACTGCGCGTGGAGACATTGGCGGCCGTGCAGAGCCGCTCGATCGAGGTGGCGGCGTAGCCTTGCGTCCCGAACAGTTCCAGTGCCGCGTCCATCAGACGGGACTGCCGTTGCGCCACCCGCTGCTCCTTGGACAGCCCGCCGTAGCTGCGTCCATCCTTGAGTTCGCCATCGCGCCGTGCCACCGCACGATGCTACCGCGCGGCAACGGGTTCACCTCCGCCCGTGCGCCCGGCCTCGGCGGGTACGCACCGGCGTCGCCGTCCCACTCACGCTCCGCGAGACAGCACCAATGTTGTTGTACCGCAGACCGATAGGGGAGGTGTGGCTCTGGTCACAGACTCGCGGGCGGCAGTCGGCGGTATCGGCTCGGCCCTCTGGCCGGCCACCGGCCGTAGCGACCCCCGTCGGGATGACGGACGGTTCCCCGGGAGAGGCACCGCCACGCTGCTGGAATGCCTCGACTGGGCGGGACGCGAGGTCGGCGTTGCGCACGGAGGCGGTACCGGCCGCGACCCGGCTCCCGGCCCGCGGCGGCGGACCGCCGGAGATCGGCGATTCACGTACCGACCAGTTCGCACAACTGCTGACGTTGGTGACAATCCACAGTTGCGCCGGGTGCTCAGACGTGGACAGTGGTTGAGGTGATCCTCACCGTGACCATGAACCCCGCCTACGACATGACCTATCGCGTCGAGAGTTTCGAGCGGGGCCAGGCGCACCGGGTCCGCTCGGTCGAGCAGCGTATCGGCGGCAAGGGCATCAATGTGACCCGCGTACTGAATCAACTCGGGAAGTACGCCCGCGCAACGGGTTTCTCCGACCACGCCTTCGCCGCCGCCGCCGAGCTCGAATTGCCCGTCGATTTCGTGCACGCCCTCCCGTGGGTGCGCCGCACGGTGGTGATCAGCGAATCCGACGACGGCACCGCGACCGCGCTGTGGGAGCCGGGCGCGCGGATCTCCAATCCCCATGCGGCCGAACAACTCGCCACCCGGGTCCGCGGACTGCTACCCGATATCGACGGCCTGGTGATCTCGGGTTCGCTACCGGGGGGCATCGATCCGGGCCTGCCCGCCGATATCGCCCGCACGGCCACCGCGGCCGGGATCTCCACCATCTGCGACGTCGGCGGCGAGGCGCTTCGCCTGGCCGCCGCGGTTCCCGGCGTCGTACTGATGCCGAACAGTGAAGAGCTGCAACGCCTTACCGGCCGCGCCGCCGCGACCGCGGACGAGGTCGTCGCGGCGGCCTACCCGCTGATCGAGCGCGGCGTCGAAGCGGTCGTCACCACCCGCGGCGTCGACGGCATGGTCGCCGTCACCGCCGACGGCGCGTGGTCGGCTGTTCTCCCCGAGAAGATCGCCGGGAACCCCTCGGGCGCAGACGATTCCGCGGTCGCCGCGGTGATCGCCGCGCTGTCGGAGAATTCCGCACCCGACTGGGTTTCGATCCTCATCGACGCCGTGGCGACCTCGGCAGCCGCCATCGTCGTCCCCGTGGCGGGCGAGATCGACCGCTGCCTGCGTACCCGCATCGCGCCAACTGTCACCGTGGAGAAGCTGGCCACGCCCAGCGCCTAGGTCGGCCGCCGGTCACCAGGCCAGGTCTCCAGCGGAGATCGGGGACACCGCTACCCGGCATCGTCCGGATCGGGCCAGGCGCGGGCCTCCAGCCGGGTGCGCGTCGGACACGTGCTCTGTCAGTCGGAGTCGGTCAACGGGGTGGCGAGCGGCCAGCCGCCCGCGGCCAGATGCGACGCGACCCTGGCGACATCGTTCGGGTCCGGCTGTTCCTTGGCGAACCGCGCGATCGCCGCCTCGATATCGTCGTGCCCGATGGTGCTGTCCGGGTTGTCGCGCACGAGTTCCTCGGCGATGGCCGCAACCTCGTACTCGGTGAGATCCCGGTGCAGAACCGCGAACAGCGCGACGTAATCCGAGCTCGGAATGCCCTGCGGATATCCCGCGCGCAGCCAGCCGACGATCCGGTCGAGCACCTTCGGCCGGGCGATTTGCGGTTGATCGGTCACTACTGCACCCTTCAGGACTGTCCGAACAGATGTATGCCGAACTTGGCGGCCAGGAAAGCCTTGGCGGTATAGAGAATGCCGGTGACAATCGCGGCGATGATCAAGGCGAAGCAGGTCAACGCGCCGATCATGGCCGGATAGTTCCGCTCGGCCGCGCTGCCGTCGGATTCGACGGTATCGGCCGTCGTCCACAGCCGCACCCCGAAGGCGAACACGATGGGCAGGCCAGCGCCGAGTATCAGGGCGGCCAGGGTCACCTTCCACAACGAGTTCAGATTCGTGACGATGGTGTGCATCTGCGCTCCCTTCCCTCAGCCGCGCCGGATGGTTCGGCCCGAGGAGATCCCCGCGGGCGGTGCTGTCGGCCCCGATGGCCGAGGCGAGGCGGTCTGTTCGGGCTCGGTGGCCGTCCCGCGTCCGGTGGCACCGCTGTCGGCGGCTTCACGATCGGCGACACCACGATCGGCGACACCACGGACGGCGGCATCACGATCGGCGACACCACGATCGGCGACACCACGGTCGGGAACCTTCCAGTCGGGGGGATTCGCGGCCTCCACCATGTCGGTCCCCTGGTCGGTTGTGTCCGCGGGCCACTCGTTCACATTGGTGGTGTCGACGGGACTGCGCCTCGACCGCAGATACATCAGAGCCGACAGGCCGACGAGAATCGCGAAGACCACGAGCACCCCGGCCAGTCCGCCGATCATATGGGCGATGGCCCAGCAGATCGCACCGGCAAAACCGGCCAGCGGCAGGGTGAGCAGCCACGCGACCGCCATTCGGCCCATCACATTCCAGCGCACCTCCGCACCCTTGCCGAGGCCGCTGCCCAGAATCGATCCGGTCGCGGTCTGGGTGGTCGACAGCGGCAGCCCGAAATGCGCGGAGGTGAGAATGATCGCGGCCGAGGATGATTCCGCGGCCAGCCCCTGCGGGGAGTCGATCTCGACCAGTCCCCTGCCGAGCGTCCTGATGATGCGCCAACCACCGAGATAGGTACCCGCCGCGATGGCGACGGCACAGGCCGCCATCACCCACAGCGGCATATCGTCGTTCTTGGTGAGGGTGCCGTTGGCGACGAGCGCGAGGAAGATCACGCCCATCGTCTTCTGCGCGTCATTGGTGCCGTGCGCCAGCGACACCAGGGAAGCCGAACCGATCTGGCCCCAACGGAACCCCCGCGTGGACCTGTCCTGATCGATGCCACGGGTGATCCGGTAGACGCCCCAGGTGCCGATCGCCGCGATGAGCGCGGCCACGATGGGAGCCAGAACCGCGGGCAGCACGATTTTGGTGAGCACACCGTCCGAACCGGAGGCCCAGATCACCCCGCTCCAGCCGAGTGCGGCGATGGTGGCCCCGATCAGGCCGCCGAACAGCGCGTGCGAGGAACTCGACGGCAGGCCGAACAACCAGGTCAGCAGATTCCAGAGGATCCCTCCGACCAGTCCCGCGAAGACGATGACGAGCAGATCCTGCCCGCTCACCGCGTCGAGCCGCACGATCCCCTTCGCCACGGTCGCGGCGACCGCGACCGACAGGAAAGCGCCGACGAGATTCAGGACCGCCGACAGCGCGACCGCCACCCGTGGGCGCAGCGCACCGGTGGCGATGGAGGTCGCCATCGCGTTGGCGGTGTCGTGGAAGCCATTGGTGAAATCGAAAGCCAGTGCTGTGACGATGACGATCAGAAGGATCAGTAATTCGGCGGTCACCACACCAGTGTGCGATACCGCCCGGTTCGCTTACTATGCGGTCGCCCTCTGCTGGAACCGGATCGCAATCGTCTAGGCTCCCGGCAACAACGACCGCACCGTATCGATGGTGTCGGCGTCGGCGGCCGTCTTATCCGGGCGATACCGCACCACCCGCGCGAACCGCAGCGCGACCCCGCCCGGGTATCGCGGGCTCACCTGCACACCGTCGATGGCGATCTCCACGACGAGTTCCGGCCACAGGTAGACGGTGTACTCGTCGCGGGCGCGTTCGTGGCGCGGGAACTCCGCCGTCTGCCAGTGCAACAGAGCGTCGGTGAGACCTTTGAAGGTCTTGCCGACCATCACCGGGTCGCCGGTGATCGGGTCGCGCGCGCCGAGATGCAGGTTCGACAGGTATCCGGTGCGACGGCCGTAACCCCATTCGGACCCGAGCACCAGCAGGTCGAGGGTGTGCGTCGGTTTGATCTTCTGCCAGGCTCGCCCCCGCCTGCCCGCCGCGTACGGCGCGTTCAGCGATTTGATCATGACGCCCTCGTGACCGGCGGCCAGCGCCCCGTCGAAATATTCGGCGGCGGCCTCGGCGTCGGGACGAAGGAGCGCGGGGATGCTGTGCGCGCAGGCCACTTCGGTCAGCGCCTTCCTGCGTTCGCGCAGCGGCGCGTCGAGCAGATCTTCCCCGTCCAACTGCAGGCAGTCGAAGAAGTACGGGTGCAACAGCAGTTCCCGGGTGGGATTGGACCCCGGCGGCAGCAGGGTGGGATCGAATACCGAGAAACGGCTCATCGTCTCCTGGAACGGCCGTGGCCGCCCGGCGTCGGTGAGTGCGAGGGTCTCCCCGTCGAGCACGACGCTGCGGCAATCGAGACCGCGCACCAGCTCGACCAGTTCGGGCACACTCGCGGTGATATCGCGCAGTGTCCTGGTGAACACCCGGACCTTATCGCCGTCGCGGTGCACCTGGATGCGAGCGCCGTCCAGTTTGTGCTCGACAGTCACCTCGCCGTCGAATTCGTCCATCGCCTCGTCCAGGCTCGCGCCCGGGGCCGCCAGCATCGGCTGGATCGGACGTCCGACCTCCAGCTGGAATCCCGTCAGCGCATCCGCCCCGCCGGTGCGCGCGGCCAGCGCCGTGACGGGCAGCTGCCCGGAGAGCATGTAGGCCCGGCGCACCAGGTCGACCGGGACATCGGCCGATACCGCCACCGCCTCGCTGACGACGGCGGTGAGCGCGCCCTGGCGCAATTCGCCGGAGAGCAGGCGGGTGAGGAAGGATTGTTCGGCGGCGGTCGCGGCGGTCCACAGCTCGGTGAGCAATGCTCTGCGCCGGTTGACCGATCCCGCGCCCGACGTGGCCGCCACCTGCGCGAAGGCGGTGTCGACCGCCGAGACGGTCAGCGTGGGTGTCTCGGCGGGCGGGCTGCCCAGAGCCGTGAGAGTGCGCCAGCCCGCGCCGATACGTCCCTGCCGTAGCTCGCCGGAGACCCAGGAGACCACCGGCTGCAATTCCTCGGACACGGCGGTGTCCAGCAGCGCGGCGATGGTGGTGATCTTCGTCTTCCGAGACCGGGTCGCGCGAACGGTCTCCGAAGCCTGTACGACATCCGAGAACAGCACATGACGACCGTAACCCGGCGGTGTGACATATCGCTCAGCTCTGCTGCTAATCGCCCATTGGCAGGTCTGCGAAAACCGCCATAAACTGGACATATGGCCAAGACTTACGTCGGGGCGCGGCTTCGCCAGCTGCGTACCGAACGAGGACTGAGCCAGGTCTCACTCGCCGCGAAGCTGGAGATCTCGGCGAGTTACCTCAATCAGATCGAACACGATGTGCGGCCGTTGACCGTGCCGGTTCTGCTGCGGATCAGCGAAGTGTTCGGCGTCGACGCGACCTTCTTCTCCTCCCAGGACGACACCCGGCTCATCGCCGAACTCCAAGAAGTCGTCATGGACCAGGAGCTCGGTATCGAAGCCGATACCCAGGAGATCGCGGACATGGTCTCGGCCCACCCGAGTATGGCCCGCGCGCTGGTGAATATGCACAACCGCTACCGCAACACCAGTGCCCAGCTCGCCGCCGCCACCGAGGACCGGTTCGCCGACGGCTCCGGGAGCGCGACCATCAGCAAGCCGCACGAGGAAGTGCGGGATTTCTTCTATCAGCGGCAGAACTACATTCACGAATTGGATACCGCCGCAGAAGAACTCGCCACCCGCATCCGGTTCCACGGCGGCGATGTGAACAGCGAGATCGCCCGCGGGCTGCGCGCCCACGATGTGCGCATCATGGAACGGATCGATCTCGGCGAGGGAGTACTGCATCGCTACGATCCCGAAACCCAGCGGCTGGAGATCTCCCCCCACCTGTCCGGCGGGCAGCGCACCTTCAAACTCGCCGCCGAACTCGCCTACTTCGAATGCGGCGATCTGCTCGAAAAGCTGGTCGAGGAAGGCAATTTCGCGTCCGAGGACACCAGGAAGCTGGCCATGCTCGGACTCGCGAACTATTTCGCCGCCGCGACGGTGCTGCCCTACACGCATTTCCACGAAGTCGCCGAGGATTTTCGCTACGACATCGAACGACTATCGGCGTTCTTCACCCAGAGCTACGAGACGATCTGCCACCGCCTTTCGACATTGCAGCGCCCGGAGCTACGCGGCGTCCCGTTCTCCTTCGTCCGCGTGGATCGCGCGGGCAATATGTCGAAACGACAGTCCGCCACCGGATTCCACTTCTCCTCCAGCGGCGGCACCTGTCCGCTGTGGAATGTCTACGAGACTTTCGCCTATCCGGGCAAGATCATGACCCAGATCGCCCAGATGCCCGACGGCCGCAAATATCTGTGGATCGCCAGAACCGTCGAACGCCGCGCCACCCGCTACGGCCAGCCGGGAAAGACCTTCGCCATCGGACTCGGTTGCGAACTGCGCCACGCGGGCCGCGTCGTCTACGCCGATGGCATCGACCTCGGCGAAGCCTCCGCCACCCCCATCGGCGCGGGCTGCCGCGTCTGCGAACGCGCGAACTGCCCGCAACGCGCGTTTCCACCACTCGGCAAGGTGCTCGACATCAGCGAGCACCGCAGCTCGGTATCGCCCTACGTCATCAAATAGCCGAGCGGTTCCGGGATGATCCCGCGGTTCGGCGACGATTCAACGGGATGTCCTCGACGATCCGCTACGGCCGAATCGCCGACGCTCGGCCCGGCAGGAGACGGAACTGCCACCGGGCCGAGGCGGCGAAACCCTCAGGCGGGCGCGGATGCGCGCGGGATGCGGACTCCGATCAGGGTCAGCGCGAACGCGACGAGCAGCAGTGCCGTCAGTGTCCAGGCCAGGGCCGGGAATCCGTGCGGGGCCGCGGTGGCGGCGACGATCGGGCCGACCGTCGCGCCGACGTAGAAACTGAACATCGCGACCGACGAGGCCGCGGCGCGGGATTCACCGCCGAGTTCGCCCGCACTCTGCAGCACGGCGGGGGCGATAACCCCGAGTCCGCCGACCAGTACGGCGAGTAGCACCGTCAGGACCGCGAGATGCGATCCTTCGAAGGTCGCCGCGACCATGGCCGCGGCGGCCACCGAAACACCGAGCATCACCTGACCGGGTTTGGACAGTCGCGAGAGCGGGATGGCCAGCAGTGGAAGAGCGAGCATGACGGGCAGCGCGCCCGCGCGAAGCGCCAGCAGTTCGCCGGAACCCTCGATCAGACCGGCGATTTCGATACCTGTGTAGATGCCGACCATCACCGCCATACTCAGCCCACCCGCCGCGAGCAGCGGCAGCAGCGCCCCGATGCGCAGCACCGTGGGAATCGCGGCGTAGCTGTGCCGCAACGGCTTGTCACGCCCGGCGGGGGCGTCATCGAGCATGACGGTGCGCAGGGCCACCGCGAGTACCGCGAAAAGCAGTGCGGAACCCAGGAATACGGTGCGCCACGGAAACGAGTCGACGACCGCTTGCGAGACGATCTGGGCGATGACGGTCGCCGCGAGGAATGATGTCGCCACCGACATGGTGACCACCGCCCGATGCGCCGGCTCGATGCGCGTGGCGACATAGGCCATGATCGCGGGCGGTATGGACCCGACGACAAGACCCTGCACCACCCGCAGCCCGACGGCCACCGGCGCCGCGAAGGCGAGACCGGTCAATAGTGTGACCACTGCGGCGACGATCATTCCGGTGACCAGCACCCGCCGGTGACCGTAGCGGTCCGACAGCGGCCCGAACAGCACGAAGCCGCCCGCATATCCGAAGGCGAAGGCGCTGATGATCCACGTCATCGCGCCCGATCCGACGCCCCAGTCCGCTTTCATGGCCGTGAACAGGGGAATCGGTTGATACATCTGCCCGGTGGCGAGCAGTGCGGAGAGGACGAAAACAGGGAGGGTACGACCGGTATGCGCCCGGGCGGATCTGCCGGGAGCCGGGGTCCGAGCCGGGGTCCCGGCCGGAAGACGAAGTGTCGGCGTTGCCATGTGATGACGGTAGGCTTCCAACCGAATAGTTGTCAACCAAATAGTTGGTTTAAAGAGATGGTAAAGTCGCAGCCATGACGGCCAGCACCAATCCGCGCACAGCGGCCCGGCGCGGCGACGCCCCCGGACAGCTCCGCCGCGACGACTCCGGCGACCAGCGCGGCGACATTCCGAAGCAGACCCAGCGCAGCGACGCGACCAGGCAGGCGCTGCTGCGCGCCGCGCGCGACGAATTCGCCGAGTACGGCCTCGCGGGCGCTCGGGTCGACCGCATCGCCGACACCGCGGGCGTCAACAAGGAACGCATCTACGGCCTGTTCGGCAGCAAGGACAAACTGTTCGACGTCATCCTGATCGACACGATGCGCGAATTCCTCGACGTCGTGCAGCCGCTCGCCGAGACCGAACCGGGCGAATACGTGGCGAAACTCTTCGATTACCACCGCGACCATCCGCAACTGCTCAGGCTGCTGCTGTGGGAGGGTCTGCACCGCGGCGCCGACGCGCACGACGTCGACGGCTGGCGCGCGGAGCATTACGTGCGGAAATTCGACCGCGCCCAGGAACAGTTCGGCGTGGACGAGCAGTACGCGGGCAGGCTGCTGCTCGCCTTCTGCGGCCTGGCCAACTGGTCCCTCGCCGTTCCCCAGACCACCCGCCTGCTGCTCGGTGCCGCGGCCGACGATACCGACGCTACCCGCGATTTCATGCGGCAATTCGCCAGGGCGGCCATGCAGAACGAACTCATCGGCCCGCGACGCGCGATGGCGGGCAGCAGCCCGGCCTGCGCCCCCACGGTGACCACACCCGCGATCGACACCGTGAGCACGGACCAGACCACGCCTGCGGTCAATGCCTTGACCGGCAAGTCCGGGAGACCGACGCCTACCGCCACCGCGCGGTCGGCAGCACCGGAGGGCGCGGCGGCCGACCCGTCCACCGCGGTCGACGCCGCCGCCCAGCGTCTGCGCGACGCCCAGGCCGTCGCCGATGCCGCGCGCGACGAACTCGGCGCGGCCCTGCGCGCGGCGCACGCCGGGGGCACCAGCGCCAACCAATTGGCCAGGCAGGTCAACGGAACCCTGTCTCGCCCGGTGGTACTCAGACTGCTGAGCGACGGTTAGACAAGACGAGACGGATCAGAACGCCGCTTCGTCCAATTCCATGATGTCGTTATCGATCGCCGCGAGGATATTCCTCGTCGCGGTCAGCTCGGGCAGCACATTCTTCGCGAAGAAACTCGCCACGGCCACCTTCCCGGTGTAGAACGGGCGATCCTTCTCCGCGGCGTCGACAGCCAGTGCGGCAGCGGCGATTTCGGCCTGTTCGAGCAGTCGCCAGCCGATGAGCAGATCACCCACCGCCATCAGGAAACGCACCGAACCGAGGCCGACCTTGTACAGTTCGGCCGGATCCTGTTGTCCCGCCATCGCGTATCCGGTGAGCGTCGCGGCCATCGCGCCGACGTCGGCCACCGCGGTGGCGAGTAGCGCCCGTTCTGCCTCGAAGCGCCCCGTCCTCGCGTCGAGGAAGGCCGCGATCCTGCCGTTGACGTGGGCGAGCGCCGCTCCCCTGTCCCGAATGATCTTGCGGAAGAAGAAGTCCTGCGCCTGGATGGCGGTGGTGCCCTCGTAGAGGGAGTCGATCTTGGCGTCGCGGATGTACTGCTCGATCGGGTAGTCCTGAAGGTAACCCGAACCGCCGAAGGTCTGCAGCGATTCGGTCAGGTACTGGTAGGCCCGCTCGGAACCGACACCCTTGACGATCGGCAGCAGCAGATCGTCCACCCGATGCGCCAGATCCGCGTCGGCACCCGAAACCAATTGCGCCACATCGGCGTTCTGATGGGCCGCGGTGTAGATGTACACCGCGCGCAAACCTTCCGCGTATGCCTTCTGCATGGCCAGTGCCCGCCGCACGTCCGGATGATGGGTGATCGTGACCCGCGGCGCGGATTTGTCCGACATCTGCGTGAGGTCGGCGCCCTGTATCCGCTGCTTGGCGTAGTCGAGCGCGTTGAGATAGCCGGTGGACAGCGTTCCGGTGGATTTGATGCCGACCACCATGCGCGCGTTCTCGATCACCTGGAACATCTGCGCGATGCCGTTGTGCACCTCGCCGACCAGCCAGCCCTTCGCGGGCACATCGGTGCCGCCGAAGGTGAGTTCACAGGTCGGCGAGGATTTCAGGCCCATCTTGTGTTCCAGGCCGGTCACGAAGACACCATTGCGGTCGCCGAGTTCGAGCGTCCGGGAATCGAAGAGGTATTTGGGCACGTAGAACAGCGAAAGCCCCTTGGTGCCCGCGCCCGCCCCTTCCGGGCGTGCCAGCACGAGGTGGAAGACGTTCTCGGCGGTATCACCGACATCGCCGCCGGAGATGAACCGTTTCACGCCCTCGATATGCCAGGAGCCGTCTTCCTGCTTGATCGCCTTGGTGCGGCCGGCGCCGACATCGGAACCCGCATCCGGTTCGGTCAGCACCATGGTGGCCTGCCAGCCGCGTTCGTAGCCCGCCGCGGCCCAGTGCTTCTGCTCGTCGGTGCCGACGTTGTAGAGCACCGACGCCAGGACCGGACCGAGGTTGAAGAAGCTGGACGCCGGGTTGGCGCAGGTGAGCATCTCGTTGACCGCCCACACCAGCGCGGCGGGCGCGGGCGTGCCGCCCATGCCCTCGGGCAGACCGAGCCGGCTCCAGTCCGCTTCGTGCAGCGCCAGAATGGATTTGCGCAGCGGCTCCGGCACCGAGACCGAGAAGGTAGCCGGATCGTAGGTCACCGGGTCACGGTCGGCCGCGGCGAAGGATTCGGCGATGGGCCCTTCGGACAGACGCTTCACCTCGGCGAGGATCTCGCGCACGGTGTCGGAATCCAGGTCGCCGTATGCGCCGGTATCGAGGAGCTTGTCCAGCCCGAGCACCTCGAACAGGTTGAACTCGATATCTCGCACGTTCGCCCTGTAGTGCCCCACGGCGGCCTCCTCGATTCACGACAAACGGGATCCAACGACCCCGGACCAGAATTCTGACGTTGTACGAATCGCAAGCCTGCCGTATCGGAATCCAGCTACGCAACCGTAGGGATGTGCGGTGCGCGACCGTAGATGAGCCACCGCCTCACACCCGTTCACGCACTGTCCACCGGAAACGTTCACGCCGTTGAAACATCGGCAACCGACTCGTCACCGAGGGATATTCCGGCGCAATAACTCCGGTCTACCGTTCGCACCACGAATACAGCCGTTGTATACACACCGGTCTACAGCCATGGCCGGTGCGGAAGGGCGAACGTATTCGGCGCGACGTACCCCCGACGTCGCCGAACACCTGATGAGGAGAAGGGTCCCGACCCATGCCAGATTCCCCTGCCGATAATCGCCACCGCTCCGTGTCGGCCACGCGGGCTTCGCTCGGCCCGACGTCGCGCCGAGGACGTCTCACCAAGGTCCTGGTCGCGCCGACCGCGCTGGCACTCGCCGGTCTGTTGCTGACCGCCTGCGGCGCCAAGGACGACGCCTCGACCGAAGGTTCCAACGCCGCTTCCTGCGTCGACACGTCGAAGCCGTCGATCAAGGTCGGCTCGCTGCACTCCCTTTCGGGCACCATGGCCATCTCCGAGGTGACCGTGGCCAACTCGACCAAGCTGGCGGTGGACCAGATCAACGCGGCGGGCGGGGTTCTCGGCAAGAAGATCGATCTGGTACTCGAAGACGGCGCCTCCGACCCCAAGACCTTCGCGGAGAAGGCGGAGAAGCTGATCAGCTCCGACTGCGTGGCCGCGGTCTTCGGCGGGTGGACCTCGTCGAGCCGCAAGGCCATGAAGCCGAAATTCGAAAGCCTGAACTCGCTGCTCTACTACCCCGTCCAGTACGAGGGTCTGGAGGACAGCAAGAACATCTTCTACACCGGCGCCACCACCAACCAGCAGATCATCCCCGCGCTGGATTACCTGAAGCAGAAGGGGATCACATCCCTCTACCTGGTCGGCTCCGACTACGTCTTCCCGCAGACCGCCAATCGCGAGATCAAGGCGTACGCGGCGGCCAACGGAATCGAGATCAAGGGTGAGGATTACACCCCGCTCGGCTCGACCGACTTCTCGACCATCGTGAACAAGGTGCGCACCGCCAAGGCGGGCGCGGTATTCAACACCCTCAACGGCGATTCCAATGTCGCGTTCTTCCGCGAGTACACCAACGCGGGCCTGAAAGCCGCTGACATGCCGGTGGTTTCGGTGTCGATCGCCGAGGAGGAAGTCGCTGGTATCGGCGCGCAGAACATCGCGGGCCAGCTGACCGCGTGGAACTACTACCAGACCGTCGACAGCCCGGACAACAAGAAGTTCGTCGACGCGTACAAGGCCGCGTTCGGCGCCGACAAGCCGACCTCCGATCCGATGGAGGCCGCCTACGCCTCGGTCTATCTGTGGAAGAACACCGTGGAGAAGGCGAACTCGTTCGCGGTGGCCGATATCCAGGCCGCGGCCGACGGCGTGAGTTTCGAAGCGCCGGAGGGCAAGGTCACCATCGACGGCTCCAACCACCACATCAGCAAAACCGCCCGTATCGGTGAGATCCGTCCCGACGGCCTCATCTACACGGTCTGGGATTCGGGCAAGGCGATCCAGCCGGACCCGTACCTGAAGTCCTACGAGTGGGCCAAGAACCTGAAGTAAGCAGTCCGAGTTCGCGGCCGGAACCGGCCCCGTAGGCAACCCTCAGACGGGAACCCGACGGGAGCCACCGAGGCCAGAACGGCCTCGTAGCCCTCACGCGACAACCACGCGCGAGCCCTACGAGCGCCGTTCGCGGCCCGTCTCGCGTCCGAGTGGTCGAAGCGCACGCGCCGAAGGCGCGAGTCTCGACCACTCGGACGCGAGACAAAAAGGGGCCGCGAACCCGCGGCCCCCGGGCCGCCAAATTACAGGAGTCCACATGGACGTCGTGATCGGTCAGCTCTTCACCGGTTTGAGCCTCGGATCGATACTTCTGCTCGCCGCGCTCGGCCTGTCGTTGACCTTCGGTCAGATGGGTGTCATCAATATGGCGCACGGCGAATTCATCATGGCTGGCTGCTACACGACTTATGTTGTGCAGAAGGTGATCTCGTCGGCAGGTGTGTCACTGCTGGTCTCACTGCTGATCGGGTTCCTGGTCGGCGGCGCGTTGGGGGCGGCGCTGGAAATGGGCCTGATCCGCTGGATGTACGACCGACCGCTGGACACCCTGCTGGTCACCTTCGGTGTCGGACTGGTGTTGCAGCAGGCGGCCCGCGATATCTTCGGCGCTCCCGCCAAGAATGTGCTTGTCCCCGAATTCCTCAGCGGCGGTGTCACCATTCTCGGCGCTGTCGTGCCCAAGACCCGAATCTTCATCCTCGTACTCGCCGTGGCCGCGGTGACGGTATTGGCCGTGGCACTCAAGACAACACCGCTCGGACGCCGGATCCGGGCCGTGGTGCAGAACCGCGGCCTTGCCGAAACCAGCGGCGTCTCCAGCCGTTTCACCGATATCAGCACCTTCTTCATCGGCTCGGGCCTCGCGGGCGTCGCTGGCGTCGCGCTGACGCTGATCGGCTCGACCAGTCCCACCATCGGTCAGAGCTACCTGATCGACGCGTTCCTGGTGGTGGTCATCGGCGGTCTCGGGCAGATCAAGGGTACGGTGATCGCCGCGTTCGCCCTCGGTCTGCTCAATTCCTTCATCGAATACTCGACCACCGCTTCCATCGCGAAGGTCATCGTCTTCGTCGTGATCGTCGTCTTCCTGCAGGTCCGGCCGCAGGGGCTGTTCACCGTTCGCACCAGGAGCCTGGCATGACCACACTCGGCAGTCGGATGCGTGCGCACTCTTCGTTGACCACGCTCGGCGGATTCGCCGTCGCCGCGATCGCGCTGTTCGCGGTGGCGCCCGCGGTACTCAGCGATTTCCGGCTGAATCTGCTGGCCAAATTCCTCTGCTTCGCGATCGTGGCGGCCGGCATCGGATTGGCGTGGGGCAGAGGCGGAATGCTCACCCTCGGCCAGGGTGTGTTCTTCGGTATCGGCGCCTACATCATGGCGATGCACCTGCAGATGGCCGACGCCACCCGTCTCGGCAACGATGTGCCGGAGTTCATGGAGATCTCCGGCATCCGCGAACTGCCCACGTTCTGGCAGCCTTTCGCGTCCGGGCCGGTCGCGATCCTCGGCATTGTGCTGCTGCCGGGTCTGGTCGCCGCGGTACTCGGATACGGCGTCTTCAAGCGCAGGGTCAAGGGTGCGTACTTCGCCATCCTGAGCCAGGCGCTGGCCGCGGCGCTGGCCATTCTGCTCACCGGGCAGCAGGCCATCGGCGGTTTCACCGGTCTGTCGGATTTCCGCGCGTTCTTCGGCTTCAAACTGTCGGATCCCGCCAACCGCAAGATGCTGTTCTTCATCGCGGCGGCCACCCTGCTCGTGGTGGTGGCGCTGGTGCGGCAGTTGATGCGCAGCCGCTACGGCGAACTGCTCGTCGCGGTGCGCGACCAGGAGGAGCGGGTGCGGTTCCTCGGATACGACCCGGCCAACGTCAAAATCGTCGCCTATGTCGTCGCGGCCTTCTTCGCCGGCATCGCGGGCGCGCTGTTCACACCGATCGTCGGCATCATCTCCCCCGCCGATATCGGCGTCGTGCCATCGATCGCCTTCCTGATCGGCGTCGCGATCGGCGGCAGGACCACGCTACTCGGCCCGGTGCTCGGCGCGGTCGGTGTGGCGTGGGCGCAGACCGCGCTGTCGGAGCAGTTCCCCTCGGGCTGGACCTACCTGCAGGGTGTGCTGTTCATCGTGGTCGTCGGATTCATTCCGGCGGGCCTCGCCGGGGTGTGGCCGATGGTCAAGGGCGCGCTCGATGCCAGATTCGCCAAGAACGCCGATTCGAAACCGGAAGGGCCGAAACCGGAACCGGAATCGGAGCCGGATTCCGTCGCCGATGATGTGCCGGTCGCCGAGGAGAAAGTTGAATCGCGATGACAACGACAGCGCACGAACCCAAGCCGGGCGGCAACGCGGGCATGGACAGCGAATACCTCGAAATTCGCGGCCTCTCGGTCAGTTTCGACGGCTTCAAGGCCGTCACCGATGTCGATATCACGGTGTTGCAGGGTGATCTTCGCTTCCTGATCGGTCCCAACGGCGCGGGCAAGACCACGCTGATCGACGCGATCACCGGACTGGTCCCCGCGGCCGGTTCGGCGACCAAATCCGGTGCGCAACTGCTCGGGAAGAAGGTCCACCAGATCGCCAGGCTCGGCGTCGGTAGGACCTTCCAGACCGCGAGCGTCTTCGAGCAGCTCTCGGTCTTGCAGAACCTCGATATCGCCGCGGGAGCGCGACGGTCGGCGCTGACCATGCTGCGCCGCCGCAGGTCGGTACTGCCGAGTATCGATGAGGCGTTGGAGATCACCGGACTCGGCGATCTGCGCGATAGACCGGCGGGGGTGCTCGCGCACGGTCAGAAGCAGTGGCTGGAAATCGGCATGCTGCTCGTGCAGAACGCCTCGGTGCTGCTACTCGACGAACCGGTGGCCGGGATGAGCGCCGAGGAACGCGAGGAGACCGGAAATCTGTTGCGCCGCATCGGCGGTGAGCGGGTGGTCGTCGTGGTCGAACACGATATGGACTTCATGCGCGCCTTCGCCACCTCGGTCACGGTGCTGGCGGGCGGCAGAGTGCTCAGCGAGGGCAGCGTCGAACAGGTGCAGGCCGATCCGAAGGTGCAGCAGGTCTATCTCGGCACCGCGGCGGCCATCGGCACCGAGTTGGAGGACGAGTCGACCGTGCAGCGCAAGGAGGCAGCTGATGCTTGAACTCATC
Source organism: Nocardia sp. NPDC005366 (assembly GCF_040606855.1). NCBI lineage: Bacteria > Bacillati > Actinomycetota > Actinomycetes > Mycobacteriales > Nocardiaceae > Nocardia > Nocardia sp. NPDC005366. The sequence goes on from NZ_JBEXFQ010000015.1 coordinate 44,106, forward strand.
GATATCCACTCCGGATACGGCCGCACCGAGGTGATCCACGGTGTCACGGTGCGCGTCCCCGACGACAGCGTGGTCGCCATCATGGGTCATAACGGCGCGGGCAAGACCACGCTGCTGCGCACCGCCGTCGGACTGATCGGTGCCAAATCCGGGCGGATCGAATTCAACGGTGAGCTCATCACCAAGATGGCGCCCTCGCGACGGGTCACACGCGGCATCGCCTATGTCCCGCAGGGGCAGCAGAGTTTTCCACAACTGACCACAGCGGAGAATTTGCAGGTGGTGGCGGACGGACGCAAACGCGGTAAGGAATTGATCGCCGAATCGCTCGATCTCTTTCCCGCGCTGCGCGAAGTGCTCACCCGCAAGGCGGGTCTGCTCTCCGGAGGTCAGCGCCAGCAGTTGGCGATCGCGCGGGCGTTGATCACCGAACCGAAATTGCTCATTCTCGACGAGCCGACCGAGGGTATCCAGCCTTCCGTTGTCGCCGAGATCGAGCACACCATCATCGACCTCACCCAGCGGGGCGGTCTGAGCGTGCTTTTGGTCGAACAGCACATCGGTTTCGCCCTGCAGGCGGCGCAGAGTTATTACGTGCTGCGATCCGGTCGGGTCACCTCCACCGGGGCGGGCGGCGCGGGCGCGGAGACCGCCGTGCGCTCGGCGATGGCGATCTGAGCAGGGCCGCCATGACTCGCAGGGGGCGGGTTCCGTTGAGCGAGCGGGTGTATCACTCGCTACGTCACGATCTCGCCGTGGGAGCGATCGTGCCGACCGAACGGCTCGGTGAGGAACGCCTCGCCGAAACCTATGGCGTATCGCGTACTCCGGTGCGCGAGGCGCTTGCCCGGTTGCAGGCCGACGGACTCGTCGAACGTCACGCCGACGGCCTCTACCCGTACCGGCCACGGCTGGACGAGCTCGACAATCTGTACGAATTGCGAATCGTGCTGGAGACACGGGGGATTCAGCGGGTACTCGACACCATCCTCGACACCATCGATGACGCGACCGTCGCCGCGACCGAGCCGAACGCACCGGTGCACGATCTCGTCTCGGTGCGCGCCGAACTGGATCGGTGGCGCGCCTTACGCGACGATCCGCCCGAACCGGGGCCCGCCCTCGTCGCCGCCGACGAACAGTTCCACATCACACTGCTCTCGGCGGCGGGCAATGCCGCACTCGCCGATGCGCTCACCGCCGTCTACGTCCGGGTGCGTCCACTGCGCACCCTGGACCTGCCCACACCCGACCGCATCGCCGTCATGGCGACCGAACATATCGCCATCGCGGAGCAATTGTTGTCGGGAGATCCCGATACCGCCTTGCGCACGCTCATCGCGCATATCGATACCTCGCGAACCCATGTGCTCGCGCGGGCCGAGCAGGCCATGCGACTCACCAAACTCGGCCGGGCCATGCGTGATTGAGTCCGGCCGCGCCGTTGTCCGCGCGGCGCGAAAGCATCTCAGCAGTCGGACTGGAACGGCCAGCAATCCTTCGGCGTGCGGGGAGCCGGGCTCGGGGCGACCGTCGAGGTCGGTTCGACCACCGATTCCGGACCGGTGCTGTCTTTCACCCACGCGGTGACGACCACGCCGAAAACCGCGAGCACCCCGACCACCGCGACGGCGACGACGGCCCAGGCGCCCACCGCCTGTGGTCTGCTCGACGGCTTGGGAACCGGTTTGGGTTTGGGCCGCAGTTCCGGCAGTACGGCGGCACGGGCGGACGGCGCGTTGGCGGCGAAACCGTCGGCGATGAGTTCGGCGCGCGACGGACCGTTCTCCAGTCCGAGCGCGTGCACCGCCGCGACCACGCGGTCGGCGGTCCAATCACGCGCCGCCGCCGAGAAACCTTCGATATAGATCCGCAAGTCGGTGGCGTCGGGCACATTGGCGACCACCACGTCGAGTCCGGGACGCAGATTGGTGCGCGCGGGCCGAACGACCACCCCGCGGAACGGGATGAGCACCACGACTCCGCAGACGTGGCCGGGATCGAGCAGCGCCCGCTCCACTGCGTTCCGCACGGCGTACACACTCTGTTCGAGCTGGTCGGACGGAGCGGCGGTGCTCGTGTCGTCCAGGTCGGCCGGTGCATCGCTGATTGTCCACGCCGCGCTGTCGGTGATATTGAGGATGCCGCTCTGACGTCGCCGGAACCCTTTGACCGCGACCACCGTGATGCCGTGCGGGGTGAGGAGAACCGCGTCGATCCGACGGGTGCCGTTACCGCCGACGTGCAGATCGATCGCCGCGAAACAGGTGATGGGAAACGACCGCAGGCAGTCGACGAATTCCTTTTCGGCGCCGGAGAGCTCGGCTCCGTGCCTGACCTTCACCAGCATCGCGCTTCCCCTGCCCACCTGATCCTGACCGCGGCTCGAGCCGACTGCGCGCGCGCCGCGATCCGAACCGCTACTGATGATGCATCCCCGGCCCTCCGAAAACCACCGGAAGCTCGAAAAGCCACCGGGCCACTACCGAGACGGTGGTGCGGGCCCTCGCGGGGGTAGCGTCGGAACGAATTCGCTATTCGTGCGGCGTCCGCCGCGCAGGACGGAAGGCGCGCAACATGGTTTCGACATCGCGACCACGTATCTCGCCCGGTCGGTTCCGGGAGCTCGGGCCGATCAATTGGGCTGCCTGGCAGGTGCTTTCCCGTGCGGCAGGCACCGCGGACGCGCATCTGTTCAGCACCCTCGGCCGCACCGGCGGCCTGTTCCGCGGGTGGCTGCACTACTCCGGGCGGCTCATGCCGGGTGGACGGCTGCGCAGGCACGAATCCGAACTCGTCATCCTGCGCGTGGCGCACCTGCGCGAATGCGACTACGAGACCGACCACCACATCCGCCTCGGCAGGCGAGCCGGGATCACACCCGAGATCCTGGAACGGCTACGCGTCGGCCCCGACGCCCCGGAATGGTCGCCCAAACATCGGGCGCTGCTCACCGCCGTGGATCGACTCGTCGGCACCCGCGATATCGATGACGCCGCCTGGGCCGAACTCGCCGCGCACTACGACGAGCGGTGCCTGATCGAGATCGTGCTGCTCGCCAATCAATACGAGGGTTTGGCCTCGACCATCACCGCCCTGCGTATCCAGCGCGACGAGGTCTAGCCCGCGGGTCCGGCTCAGCGCCGGTCGATGAGTTCGGCCAATCCGACGAGAACGCGGGCGAGGCCGAATTCGTACGCGTGCTCGGCGCTGTACGCCGCGTCGTGGGCTTGGCCCGCCGCCGCGCCGACCCGGGTCGCCAGCGGATAGCGGTCGGCGTCGATGGCCCGCGCGAGCAGCGGCGCGGCCCGCTCCCACCACTGCCGGTCGGACTGGGCACTGTCGGCGGCGGCGGCCGCGGTGTCGATGGCGATGCGGGCCGTCGCGGTGACAAAGCCGAGGACGAAGGTGAGGGCCGCGTCCATCTCGACATCGGTGAGACCGAGGCCGTCGAAGGCGCGTAGCTCGTGGTCGTATTTGGCGATGAGGCCGGGGCCGAGCGGCGGACGCGTGGTGGGCAGGGCAGCCACCCAGGGATGGCGGCGCATGAGTGCGCGGTTCTCCGCCGCGATCACGGTCACCCGGTCACGCCAGGGCAGGTGTGCCATATTCGCGCGCGGCATATCCCGATAGACGGTATCCAGCATGAGATCGATCAATTCGGCCTTGCCCGGCACATAGGTGTAGGTGGCCATCGGCGTCAGCCCGAGTTCGGTCGCCACCGCGCGCATGGTGAGCGCGCCGATACCGTCGCGATCGGCGACCACGATGGCAGAGCTGACCACGGCGTCGACACTGCTGCGCTGCTTCGGCCCGCGCGCCGATGTTCCCGCCCCCGGTTCACGCCAGAGCAGTTCCAGCGTGCGCACCGGATCACCCGCGCCACTGCGATCCTTCGAGTCCATGCCCGGCCCGTCCGCCACAGCCGCCTCCTCTGCTTCCGATGGCATCCGGGGAATATATCTACAAAGTACAATGTACTTAGTACAGAGTAATCGCACCTGCGTCCAGGAGGACCATGAACATCACCGCTTCGGCCATCTCGCTCAACGTCCCCGATCCCACGACCTCGGCGGCCTTCCTCGTGGAACACCTGGGATTCACCGAGAAGATGTCCGCCGACGGCTTCGTCTCACTCGATCGGGACGACGCGGGGATCAACGTCATCTACCTGCGCACGGGATTGGAGACGTTCAAGCCGAAGAGCCGGGCGGGCAGCGCGGGCGAAGGGCTGCTCGTCGTCTTCGTCGTGGACGATATCGACGGCGAATACGCCAGGCTCGAGGGTGCGGGCGTCCCGATCGTGACGCCGATCGAAACCGAGGAGTGGGGTGAGCGCTACTTCCAGATGACCGATCCGAACGGGATCGTCATCCAGCTCGTGCAGTGGATGTGACCGCCGCGCCGACATGTCCCCCGCTCCAGCAGGGAAGGCGGCCCAGCTGTGCGCGGTTGCACGAAGTATGGAACTGTCGACCGCCCTCGATTTCGCGGGAACCACCAACCGCTCGGTGCTGACGACCATCCGCCGTAACGGCCGTCCGCAACTGTCCAACGTCCTGCACGTGATCGGTGACGACGGCGTCATCCGCATCTCGATCACCGCCGACCGCGCCAAGTACCACAATCTGCGCCGTGACCCGTGGGCGGCGATCCACGTCACCCGCGACGATTTCTTCGCCTATGCCGTGCTGGAGGGCACGGTGGAACTCACCCCGGTGGCCGAATCGCCCGACGACCCCGCCGTCGACGAACTCGTCGCCTACTACCGCCAGGCGTCCGGCGAACATCCCGATTGGCCCGACTACCGCAGGGCCATGGTCGAAGACCGGCGCGTCCTCGCGCGCCTCACCCCGACTAATGCCTACGGCATGATCTGACGTCCACGCAACTCTCATGTCGCGACAGCACGACATGCGACACCCGGACCGGAGGCAGCCACTCGCCCCGCCACACGAGGAGAGTCGGTGGCTCCGATCCGGTTATCCGACGACGAACGGCGGTACCCGGCCCCGCCGGACCCGATACCGCCGTTCGAACCTGGGCGTGATCAGAAGTTGATCATGTGCCCGGCCAGGCCGTGGAGCGCCTCCTGCAGGGCCTCGCTCAGCGTGGGGTGGGTGTGGACGTTGCGAGTGAGCTCGTTGACCGTGAGATCCCACTTCTGGGCCAGGGTCAACTCGGGCAACAGTTCCGAGACGTCGGGGCCGATGAGGTGGCCGCCGAGCAGCTCGCCGTACTTGTTGTCGGCGATCAGTTTGACGAAACCGGTCGGATCACCGAGGCCGTGCGCCTTGCCGTTGGCGGTGAACGGGAAGGTCGCGACCTTCACGTCGTAGCCCTCGTCACGGGCCTGCTGCTCGGTGAGGCCGAAGCTGGCGACCTGCGGCTGGCAGAAGGTGGCGCGCGGCATCATCCGGTAATCGCCGAGGGTGACGGTGGGAGCGCCCGCGATGGTTTCGGCGGCGACCACGCCCATCGCCTCCGCGACGTGGGCGAGCTGCAGTTTCGCGGTGACGTCACCGATCGCGTAGATATGGCCCACATTGGTGCGCATATTGTCGTCGATGGCGATCGCGCCCCGATCGGTCAGCGCGACGCCGGTGTTCTCCAGGCCGTAGCCCTCCACCCGGGGTGCGAAGCCGACCGCCTGCAGCACCTTGTCGACGGTGACGGTCTCGACCGCCCCCGACTTGTTGTCCTTGATCGCGACGGTGACCTTCGCGCCGTCGTCATCGATCGACTGCACGGCCGCACCGGTGGTGATGGTGACGCCGAGTTTCTTGTACTGCTTGGTGATCTCCTTGGAGACGTCCACATCCTCGTTCGGCAGCGCCCGATCGAGGAATTCCACGATGCGCACGTCGACGCCGTAATTCTTCAGGACGTAGCCGAACTCCATGCCGATCGCGCCCGCGCCGACGATGAGGATCGAACCGGGCAGATCGCGGGTGAGGATCTGCTCCTCGTAGGTCACCACATTGGCGCTGAGCGCGGTGCCCGGCAGCAGTTTGGTGATCGTGCCCGTCGCGATGATCACGTTGTCGAACGTGATGGTCTCGGTGCCGCCCTTGCTGAGCTCGACCGAGAGCGTATTCGCGTCGGTGAAGGCACCCTTCCCGTCGAACTCGTCGATCTTGTTCTTCTTCATCAGGAAGTGGACGCCCTTGACGCGACCGTCCGCGACCTTGCGGCTGCGGTCGAACGCGACGCCGAAGTCGAAACTCGCTTCACCGGAGATACCGAAGGTCTTGGCCTCCTTGGTGAAGATATGGGCCAGCTCGGCGTTGCGAAGCAGCGCCTTCGACGGGATGCAGCCCACGTTCAGGCACACACCGCCCCAGTATTTCTGCTCGACAATCGCTGTTCGCAGGCCGAGTTGAGCGGCGCGGATCGCGGCGACATAACCGCCGGGACCAGCACCGAGAACGACGACATCGTAGTGGGAAGTCACGCCACCGAGCCTAACTCCGCCGCCCGAACTTCACCGAGCGTGCCCCCGCAATCGTGAGCAGCGGCGGTGGCCGCAACCCCGATCGGCCGAGGTGGGTCGAGCGGTCGCACGGCGGGCGCGGGTCACGGGCGCTCACGGCCCGGTCAGTCACGCCACACCCGCGCGGCGACGCGCGAGAAGTTCCCACCGAAAACCGCCGCGCGGTCGGCCGCCGAGAATCCGCGCTCGGCCAGCAGTTCGTCCAATCCCGGAACGCCGCCGTCACCGAGCAGATCCTCCGGCGGAACCCAGTGCAGCGGACCGTATCTGGTGTAATCCTCGGAGAAATTCTGCGGATTGTCCCTGATCTCGGCATTGAAATCGGCGCCGTCGAACGAGTAGTCCGATCCGACCCCGATATGCTCGATTCCGACCAGTTCCGCGCCGTATTCGATATGTCGCGCCATCGCCGCCACGCGGGCCGCCCGCTCCGATTCCGCATTGTGGCCCAGGAATATTCCGACGCCGTTGATCCCGATCACACCGCCGGTGCGGGCACAGGCCAGCGCCTGTTCGTCGGTGATATTGCGGGGATGCGGCCACAGCGCGGCGAAATTGGAATGGCTGTAGATCATCGGCACCGCGGTCAGCTCCGCCATCTCGAGTCCGCTGTGCCGGGAGCAGTGCGATCCGTCGACGAACATGCCGACCTCGTTGAGGGTGCGGACCAGGTCACGGCCGTAACCGGTCAGTCCGGTGTCCTCGGTGTCGAGGCAGCCGCATCCCGCCGCATTGGCATGGTTGTAGGTGGCGGCCAGTGAGCGCACACCGAATTCGTAGAACATCGCGACATTGTCGAGATTTCCGCCGAGCGGCCCGGAATCCTCCAGATCGAATGCCAGTGTGAGCGCACCGGTGGTCTCGGCGATATCCGAATGGCGACGCACCAGCCGGAAACGGTCGTCCGCACGCGCGTCCTCACGGAAGAGGCGCACCATCGCCAACGCGTCCTCGGTCGATTGCGGCGCATATCCCACATTCAACGACAGATAGGAGCCGACCGGATATCGCGCCAACTCGACGATCCGAGCCGAGGGCAGCATCGGCAGGCAGCAATGCTGTTCCCACAGAAAGGGAGGCACAGTCGTCTCCTGTTCGCTCGGATAGGGATACCCGATCCTACGGAGCGCCGATTCGACGCGAAGCCGAGGCCGACCCCGCGTAGAACCCGTATCCGGCCCGAGCGCCCGCACGGACCGAGGGGTGTCGGGGATTACCCGCGATCGACCCACCCCGGCCGCCGCGCCTCGGCCAGAATGTTCACATGACCGAGCCGAACCCGACCGACCCGTACCTATGGCTGGAACAGGTGACCGACGAGCGTGCCCTCGACTGGGCTCGCGCGCATAACGAGGTGGTGATAGCGCAGTTCGCCGACTCCGACCGGTTCAGCGATCTCGAACGCCGGATCCTCGACATGCTCGACACCGATACCAAGATCGCCTATCCGGGACGGCGCGGGCCTTGGCTCTACAACTTCTGGCGCGACGCCGAGCACCCGCGCGGCCTGTGGCGGCGCACCACCTTCGACGAGTACGCGAAGGAATCCCCCGAGTGGGACGTGCTGATCGACGTGGACGCGCTCGCCGCCGCCGAGGATGAGAACTGGGTGTGGGGCGGCGCGGCGGTTCTGCGGCCCGAGCAGTCGCGCGCGCTCATCAGCCTGTCGCGGGGCGGAGCGGACGCCAAGGTCATCCGCGAATTCGATATCGAGCGGCGCGTGTTCATCGACAAGGCCGACGGCGGTTTCACCCTACCCGAGGCCAAATCGGAACTGCGCTGGATCGATATCGATGCGGTGTACGTCGGCACGGATTTCGGACCGGGGTCGATGACCGACTCCGGCTACCCACGCATCGCCAAGCGGTGGCATCGCGGCACCGAATTGGACACGGCGGAAACGATTTTCGAGGGCGATCCGGGCGACGTCGCGGTATCCGCCGGATACGACAGGACACCCGGTTACGAACGCCACTACGTCGGGCGAGCCACCGATTTCTTCAACGAGGAGGTCTACCTCGTCGAGGACGACGGCACGCTGCGCCTGCTCGACATCCCCACCGACGCGAGCGAATCCTGGTACAAGGACTGGCTGCTGATCCGCCTGAAATCGCCGTGGGAGATCGCGGGAACCACCTATCCCTCCGGCGTGCTGCTCGCCACCGATTTCGAGCGATTCCTTTCCGGCGAGCGGGATTTCGAGGTCGTCTTCACCCCCGACGCCCACACCTCGCTGCACGGCTACGGCTGGACCGAGAACCATCTGCTGCTCATCACCCTCGAGGATGTGCAGACCAAGCTCTATGTCGTCACGCCGACGACGCAGGGCTGGCGGCGCGAGCCGTTGGCCGATACCCCCGCGATGGCGACGACCAGCGTCATGAATCTCGACCCGCTCGAGGGCGGTGACGAATTCATGCTGACCACCAGCGGATTCACCACCCCGGCGACCCTGCTCTCCAGCGCCGTCGGCGGAAATACCGAACTGCTGAAACAGGAGCCGGAATTCTTCGACGCGTCGGGTATCGAGACCGAACAGTTCTTCGCTCGCTCCGATGACGGAACGATGGTGCCGTACTTCGTGATTCGGCACCGCGACCAGCGCGGCACACCCGGCCCGACGGTGATGTCCGGTTACGGCGGCTTCGAAGTCTCACGGACCCCCTCCTACAGCGGCGCGTCCGGTATGGGCTGGCTGGAACGCGGCGGCACCTGGGTGATGACCAATATCCGCGGCGGCGGCGAATACGGCCCGCAGTGGCACACCTCCGTGCAGAAAGCCAACCGGCACAAGGTGTACGAGGATTTCTCCTCGATCGCGAAGGATCTGGTGGCCAGGGGTATCACCACCGCCGATCAGCTCGGCGCGGTCGGCGGCAGTAACGGCGGTCTGCTCATGGGCGTCATGCTGACCCGATACCCGCACCTGTTCGGCGCGATCGTCTGCCAGGTGCCGCTACTGGATATGAAGCGCTACCACCTGCTGCTCGCGGGGGCCTCGTGGATGGCCGAATACGGCGATCCGGACAAGCCGGAGGAGTGGAAATACATCGCCGAATACTCGCCGTATCAGAATGTTCGAGCCGACGCGGAGTACCCGCCGATCCTGATCACCACCTCCACCCGCGACGATCGCGTCCATCCCGGCCACGCCCGTAAGATGACCGCGTTGCTGGAGGAACAGGGGCACACCGTCTGGTACCACGAGAATATCGAGGGCGGGCACGGCGGCGCGGCGGACAACAAACAATCCGCTTTCCAGGCCGGGCTCATCTACGAATTCTTCACCCAGCAGCTGATCGAGCGCGACAAGACCGTCTGAGCGAACGGCGGGAGTGGGCGCGGCCGTGTGCTCAGCGGTCGCGCAGCCACTTCTCGATCCGGTCGATGGTGGAATCCGGATCGGGTATCCAGCCGTTGTGGCCGAGCTTCTGCGGCTGATGCCAGGTGGTGACCTCGGCGTTCGGCATCTTCGCGAGCAGATGTTCGGCCGAGCGAGGCGGCGTCAGCTCGTCACCCGCCATGGTGATGGACAGCACCGGCAACTTCAACCGCGCGATCCGCTCCTCGTAGTCGATATCGGCACCGACCGGCACGAATCGGCCGGTGCGCGCCAGCCGGGCCCAGTCCGAGATCAGTACCTTGGACTGGGGGCCGAAGCCGCCCACCGTGATTCGATCACCCGGCCAGAAGCCAGCGAGGCTCGCGGTCACCGCCGCCGCCGTGGTGCCGACCAGCATGCCGGGCCCGAAAACGCCGGGATAGCCTCGGAAATACGGCGTTCCGGACGCGATGAGCACGAGTCCGCCGAGCCGGCCGCGGATTCGCGAGGCGTACATGACGGCCAATTGGCCGCCCATGCTGTGCCCGAGCAGATACGGTGTGCTCGACGGGAACCGGGCGCGGACCACCTCGAATATCGCCGGGAAATCGACCGAGACCAGTTCGTGGTAGCCGTACGTGCTCGACGGGCTCGGCTTCGGCCTGCTGTCACCGTTACCGCGCAATTCGCCGATCGCGACGTCGAAGCCGCGAGTGGCGAGGCGGCGGCCGAAGGTCTCGTAGTAGGCGCCGGGCACCCCGAGACCCGGTACGACCACCACCACCGGTCGTGGCGCATCCGCCGTCACCGGATGACGATGCGCTCCCTCCGCGGCGAGCAGCCGTACCGGAATGGTGCTGCCGTCCGGCACCTGGATCGGAACAGTCTCCATGCGGCGTCACGCTACCGCCTGCCGCGCGACCGTCCGGTCAGGCGCCGACGGCACCCATGATCACCCGACTCAGCACCGAGGTCATCTCCTCCAGCGGCGGGCGCGGATCCGAACCGCTCCACGAATCGACGACGTAGTTGACCGCGCCGATCACCGCCAGCACCCGCATCTCGTAGTCGCCGGTGGGGATTTCGCCGTGCATCGCCGCATCCTCGGCGGCACTGGCCAGCAACGATCCCCAGACCCGGCGTAGTTCGAGCCTGAACTTCTCCACCTTCGGCCCCGCGCCGACGACTTCGACGAGCGCGACGCGCGCTTTGCGCGGGTCGGCTCCGATGGATTGGACGTAGGCGCGTACGGCCGCGTCGATGAGCTCGAGTGAACTCGAGTCGGCCTTCTTGGCCAAGGCCGCGGTGACCGCCTCGCGCGACTCCTTGTCGATCTGCTCGTAGAGCTCGAGTAGGAGCGATTCGCGCCCGGTGAACTCCTCGTAGAACTGCCGCGAGGAGAGCCCTGCGTCCTTACAGATGGCGCCCACCGAACTATTGGCGTAGCCGTCGCGTGCGAAGACCGTGAGGCCCGATTCCAGAAAACGCGCACGCCGCTGACGTTGCCGGTCCTCTACGGGTTGCCCGGCATACATTCGTCCCGTATTCGCATCCTGTGACATTGAGGCAGACAATACCGAAACGCTCGATGCCCTCGTCATGGATCGGCGCCTTCGCTTCGACCTCGAACCGAGCTGATGTTAGCCGAAAGTTGGCTACATGGTTGCCAGATCGACCGGACGCTACCTTCAGCATCTCGATCGGCATCGAAAACTACTGGTGAATACGGCAATAGCGTGGCAGGTCGCCAGAATCGCCCGCGCGGCACCTACATTCACTGGCTATTCGCCAAAACGGCACCATGCTCGGCCCCATGTCATCGAGGGGGTAATTAGGAGGGAAAATCTAGAACAATTTTCGGCGAGTTCCCGCACCCGATCGCGCGGTCCCCAGCCACCAACGGCGTCGAGAGCCGCGCCGGGTGGGTACGGCAGCACCCGCGTGGTCGGTGTGAGGTCGTACCGCCGCCACCTCACCAGACAAAGCCCACCCGTTCGTCGTCGCGCACCACGGCCCTTTCGGTGTCACCGATTCGATCCCAGCCCGCCGTCCCCGGGGACGGAAACTCGATCTCGCCGCCGAAAGTTATGTCGGTGCAGTGCAATCGGACAACCATTTGGACCAGGGTGGAGAAAAGTCCGGCGTTGCCCGGACCGCACGAGAACGCGCGTGGCGCGGCGGGAATTCGAATCTCCGCCGCGGCGGACTGTCACCGAACCATTGGTGACGGTCACGCCATCGATGACCGAGACCCCGTCGGCCCGATCAGCGCGGGCGGCCATTGCCTGTCGTCGTCAGGCGAGCGATCGCCGTCTAACGGCGACGCCCGGACCAGCATTGATACCTTTCACTCCACGCCGAATCGGGAGTCGCGACGAATCCACTTATGCTCCGTCATCGAATCGACCGAATACTGCATATTCACAAAACCCGGTACTGCGGTGGCGACCAGCGAGCGAGTGGCATACGCTTCGCGCGGATGAAAGCCGCCTTGTGGAGGGACTATTGGCCACTCCGAACTTGACGGAGCACGACGTGGGCGAGACCGGCGAACGACGCACGGTACCGCCGACACAGCTGGTCCACTTGATGTCCGAGTATTTGAAGCTCGGTACGCATCGTCAGACGTTCCTGCCCGCACCGGCAGCGAGCGATCCGGTGCTGCGTGGATTCATCATCGTGGCAGGTGGGTTCGGTCTGCTCGGCGTCATCTGTCTCACCGTCGGCGCGATCGGGGGCGGCATCGCCACGGCGCTCGTCGCACTGATCCCTGCGGCATTGGCGCTGTGGCGTAGACGTCAGAATCGGCGAAATCGCACGGCCCGATTGGATTTATTCGATTTCGGTATGACCGTATACCGCTCGGGTGAGCAGGTTCAGGGATTCCGATGGGACACCGCGCACGTGTTTCAGCAGGTGATCGCCTTCCAGAGCAGCACACCGACCGAATACACGATGGAAATGACCGGACCGGGTGGCGCCCGTGCGGTTTTCGACGACGTCCTCTTCGCCGAGGGGCAGGAGTGGGGCAAGGCGATCCAGTCGGCCATCACCGGAACCCAACTCCCGGGCGCCGTCACCGCCATCGACGCGGGTGAGACCGTCCACTTCGGTGATATCGCCTTGCACCTGGATTCGCTGACCTTCCGCGGAAACACCTTTCCCTGGGAAAAGATCCAACTGATCGACGCACGCAGTGGGCTGGTCAGGATCAAAGTGGACGGCCATTGGCATTCGCTCGTCCCGGTAGCCGCGATCCCGAATTTCTACATCTTCAACGAACTCGCCGAACGGCTGCGGGTCACCCCGTTCGACTGAACTCCCAGCGAACAACGGCCTCTCCCACGGTCACCCGGCCGCGTCACGCCCTAAGGTGTGGCGCATGTTGAAAGCGCTGCTCTACGGAACGGGCACGGCCGCACCGCTCATCGTGGGGGCCGCGGTCGGATTACGGTGGACACTGCCGAAACAGCTGCTCGCGACGTTGATGGCATTCGGTGCGGGAACCATGATCGCGGCGGTGTCCTCGGAACTGTTCGAACCGGCCTTTCATCGGACCGGAGCGGTTGTCGCAGGTCTCGCGCTGTTCCTCGGCGCGGGTGTCTACGTCCTCGCCAGTCACCTCATCGAAACGAAACTCGGCCCCGCCGCCATCGGATGGGCGTTGATGCTCGGCACCGTGCTGGACGGCGTACCGGAGAACACCGCCCTCGGCGTCTCGCTCACCACCGGCGGCGGCCTGGTCCTCGTGGTGGCCGTCGCGGTCGGCAACGTTCCCGAGGCCATCGGCGGCGCGGCCCTCATGCGCGACAACCACGGATTGTCCCGTAAGCGCTCCTTCATGCTCTGGGTCGCGACCGGCGTCGTACTCGTCCTGGTGACCGTCCTCGGGAATTCGCTGTCCGACAATCTCTCCGAGGTTCAGATCAGCACCGTGCAGGCCTTCGCCGGTGGCGCGACCATCGCCGTGCTCGCCGACTCCCTCATGCCCGAGGCCTACCGGGAAGGCGGCTGGTGGGTCGGCATGGCGACGGCTGCGGGATTCCTCGTCGCGTTCGTCCTCCAGGGCTGAGACACGCAGCAGGCACCCATCGGATCGACCGATATCGATGTCGAAACATCGAGCAGACCGCGCCCGTACGTGGGGTGCTCTTCGGCGCCGAGACGGTGCCTGGATCAGGCGGCGTCCAACCGTCCCTGTCTACCGTCCTATGGTGCCGATGAAGTAGGTCCCGCGAGACAGGGCGAACGATCCGGCAGATCGAATGCGCGCCTGAGAAGGCGGAGGAATCCGGGTAACAGACCCCGTCGGTTCACGACCGATTTTTCCACAGAAGCGTGGAGATCCGGGATTCACGACCCGGTCGGCTGAAGCCGATAACTCAAAAGTAGAGCCCCGCTTCGTAATCTCGATGGGCGGCCCACACGGGCCGCCCATTCTGCTACCTGGCTGCTATCCCGGAGCTGAGCCTCGGGATGGTCGGCGACGATTTCATCGACTACCAGCGCAGACCAACGGGTTCTGGGTAGAGCCGCCCGCAAACCGAGGTTGGGTTCACGATCGAGACGTTTGGTGATCGCGAGAGCGGCGATCATCTCGCCGTGCCCGAAGTCGATCCGGTCGCCGACCTGGAGAGTTCGAGACGATTGCGCCTCGAACGGTTCGCGGGTGCACCGTCGCCAGCCGTGGGATCCGTGAACGCCGGAAGCCGGCCCACCCGAAGGTGGACCGGCTTCCGGTTCGAAATAGGGTGCCGGGAGGCTGGACTCAGAAGTCCATGCCGCCCATGCCGCCGGTCGGGTCGCCCGCGGGAGCGGCGGCCTTCTCCGGCTTGTCGGCCACGACGGCCTCGGTGGTGAGGAAGAGCGCGGCGATGGAGGCCGCGTTCTGCAGGGCGGAGCGGGTGACCTTGACCGGGTCGGCAACGCCGGCGGCCAGCAGGTCCTCGTACTCGCCCGAGTCGGCGTTCAGGCCGTGGCCCGCGGGCAGGTTCGAGACCTTCTCCGCGACGACGCCCGGCTCGAGACCGGCGTTGAAGGCGATCTGCTTCAGCGGAGCCGACAGCGCGACACGCACGATGTTGGCGCCGGTGGCCTCGTCACCGGTCAGCTTCAGGTCGTCCAGCGCCGGAGCCGACTGCAGCAGGGCCACGCCGCCACCGGCGACGATGCCCTCTTCGACGGCGGCCTTCGCGTTGCGAACGGCGTCCTCGATGCGGTGCTTGCGCTCCTTGAGCTCGACCTCGGTCGCGGCTCCGGCCTTGATCACCGCGACACCGCCGGCCAGCTTGGCCAGACGCTCCTGCAGCTTCTCACGGTCGTAGTCCGAATCCGAGTTCTCGATCTCGGTGCGGATCTGGGCCACGCGGCCCTGGATGCCCTCGGGGTCGCCCGCGCCCTCGACGATGGTGGTCTCGTCCTTGGTGACGACGACCTTGCGCGCCTGGCCGAGCAGTTCGACACCGGCGGTCTCCAGCGAGAGGCCGACCTCTTCGCTGATGACCT
Organism: Nocardia sp. NPDC005366; assembly: GCF_040606855.1. NCBI lineage: Bacteria > Bacillati > Actinomycetota > Actinomycetes > Mycobacteriales > Nocardiaceae > Nocardia > Nocardia sp. NPDC005366. Next base: position 59,426 of record NZ_JBEXFQ010000015.1, read on the forward strand.
CGCCACCGGTCAGGATGGCGATATCGGCCAGCTGGGCCTTGCGGCGGTCACCGAAGCCGGGCGCCTTGACGGCGACGGACTTGAAGGTGCCGCGGATCTTGTTCACGACCAGGGTCGACAGGGCTTCACCCTCGACGTCCTCGGCGATGATCAGCAGCGGCTTGCCGGCCTGGATGACCTTCTCCAGCAGCGGCAGCAGATCTTTGACGGTCGAAACCTTCGAGCCGACCAGCAGGATGTACGGATCCTCGAGGACCGCTTCCTGACGCTCCGGGTCGGTCACGAAGTAACCCGAGATGTAGCCCTTGTCGAAGCGCATGCCCTCGGTGAGCTCGAGCTGCAGCCCGAAGGTGTTGCTCTCCTCGACGGTGATGACGCCTTCTTTGCCGACCTTGTCCATGGCCTCGGCGATGAGCTCGCCGATGGACGGATCGCCTGCCGAGATACCGGCGGTAGCGGCGATCTGCTCCTTGGTCTCGACCTCCTTGGCGGTCTCGAGCAGCCTGGTGGTGACGGCCTCGACGGCCTTCTCGATGCCGCGCTTCAGACCGAGCGGGTTCGCGCCGGCCGCGACGTTGCGCAGACCCTCACGCACCAGGGCCTGGGCGAGAACGGTCGCCGTCGTCGTACCATCACCAGCGACGTCGTCCGTCTTCTTGGCGACTTCCTTGACCAGCTCGGCGCCGATCTTCTCGTACGGGTCCTCCAGGTCGATCTCCTTGGCGATGGAAACACCATCGTTGGTGATCGTGGGGGCGCCCCACTTCTTCTCCAGGACAACGTTGCGACCCTTGGGGCCCAGCGTCACCTTGACAGCGTCGGCGAGGGCGTTCAGACCCCGCTCGAGACCGCGACGGGCCTCTTCGTCGTACGCAATTGTCTTGGCCATTGCGTTGAGATCCTCCACATGTAATGGGGCTGACACACAGGACGACCGCTTGTCGGATCGCCCCATTTACGCTGGCCAGGTTCGGTGCCCGCGACGGACGACCGAGGGTGTCGATGGAACCCGGTCTCACCGTCCCGACCCTGGCACTCACATGTCGAGAGTGCCAAGCCATTTCTAGCACTCGCGGGTGCCGAGTGCAAGGTCCGCCGACGGCGAGCTACGAGCGGTCGTCGATCCGCAGCACCAGCGCCACGAACGCGTCGGTGCGGCGCTCGTCCGGCGTGCGCGGTTCCTCGTTGTCCACGGTGACCAGTTCGGCGTCGTGCAGAAGCAACTCGGCCTCCACCCGCATGATCGCCCGGATGAACGGTGGCGCCACCTCCGGCGGCAGATCGCCGTTCACGATGTATTCGCCGTCCGGTCCCGATTCGGTGGATACGAACGACAGCGCGTGCAACAGGTCCACGCGCCGCTCCCCCGCGACTAGGTCGGAATCCGCTCCGTCCATGTCATCCGCCATCGCTATAGCTTAGCGGGAGGGAGGCGCGCGTTCAGTGCACAGATGTTTCAGAAGTCCGGGTGTCACCAGCGGCGATGCTTTCCAGCCGGTAGATGACATGTTCCTGCTCGGCACGCCGACGCGCGGCGAACTTAAGGTGGCCGGGTGAGTGATAGACCCGGCTGGGACGCGATCGATCGCGCCCTTGCCCCGCTGTACCCGGAGATCGAGCCGACGCGTTGGAGCGTCGCGCACCGCTGGTCGCACGGCGGACCGGACCCCCTCGACGGCGTCAGCGCCTATCCGCGCACCGGCCCTGTTCCGCACTGGCACTACGTCGGGTACGGGATGACCGAGTTGTACGAGAAGGAATGGGACGACCCGGACGCATCGGGGTGGGGATTCGAATTCACCTTCCGGCTCGTGCGCGCGCCGCAGGACACCGTCGCGCCCGAGTGGCCGGTGACCTTCATGCAGAATCTGGCCCGCTACGTCCACCAATCCGGGGAATCGCTGGAGCCGGGCCACACCATCAAGGCGAGCGGTCCGCTCGACCCCGAACTCCCCGATTCGGCGATCCGAGCCGCGGGTTTCGTGGTCGACCCGGAACTGGGCGGGGTCGACTCGCCGTTCGGCCGGGTGTCGTTCCTCCAGATCGTCGGGCTCACCATGCCGGAGTTCCGGACCGCGCGCGGCGGGAAACTTCTGGCGATGCTGGCCGGGCTCGCGGATCGACTACCGCTCTACGTCACCGATATCCACCGGGCGACCCTTGTTCCCGAGCCGAAGCCACAGGCGACCTGGCCGAGTTGGGGCGGCGGATTACGCGGACGGGCGTAGATTTCGAAGCGAATCGTGATCATTGGTCTCGGAATCGAGGAGGCGCGGTGGCGGACCTGCCGTTCGACTCGCTGTATCGGCACGGATTCGCCCGGGTGGCGGTCGCGGTGCCCCAGGTCAGGGTCGCCGACCCCGCGTTCAACCTGACCCAGACCCTCGACCTGGCGCGACAGGCGGCCGATCGGGGCGCGGTACTGACGGTCTTTCCCGAACTCGGGCTCTCCAGCTATACCGCCGACGATCTGTTCCACCAGGACGCGCTGGACGTCGCGGTGACCGAGGCTGTGGACCAGGTCGTCGCCGCGAGCGCGGATATCGACTCGGTGCTGATCGTCGGCGCACCGGTGCGGTCGCAGGGACGCCTGTTCAATTGCGCGATCGCGGTGTGCAAGGGGGTCGTCCTCGGCGTCGCGCCCAAGAGTTATCTGCCCAATTATCGCGAGTTCTACGAGAAACGGCAGTTCGCCGCCGCCCGTGAGGCCTGGGACGACCATATCGTCGTCGCCGGGCAGCGGGTGCCGTTCGGAGCCGAATTACTTTTCACCGCAACGAATCTGGAAGGATTCGTCGTCCATCTGGAAATCTGTGAGGACGGCTGGGTGCCGCTGCCGCCCAGCGGTTACGCGGCGCTGGCGGGGGCAACGGTCCTTGTCAATCTGTCGGCCAGCAATATCGTGATCGGCAAGGCCGACTATCGGCGGGCCCTGTGCACATCGCATTCGGCGCGCTACCTGGCCGCCTACCTGTATTCGGCCGCGGGGCACGGTGAGTCGACCACCGATATGGCGTGGGACGGGCAGGCGCTGGTCTGCGAGAACGGCGATCTGCTCGCGGAGGGCGAGCGCTTCGCCGACCATCCTCGCCTGGTGATCGCCGACCTGGATCTGCAACGACTGGCCGCGGATCGGCTGCGCACCACCAGTTTCGCCGACACCGTGCACGATCACCGGGAGCGACTGGCCCGGATGCGGCGCATCCCCGTCGAGCTGCCGATACCGGCGGGGGAGATCGGACTGGAACGCGAATTGCCGCGATTCCCCTACGTTCCCGCCGATCCGGCCGCCAGGAACGAACGCTGCGCCGAGGTCCACCACATTCAGGTCGAGGGCCTGAGCACGCGACTGCGGGCCACCGGCTCGCAGCGCGTCGTCATCGGCGTCTCCGGCGGACTCGATTCCACCCAGGCACTGATCGTGGCGGCCAAGACCATGGACCGGCTCGGGCTGCCGCGCACGAACATCCTGGCTTACACCATGCCGGGATTCGCGACGAGCACCCGGACTCGCAACGACGCCGACGCGTTGATGGCGGCGCTGGGGGTGACCGCGCACGAGATCGATATCCGCCCGTCGGCCACCCAGATGCTGCGCGATCTCGATCATCCCGCGGCCGATGGTGTTCCGCAGTACGACATCACGTACGAGAATGTGCAGGCAGGTGAGCGCACCTCCCATCTGTTCCGGTTGGCGAACCGCCATCACGCGCTGGTGGTCGGCACCGGCGATCTCAGCGAACTCGCCCTGGGCTGGTGCACTTTCGGCGTTGGCGACCATATGGCGCACTACAGCGTCAACGCCTCTGTGCCCAAGACGCTGATCAAATACCTGATCGCCTGGGCGGCCGACACCGACCAGTTCGGGCCCGAAGCTCGCGACGTCCTGGAATCCATTCTGCGGACCGAGATCTCACCGGAACTCATTCCCGGCGCCGACCCCTCCGATCCCGGCCAGAGTTCCGAGGCCACCGTCGGCCCGTATGAATTACAGGATTTCCACCTGTACTACCTGCTGCGTTTCGGCTATCGCCCGAGCCGCATCGCCTATCTGGCCCGACGTGCCTGGTCCGATCCGTCCGTCGGATCCTGGCCGGACCTGATTGCGGCCGATCAACGCAATGCCTACGACCTGCCGACGATCAAGCATTGGCTGGCCGAATTCCTGCGGCGTTTCATCCAGACCAGCCAGTTCAAACGTTCCACCCTGCCCAACGCCCCCAAGGTCGGTTCCGGCGGTTCCCTTTCACCCCGTGGCGACTGGCGCGCCCCCAGCGACGCCTCGGCCGCCGCGTGGCTGGACGAACTCGCCCGCAACGTGCCGGACGTATAGGCGCGCCATCGGTTTCCAGCGGGGAGATCCGCCTATTCCGCGCCCGGTTCGAGTGCGGAATACCGCCGTCACGGCTGTGGGGCGACGAGCGCCGCGAGCACCTCCACCAGATCGGCCTCGATCCGCTCCTTGTCCAGCCCGAGGTCGGTGAGCAGACCGGACCCGTTCTCCTGTTCCAGCAGGGCGAGCAACACATGTTCGGTGCCGATGTAGTTGTGGCCGAGACGCAGGGCCTCGCGGAAGGTCAGTTCGAGCACCTTCCTGGCGTCGGGGCCGTACGGCACCATCGGGGGCACCTCGCCCTCCGGCGCGGGCAGTACCGCGGTCGCCGCGGCGCGGACGGTGTCGATATCGACTCCGCGGGCGAGAATCGCCTTGACCGCGAGACCGTCCGGCTCGGTCAGCAGGCCGAGTACCAGGTGCGCAGTGTCGATTTGCGGATTGCCCGCTTCCCGTGCCACCTCCTGGGAGGCGACGACGACCTGGCGGGCGCGCGGGGTGAATTTGGCGAAACCGGCATTGGGGTCGATCGCGGCGGCGTCGCCGGGCGATTTCGGGACGAAACGTTTCTGCGCGGCCTGTTTGCTGACGCCCATGCTGACGCCGATGTCGGTCCAGGACGCGCCGGAGCGTCTGGCCTGGTCGACGAAGTGGCCGATCAGATGGTCGGCGAGTTCGCCGAGGTGGTTTCCGGCGACTACGGCGTCGGAGAGTTGGTCGAGAACATTGTCCGGGCGGGCCTTCTTGATGCCGTTGATCAGGTCATCGAGACGAAAGGATGTCATGCGTCAACCATAGGTTGACGCACCGCCATCGTCAACCATTAGTTGACGATGGCGGAGGCGTGCGTCCCGAACCCGCCCCCTCGCCAAACGCATACGGCGTTACCGTGATTCAGGGTTTCGCCATCCAGCCCGCGCTACGGACGATCCGTTCCTTGACCCACGCACCGGTGCGTCCGGTGAGCACCATCCGGGCCGGGGTGTCGTCGGCATTCAGGAATTGGATGAGTCCGGCACGACGTCCCAGGCTCAGGCATTGCAGGACATACCGGAACCGGAACTCGCGCGGCTGTCCGCCCCGGAGGCGGGCCGCGATGGCATCGGCGACGTATTTACCCGTCGGCAGGGCGGTGGCGCAGGCCATCCGCAATTCCCGGTCGCCGGGACCGGCGACGACGGCGCTGTCGCCCGCCGCGTAGATATTCGGATGCGACAGTGAGCGCAGGGTCGCGTCGGTACGCACCCGCCCGCGTCCGTCGACCGCCAGCCCCGCGCGCGCGGCCAGGTCCGGAACGCCGAAACCCGTGGTCCAGATCGTCGTCGCGGCCTCGATTACGGTGCCGTCGACCAGCCTGACCCCGGTCGCCAGCACCTCGGCGACTTTCGCGCCGGAGCTGATCTCGACCCCGAGACGTTCCAGAGTCCGGCGCACATACGCCCGCGCGCGATCCGACATCCACCCGGCGGGTTCCTCGGCACTCAGCAGCAGCACCCGCGAATCCGGTCGCGACTCGGCCAGTTCCGCGGCGAGCTCGATCCCCGTCGCGCCACCACCGACCACCGCGACCGTCCCGGCCCGCACGCGCAGCGCCCCAGCATCCTCCGGCGTCGCCACCGACAGCGCGTATTCGGCCGCGCCGGGCACCCCAGCGGTCTCGCGCCCGCTACCGAGCGCGTAGACCAGGGTCTCGTATTCCAGTGTGTCGTATTCCAGTGTGTCGGTACCCGATTCCGCCGTACGCTCGACCAGCACCAGCCCGGCCGCCGGATCGATATCCCGCACGCGGGCCTGCACGAAGTGAATATTCTTGCGGTTCAGTGCTTCCCGGATATCCCATTGCGGAATGCGCTGTCCGGCGGCCTGTTGATGTAGACGCACCCGCTCAACGAAACTCGCGCGCGTGTCCACCACGGTGATCCGTGCGTCGCCCGCCTGGCTCGCCAGGCGCCGCGCCGCCGACAGTCCCGCGTATCCGGCGCCGAGGACGACGATCCGATGTGCTCCGGTCATGATGTGGCTCCTTCCGATCAGCCGATATCACCTAGACCGGATAGGGCCGCGATCCCTGACAGCCCGCGAGTGTGAGCCGCCTCACAATCCCTTCAGCACGACCGAGTCGTCCACTTCGCCGACTCGCGTCAGGTAGGCCAATTTCTCGGGATTCACGATCAGGCGCAGCGCGGTCACGACCTCGGATTCGGTGTCGAAACCCACCACGAGCAGTGCGTTCCCTTCGGCCCGCACCACCAGCGCCGTCGCGCCGTTGATCTCTTCCAGCGCGATCCGCATCCCCGGCTCCACCCAGCGGAACAGTCCGGCCGTGTAGCGCGCGACATTCTTCGCGCCGACCACCGGCCGCCGCGCGGCGTTGACCACGCCGCCGCCGTCCGCGGTCGCGACCGCGTCGGCGGCCAGCATGTGTTCGAGTTGTTCGAGATCCCCGTCGCGCGCGGCTTTCATGAATCGTTCGATCAGTGCGCCGGACTGAGCGGTGGAGATGTCGAAACGGGTGCGGCCCTCGCGAACCCGTTGAGTCGCGCGCCGGAAGGTCTGCTGGGAATTGGCCTCGGTGAGCGCGAGCATGTCCGCGATCTCGCGGTGTGCGTAACCGAAAGCCTCACGCAGCACGAACACCGCTCGTTCTACGGGGCTCAAACGCTCCAGCACGGTCAGCAATGCCAGCGAAACCTGTTCGCGCTCCTCCACCGTCTCCAACGGACCCAGTTCACCGCGCGCGGTCGGTACCGGTTCGGGCAGCCACGGACCGATATAGGCCTCGCGCCGTGCCCGCGCCGAAACCAGCCAGGTGCGGCATAGATTCACGACAGCGGTGGTGAGCCACGCCTCGGCCGAACGAATGACGGCGCGGTCGGCGCCGTCCCAGCGCAGATAGGTCTCCTGTACCGCGTCCTCGGCCTCGCTCGCCGATCCGAGCAGTCGATAGGCCAGCGCGAACAGCCGAGGGCGATGCACCTGGAATTGGCGCAGTCCTTCGGGTTCCACCGTCATTTCCTCCGCACTCGACCCGCCCTTTGCGACAGTACCTTTCGCGCGCACCGCCCGATACTCGACAGCGTCGCCGTCGGCGTATCGGGCGGTGGGCGAATACTCGCCGGGAACCGGGGTCAGCGTGTGACGTCGTCGGTTGTCGGCTTCTTCGCGCCCGGCCTGCGCAACCGCAGCCTGCTCGAAGCACGGATGGCGGGCCGGCGGATAGCGGGGCGGCGGATGGCGGGAAGCCGCCGTTGCGCCCGCCGTTGCGCCCGCCGCTCGGATGGCTTGTGCTGCCAGGTCTCCGGACGCGCCGCGACCCAGCGCTGCGAATGCCATGCGAACGGGATGTGGCCGAGGTACAGGGCGACCAGAATCAGCAGCAGCACAATCGGGTACGTCACCAGCAAGGCCGCGGCCACGGCCACGAGCACCAGCAGTCCCGCCGCCGCCTGCGGCGCCACCGACACCGATTTCATGGCCAGTGTCGGAACGGTGCTGACGGCCAGCGCCGCGGCGAACACGGTCCAGGCCGAGACCTCGTAGAAGCCGACCCACCAGCCGTCCCCGAACTGCACGACCAACGCGATCGGCACCAGCGCGATCAACGCCGCCGCCGGTGCGGGCACACCGACGAAGTACTCGCGCGACCATTCGGGGCGGGTGTCGTCGTCGAGCAAGGTGTTGAACCTGGCCAGGCGCAGCACGATGCTCACCGCGAACAGCAGCGCGACGATCCAGCCCGCGCTGTTCTCCGCCAGTAGCGCGATGTAGAGGACGAGCGCGGGCGCGACGCCGAAGGAGATGGCGTCGGACAGGGAGTCCAGCTCGGCGCCGATCTTGGTCGTGGCGTCGAGCATGCGGGCGAGCCTGCCGTCGAGGGTGTCGAGCACCGCGGCGGCCCCGACCATCGCCAGTGCGATATCGAGTTTGCCGTCCAGCGCGAATTTCACCGCGGACAGCCCCGCGGCGAGCGCGAGGATCGTCACGATGCTGGGTAGCAGCCGGATACTCCGGCGTCGGCGCTGGGGTGGGGTGGGCAGAGCCGCCTCCATCATGAGTCAGTGGATGATGAACCAACCGTAGGCAATACGGCCAGTACCGTCTCCGCCCCGATGGTGCGCTGGCCCGGCTGGACCAGTAGTTCGGTGCCGATCGGGAAGTAGGTGTCGACCCGCGAGCCGAAACGAATGAGGCCGTAGGTGTCACCGATGGTGAGCACATCGTCGACGTGCGCGTCGCAGACGATGCGACGCGCGAGCAGGCCCGCGATCTGTACGACGACGACAGTCTGGCCCGCCGGGGTTTCGAGCACCATGGAATTGCGCTCGTTCACCGAGCTGGCCTCGGGCAGATCGGCGGATCGGAACTGGCCGGGTTCGTGGATCACGGTGCGCACCGTGCCCGAGACCGGGGTCCGCTGCACGTGCACGTCGAGTACCGAAAGGAAGATGCTGACCCGGGGCAGCGGCTGATCGCCCAATCCCAGTTCGGCGGGCGGCGCCGCGGTGTCCACGAGGGCGATCTCGCCGTCGGCGGGCGCCACGACGACACCTGGCCGGTTCGGCGGCACCCGGTTCGGATGACGGAAGAACGTCGCGCACGCGGCTGCGGCGACAAGCCCCGTTCTGCGGACCCACCTGCGCTTACCGCCGACCACCGCTAGTGCCAGCGGCGCGGCGACGAACGGTAACCCGGCGGGGTGCAGCGGGGGGATCGCGGCCCGAATCAGATCGACCACATGGCCGACTCCGGTGGTTTCGGGCGTGCCGGGCGGGGTGGGGCGGCGTGCCACAGGCTCCTCTTTCGTGCTGGGTGTAGAACGGTTCGCGCCTCTCCACGATAGGTCCGGCGCAAGCGATCACACCTTACGGGAAGGGAGCCCGTGGCATATGCCCGTCAGTGGACCTTGCGTCCGGTGAACAGTTTCACCAGGTACAGCAGGATCACCGCCCCCGCCAGGCAGGTGAAGAAGCTGAAGAACCAGCCCGCGCTGTCCACGTCGACGCCGAACAGCGCCAGCACGAATCCGCCCAGCAAACCACCGATGACACCGACCACGATATTGAGGATGATGCCCTGCTGGGCATCCGTCTTCATGATCTTGCTTGCGATCCACCCCGCAAGTCCGCCGATGATGATCCAGCCGATAATCCCGAGACCGAGCATGGTGACCTCGCATCACTAGTTGGGCACGAACGATCAGCAATTGCCGTGCTATCGAGGGTATACCCGGCCATTGTGAGAATACGCACTTCCGAAACCCGGGTTGAAGGATAATATGAGGGGCCCTCATGTCTACGGTGACGTAGCCAGGGCTCGCAGAGCTCGGCCATGCGGAGCTCAGCGGCGCTGAGCCCGACGGTGAGGACATTTCGGATGCTTCGGAGACAACCCGGCGGCAGCGCCCCAGGTACATAGGAGACGCACCATGGCTGCTCGAATCGCCCAGACCACGGGGGCAGAGCACACCGCGATCCTCGGACTCGGCGTATATCGCCCGGCCCGAGTCGTCACCAACGACGAGGTGGCGAGTCCGATCGATTCCAGCGACGAATGGATCCGGACGAGGTCGGGCATAAAAACGCGCCGATTCGCCGGGGCGGACGAAACGATCCAGAGCATGAGCGTGGCCGCCGCGCGCGGGGCGCTCGAATCCGCCGGGGTCGACGTCGACCAGGTCGACTGCGTCATCGTCGCCACCTCCACCCACCTACTGCTCACCCCTGCCGCCGGGCCGCAGATCGCGACCGAACTCGGTATGAACGGCGCGGCGGCCTTCGACATCTCGGCCGGATGCGCGGGCTTCTGCCACGGTCTCGCACTCGCCTCGGATCTGGTCCGCGCGGGCACCTCGAAGAATGTGCTCGTCATCGGGGTGGAGAAATTGACCGACGCCATCAATCCGGCGGATCGCTCCACCGCGTTCCTTTTCGCCGACGGCGCTGGCGCCGTCATCGTCGGCCCGGCGGACGAACCGGGCATCGGGCCGACGGTATGGGGTTCCGACGGCACCCAGCACCACGCCATCCGGCAGGACAAGGACTGGATGGAATTCGTCCGCGAGGTCGAGCAGAAGGGCGCCGACGCCATCCGCCCCTACCTCACGATGGAGGGCACCGCGGTATTCCGGTGGGCTGCGCATTCCCTCGAGAAGGTGTGCCGCGACGCCATCGACAGGGCCGGGCTTTCCACCGACGACCTCGACGCCATGATCCCGCATCAGGCCAACGGCCGGATCATAGACATCATGGCCAGGGTGCTGAAACTCCCCGAGAGCTGCGCGCTCGCCGACGATATCGAGGAAACCGGCAATACCTCGGCCGCCTCGATTCCGCTGGCCATGGAGGCGCTGTTACGCAAGGGCCGATCCAAGCCCGGCGATACCGCGCTGCTGATCGCGTTCGGGGCCGGGCTGTCCTACGCCGCGCAGGTCGTCAACCTGCCGAATTGGCAGTAGTCCGGATTCGGCGTACGGGCGGGTGACCTTCGCGAGGAAGGTGACCCGCCCGCGTGCTGTCACGCGCCCGATTCGACCGCCGTCTTGATCTTGCCGAGGGTCTCGTTCATCCCCTTGACCAGGTTCGCCTCGAATACCTGCTCACCGCCGAGGACGGCGTCGACCATTTTGCGGACCGGCCAGGACACGCCGTTGACGACATCTCGGCGTTCGATCAACCTGGTGCCGGTCGCGGTCGGTTCCAGCGTGTAACTCCAGATCGTGAAGTTCTCGTTCATCCGGAAGGCGAAGGCCCGACCTGGTTCGTATCGCACGATGCGCGAGGTGGTCGGGTAGAACTTCTTGCCGTCCCGGTTCCAATTGACGGTCCAGGTGCCGGCCTTCGGCGTGCCGAGCGCGACCATGCGCACGGTATGCGGACTGAATTCGGGCATGCGCCTGAGGTCGGACACCACCTTCCACACCTGTTCCGGGGGCGCGGCGATATCGATAGCGGCTTCGAGAGTGTTGGGCAACGGTGCCTCCGGGTCGCGCGCGCGGCATCCGCGCGCCTGTCAACGGCGTGTGGGTTCGCATCCTAGCCGCGCCGGACCGGAGAAACCCAGGTCACATTTCGGGCCGTCGGCGACCTTCCGCTGTAATGCGGCGCGCACAATGGTTGATAAACGAAGCAACAGACACTGCCACCAGCATTTCCGTCCATCGTGAGGTGATCCGGCCGTGAAACTGCGCTCAATACTGCACCGTCGGCACGCGGACCAGATTCCGCTGCTCCCCTCCCTCGATCCCGATACATCCACATCAGGTGGCGGCTCGACGCCCCGCCAGGCCAGGAACCAGGCCCGAGAGGAAGGCCTGGAGCGACTGCTGACACCGAGTGAGCTCGACTTGGTCCAGCGACACCGGCTGTGACGTCCGGGGGACGGGTTCGAGCACGAGGGAGATTCTTCGCCGCCAGCGCGAGGCGGCGCGACGCGGCATAATTCTGTGGTGACCGCACCCGCCGCTGCTACGAAGCCGGCCATCCTCAGTGTCGATGACGATCCTGGCGTCTCGCGTGCCGTCGTGCGTGATCTGCGCCGCCGGTACGGGGCCGACTACCGGATTCTGCGCGCGGAATCCGGACCGGACGCGCTCGACGCGTTGCGCGAGATGAAATTGCGCGGTCACCCCGTGGCGGTGCTGATCGCCGACTACCGGATGCCGGGGATGGACGGCATCGAATTCCTGGAGCAGGCGATGGACCTGCACCCGTTCGCCCGTCGCGTGCTGCTGACGGCCTACGCCGACACCAGCGCCGCCATCGACGCGATCAACGTGGTCGATCTCGACCACTACCTGCTGAAACCGTGGGATCCGCCGGAGGAGAAGCTGTATCCGGTGCTCGACGGTCTGCTGGAAGCCTGGCGATCCAGTGACAACAAGCCGGTGACCGGGACCAAGGTGATCGGCAACCGGTGGTCGCCGCGTTCCTCCCAGGTGCGGGAATTCCTGGCCCGCAATCAGCTGCCCTACCGCTGGTACCCGGCCGACGAGCCGGAGGGTGCGCGACTGCTCGCCGCGGCGAACGCCGACGCCGAACGATGTCCGGTGGTGATCACCTCCTCGGGTACGGCGCTGATCCAGCCCACCGACGGTGAACTGGCCGAAAGCGTTGGACTCAATATCACGCCCACCGGCGATTTCTACGACCTGATCGTGGTCGGCGGCGGCCCCGCCGGACTGGGCGCCGCGGTCTACGGAGCCTCCGAAGGACTGCGCACGGTGCTCGTCGAGCGCACCGCGACAGGAGGGCAGGCCGGACAGAGTTCGCGGATCGAGAATTATCTCGGCTTCCCCGACGGTGTGTCAGGGGCGCAACTCGCCGATCGCGCGCGCAGGCAGGCCGCGAAATTCGGTGCGGAGATCATCACCACGCGGGAGGTGACCGGGCTCGAGGTGAACGGTTCGGCCCGCACCGTGAACTTCTCCGACGGCGGGCGGCTGTGCGGTCACACCGTGATCATCGCGACCGGTGTCGACTATCGCCGCCATCCCGCCCCCGGGGTGGACGATTTCACCGGCCGCGGCGTCTACTACGGATCGGCGATGACCGAAGCCGCCGAATGCGCCGACCACGACGTCTACATCGTCGGCGGCGCGAATTCGGCCGGGCAGGCGGCGGTCTTCCTCTCCCGCAACGCGCGAACCGTGCATCTGGTTGTCCGTTCCGATTCGCTGACCAAATCCATGTCGCACTACCTGATTCAGCAGATCGAGCAGATCCCGAACATCATGGTGCACACCGATACCGAGGTGACCGCCGCCGACGGCGCCGACCACCTCCAGCGGATCGTGCTGCGCAACAGCGCGACGGGCGCGGAGGACAAGGTCGAGGCCGAGCGATTGTTCCTGTTCATCGGGGCCGCACCGCAGACCGATTGGCTCGACGGCGTGGTGATCCGCGACGACGCCGGTTACGTCCTGGCCGGACCGGATCTGCTCGTCGACGGCGCACGTCCGGCGGGCTGGGAATTGCCGAGGCCACCACACCACTTGGAAACGAGTGTGCCCGGCGTATTCGTCGCGGGCGACGTGCACGCCGACTCCGCCAAGCGGGTGGCCTCCGCGGTCGGCGAGGGAGCGATGGCCGTCATGCTCGTGCACAGGTATCTGGCGTAATCGGAGGCGAGGACCATGGGCGAGGAAACCATCACGCGCACCCCGGTATGCGATCCGGGGGAACTGCGCACGCTGTTCCTGTTCGAACATCTGACCGACGAACAGCTGAACTGGCTGTGCGCCGACGGCAGAATCGAATACCTGGAGCCCGGCCTCGTCTGCCGCGAGGGTGACCCGGCCACCTGCTTCTACGTGCTGTTGGACGGTGAGCTGCGCCTGACCAAACTTTCCGGCGGTGTCGAAATCGAGTTGAACCGCACCGACTACCGGGGTGTCTACGCGGGCGCGTGGACGGCCTACCTCGGCGACAAGGTCGACCAGACCTATTCCGGATCGGTGTACGCGACCCGCCGGTCCCGATTCTTCGTCCTGGACGCGAGCACTTTCTCGCTGATGATGCACTCGTGGTTCCCGATGGCGGTGCACCTGCTGGAGGGCGCGTTCAACGGCAACCGCGCGAGCAATCAACGCCTGGCCGAACGAGAGCGACTGCTCGCACTCGGTTCGCTGTCGGCGGGCCTGACTCACGAACTGAACAATCCGGCCGCCGCGGCGGTGCGCGCCACCTCCGGCCTCCGTGAACGCATCGCGGGCATGCGCCACAAACTGGCCATGATGGCCGACGGCAAATTCCAGCCCGAAGTGCTCGTGACCTTGGTCCGACTGCAGGAGGAAGCGGCGGCGCAGGTGGCCAAGGCCCCCGAGCTGACGCCGATGGAGGCTGCCGATCGCGAAGATCTGCTCGGCGAATGGCTCCAAGACCACGACATCATCGACGGCTGGAATCTCGCGCCGAATTTCGTGCAGGCCGGATTCGACGTGGATTGGCTCGAACGCGTGCGCGGCACCCTGGAGGCCTGCCCGAACAAGGTTTTCGAGGGCGCGATCCGCTGGCTCAACTACACCATCGAGACCGAACTGCTGATGAACGAGATCGGCGATTCCACCGCGCGGATCTCCACCCTCGTCAACGCGGCCAAACAGTACTCACAAATGGACCGCGCCCCCTTCCAGGTGGTCGACCTGCACGAACTGCTCGACAGCACACTCGTGATGATGAGCCGCAAACTCGGCGACGGAATCCGGGTCGTCAAGGAATACGACCGCACCCTGCCCCCCATCCCGTGCTACGCGGCCGAACTCAACCAGGTATGGACCAACCTGATCGATAACGCCTGCTACGCGATGGAGGGCCGAGGCACCCTCACCGTGCGGACATACCGGGAAACCGAATGCGCGGTCATCGAGATCGGCGACACCGGCCCCGGAATTCCCGAAGACATCCGCAGACGCGTCTTCGAACCGTTCTTCACCACCAAACCGGTCGGCGACGGCACCGGCCTCGGCCTCGACATCTCGTTCCGCATCGTGGTGAACAAGCACGACGGAGATATCCGAGTCGAATCCGAGCCGGGAAATACGAGATTCATCGTCCGCCTCCCCTTACACCGCACCACCCCGGCCGATGATGAACCGGTAGAACCCCAGCCGTGACGAGAAGCGCCGAGTCCGCATATCCGCCCCGGCGCGGAGCGAGTCCTACGAGCGACCCGTTCGCGGCCGCGCGGCCGAAATGACAGGAGCCCCGATGAGCACCGATGCGATCGAAGGTATCGATCCCACTGTTCCACCGAGTGGTCCCGGCTGTGTGGAATGCGAGACGACGCAGGGTTGGTGGGTGCATCTGCGCCGGTGCGCGCAATGCGGCCATATCGGCTGCTGCGATACGTCACCGTCGCAGCACGCGTCCAAACATGCCGCCGCCACCGGCCATCCGTTCATCCAGAGCTTCGAGCCCGGCGAGGATTGGTTCTGGAATTTCGGTGCGAACGAGATGTACAGCGGTGGTCCCGACTTGGCTCCGCCGCACAGTCATCCGGCCGATCAGGGCGTGCCGGGTCCGCGGGGTCGTGTCCCCTCGGATTGGCGCCAGCACATCCATTGATGCGGTGACCTGGGCGATTCATCTGCTCAGCGATCGATTGGGTGTTCGCAAGCGGTATTCGCGACAGTGGTGTGGGCGCGCCGATCGTGGCGTCGCGACCACCCGATCGTCTGGAGAACCTCCCATGCCGAGTCCTGGAACGCACCCGGTACGCTGCACCGAACGCGCCGGAGGCCCCGGCGCCTCGAGCCACCCGGGAATGCAGAAGATGAAGAGAATTTCCGTCATCGTCGTGGCCGCCGGAGCGGTGGCTCTGATGCTGACAGGCTGCGGCGGGTCGAAGGAGACCTCCGACGCGAGCGGTCTGCGCAAGGGCACTACCGATACCAGCGCGACGAGTTCGGCGCGTCCGACGTCGACCGCCATCGCGCCCACCTCGGCCAGTGGTTCGCCGTCCACGACGCCGTCCGCCTCCACGCCCGCCGATGCCCCTGCGGGCAGAGCGTCGGATACGACGTGCGCGCAGTTCAAGGGTCTCGACAGCACCGGCGAGAAGGCGTTGATCGAGGAGATTCTGGCGGAGAATCCGGACAGCCCGTTCGCGGGTAGTCCGAATGTCGCGCTCGGTACCGCCAAGCTGGTCTGCTTGTCATCGAGCAACGCGAATAAGCCGGTGGCCGTAGCGGCGGGAATCGTCGTCAAGCACTGACCGTCGCCATTCCGCGCCCGCGCGGGGGCAGAATGGCACGGTGGCAGAACTGGCGCTCACCGCTCGCTTGCATTCCTCCGCCGCCGACGCGCGGCGCGGGGTGATTCGGCTGCATCCGGAGGCGCTGACCGCGCTCGGCCTACGCGAGTGGGACGGTGTCACGCTGATCGGCGCGCGGCGCACCGCGGCGGTGGCGGGGGCGGCCCCCGCCGGTACCCCGGCCGGGGTGGCGTTACTCGATGACGTCACATTGTCGAACGCGGGCCTACGGGAGGACGCCACGGTGGTGGTGTCCGCGGCGACCGTCTTCGGCGCCAGGCAGATCTCGGTGAGCGGATCGGTGCACGCCACCAGCAGCATTCCCGCCGCGACCTTGCGGCAGGCGCTGCTCGGCAAAATCGTCACGGTCGGCGACACGGTATCGCTGCTCCCTCGCGAACTCGGACCCGATATTCCGTCTTCGGTAGCCAGCCAGGCGCTTTCGCGCACTTTCGGCATCGCGTGGACCACCGAACTGCTCACCGTCACCGCCACCGATCCCGGCGGGGGCCCGGTCAGCGTGCAGCCGAATACCGCGGTGGCGTGGGGTCAGGGTGTGGCGGCGACCGATCACGCGGCGGCCCGAGTCTCCGATCCGGCGGCATTGGCTTCTCTCGCCGTCGCGGAGGTGTCCGTCGACACTCGGGTCGTGGCCGGTGAGGCCACGGTCGTCGCGGTGGAGGATCTGGCAGGCGCGCACAACCAGGCCGCGAAACTCGCCGAATGGCTCAGTCTCGCGCTGGACGAACCCGAACTGCTCAAAGTCCTCGGCGCCACACCGAATCTCGGTGTGCTCATCACCGGTCCGGCTGGTGTCGGCAAGGCGACGCTGGCCCGGTCGGTGGTCGCGCCGCGGCGCCTCATCGAGGTGGACGGGCCGACCGTCGGCGCGGCCGAGGTCGGCGCCCGGCTGCGCGCGGTGGCGACAGCGGTGGCCGATATCGCGTCCGGCCGAGGCGGAATCCTGCTGGTCACCGATATCGACGCATTACTGCCCGCCGACGCCGAACCGGTCGCGACCCTGATCCTGGATCAGTTGCGCGCCGCGGTGGCCGCACCGAGCGTCGCGTTCCTGGCGACGACCTCGCAGCCGAGCGCGCTCGATCCGAGGTTGCGCGCGCCGGATCTGTGCGATCGCGAACTGACGCTGGCGTTGCCCACCGCCCTCGTGCGCAAGGCGCTGCTGGAACAGTTGCTGCGCAAGGTGCCGACCGCCGCGCTGGAATTGGACAAGATCGCCGCGCGCACACCGGGATTCGTGGTGTCGGATCTGGCGGCGCTGTGCCGGGAGGCCGCACTGCTTGCCGCCTCGCGCGCGAGCAGGGAGCAGTCGGAGCCGCAGCTGACCCAGGATGACCTGACCGGCGCGCTCGAGGTGATTCGACCGCTGTCACGTTCGGGCACAGAGGAACTCGCGATCGGAAGTCTGGCACTCGATGATGTCGGCGATATGGTCGAGACCAAACAGGCGCTCACCGAAGCCGTACTCTGGCCGCTGCGACATCCGGATTCCTTTGCCCGGCTCGGTATCGACCCGCCGCGCGGAGTGCTGCTCTACGGGCCGCCCGGCTGCGGGAAGACCTTCCTGGTACGCGCGCTGGCGAGCACCGGCCAACTGAGCGTGCACGCGGTGAAGGGCGCCGAACTCATGGACAAATGGGTGGGTTCCTCGGAGCGCGCGGTACGCGAATTATTCCAGCGGGCACGCGATTCCGCGCCCGCGCTGATCTTCCTCGACGAGGTGGACGCGCTGGCCCCTCGACGCGGGCAGAGCGGTGACTCCGGTGTCGGCGACCGGGTGGTGGCGGCGCTGCTCACCGAGATGGACGGGGTCGAGCCGCTGCGCGATGTGGTGGTGCTCGGCGCGACGAATCGCCCGGAACTGATCGATCCGGCGTTACTGCGTCCCGGCCGGTTGGAGCGGTTGGTCTTCGTGCCGCCGCCGGACGCGGACGCGCGGCGCGAAATCCTGCGCACCGCGGGTCGTTCGGTGCCGCTCGCCGACGATATCGACCTGGCGGCGCTGGCCACCGATCTGGACGGCTACTCCGCCGCCGACTGCGCGGCCGTGCTCCGGGAGGCGGCACTGGCGGCGATGCGAAGGGATGTGGATACCGCCGACGTGACCGCGGCCGACGTCGCCGCCGCCCGCGCGGTAGTTCGTCCCTCCCTCGATCCGGAGCAGACCGAATCGTTGCGCCGATATGCCGAGAATCGCGGGTAGTGCACGACTCGCCCAACCCCGCGAGTGATATGCGGTGGCTAATAGCCCGTAATTCACCGCTTTCAGGTATTTCCCGCCGCGCGACATGTACCGGCCATATTCCGGCAATCACCGACTCGGAGGCGCGGTCCGGGTAAATTCGGCACGTGCGAGCGATCGGGGAGGTATTCGACGCGATCACGGCCTGCTGCGGGGCCGCGGTCGGGGGCGTCGCGATATTGCTGCCCATCACGTACGCCTGGGCCGGGGAGGGCACCCCGTACGCCCTCGCCAACCTCTACACCAGCGTGCCGCGTGGCGCGGCGATCGGTGTCGTCGTCGCGGCGGCGGTCGCCGTGCTGGTGACGACGTTCACCCGTCCGGTGACCGCGTGGATGGTAGCGCTCGCCGGTTCGTGTGGACTGTTCGTCAATCATCTCGCCGGGCATAATGCCTCGTCGGCCGATCTGCTCGCCACGCAGGATTATGTCGAATCACTATGCGGCGGAATACTCCTCGGCGCGCTCGGCGCGGCCGTGCTGCGCGCGCCGCTTCCCGCATTCGGATTCGCACTCGGCGCCATCGGTTTCTTCGTCTACGGCGACCTCGCCGAATTCCTGGATATCAAGGCTCGCGATCCCTACGCCGTGCTGGACACACCGCCGACCTGGCTCATCGGCTCGACGATCCTGCTCATTGTCCTGAGCGCCATCCGCAATGGTGTGCGGCGCGGGCGATTCCGCGATCCGCGACAGGCGGCGGAACTGCCCATCACCCCGGTCCTCGCCGCCCTCGTCATCGCGCTGCCCGTCCTCATGGGCACCGAATGGCTGGCGCGACAGTACGACCGTTCGGGCGGCCACACGATCGATATCACGCTCGCCGTGATCGCCACCGTGACCGCGGCGACCGTGGCGGCCATGCTGCTGCCGCGCCGCGACGGTGTGGCGATCCTGCTCGCCGCCAGCCTCGTCCCCACCTCCGACGCATTGGGCGCGACGCCCCGGCCCACATGGAGTCTGGCCGCCGTGCTCGTGGCGACCGGAATCGGCATCGTCGCGGGGTTCAGGGCGCCCGTGCCAGGCTTCGGATTGTTCATGATCGGGGTGCTGTCGGTGTTCGCGATCGTGGTCGCGCCCTACGACAACACGGTGATGTACGCGATCGGCAGTATCGCGCTGGCCTTCATCGCGGGTTATTGCTGCGGCTGCGCCCAGCCCCGCTACGCGCCGAGCGGCGTGCTGGCGCTGGCGGCGCTGTTCCTCCCCTCGATCGTCACCGCGCTGCCGGTAGAAGGCGATCTTCCGGTCCGGGACGCGATGGCGGGCGTCGGCACCCCCGGCAAAACCGCGTTGGTGATCACGATCGGCTGCGCGATCGGGCTGACGGGGCTGTACCGACTTCGGCCGCCGAGCCAGCCGCGACCACTCGCGCCCGCCCCGACCGGTGCGGTAGCGGATATATAGCCGAGAGGCCGGACAATGGCCTGCGCCATAGTCTGCGAGCCCGCGAAAAATCCGGTTTCCACGTAGGGTTTACTGGCAGTACCCCGCCGCTACTACCCGACGGAGTGCAGTTTGCTCGTAATCCTGCTCGTACACGCGATCGCCGCGTTGGCGGCACCGCTGTGCGTGCGGGCTTGGGGGCGCAATGCCTTCTATCCGCTCGCGCTGGTTCCGCTGGGCGGATTGAGCTGGGTCGTCGCGAATTGGGGTAGTACGCAGCAGGTTCGAATCACTTGGGCGCCTACGATCGAGATGAATATCGATCTGCGCTTCGATTCGCTCGCCGCCATCATGGCCGCCCTCGTCCTCGGTATCGGCGCGCTGATCCTCTGTTACTGCGCCCGATATTTCGAGGACGACGAGCCGCGCCTCGGCGTTTTCGCCGCCGAACTCGTCGGTTTCGCCTTCGCCATGTTCGGCCTGGTGACCAGCGACAATATGTTGCTGCTCTACATCTTCTGGGAAACCACGACCGTTCTGTCGTTCCTGCTGGTCGGCCATTACGCCGAACGGGCGTCGAGCCGAAGGGCCGCACTGCAGGCGCTGTTCGTCACCGCGGCGGGCGGACTGTCCATGCTGGTCGGAATTATCATCCTCGGGCAGGCGAGTGGCAGCTATCTGCTGTCGGATCTGCTGGCGCGCGAACAACCGCCCGGCGGTGTCGCGGTGAGTTTCGCCGTGGCGCTCATCCTGATCGGCGCGCTCAGCAAATCCGCGATCGTTCCGCTGCATTTCTGGTTGCCCGGCGCGATGGCCGCCCCGACACCGGTGAGCGCCTACCTGCATGCCGCGGCGATGGTGAAGGCGGGCGTCTACCTGGTGGCGCGGCTCGCGCCGGTTTTCGCGAACAGCCCGCCATGGCATCCGCTGGTGCTGACGCTGGGTCTGGCGTCGATGCTGCTGGCGGGATGGCGCGCGCTACAGGTCACGGACCTGAAATTGGTGCTTGCCTTCGGCACGGTGAGCCAGCTGGGTTTCCTGATCGTGCTGGTCGGTATCGGCACACCCGACGCGGCGCTGGCCGGTGTGACGATGATCGTGGCGCACGCGCTGTTCAAGGCGAGCCTGTTCATGGTTGTCGGCGTCATCGACCACGGGGCGGGCACCCGTGACCTGCGCCTGCTGTCCGGTCTCGGCCGTCGCGAACCGGCGCTGCTCGCGGTGGCGACGCTATCGGCGCTCAGCATGGCCGGTATCCCGCCGCTGGTCGGCTTCGTCGGCAAGGAGAGCGCCCTCGGGGCGGCCCTCGACGCGGATGTGCTGGCCTGGCCCGCGCGAATCGCACTCGTCATCGGGGTGAGCGTCGGTTCGGCGCTGACCCTCGGCTACAGCGCGCGATTCATCTGGGGCGCGTTCGCGGACAAACCCGGGCACACCCGACAACTCAGCGCCTCCGTGATCGGCTGGCATCGACCCGCCGCGCTATTCCTCGCCCCGCCCGCGATCCTCGCGGTGGCCGGGCTGATCGCCGGTCCCGCCGCCGCGTGGCTGGACGGCCTGCTGAGTCCCTACGCCGAAACGCTGCCGGGCGGCACGCCGACCTCGCATCTGGCGCTGTGGCACGGATTCACCGCGCCGCTGGCGCTGACGGTACTGATCATCGCCGCGGGCACGGTGCTGTTCCTGCTGCGCGGACGGATCGTCGAGACCACACATCACGTTCTCGGCAACGCCGACCGCGTCTACGACGCGACACTGCGCGCCATGGACCGGCTTTCGCTGCGGATGACCGGCTCGGTGCAGCGTGGTTCGCTGCCGATGAGTCAGGCCACCATCCTCGGCACGCTGATCATCCTGCCGACGGTCGCGCTTGCGCTCGGCACCCGCACCGGTGTGCGGCTTCGGCTGTGGGATTCGCCGCTGCAAACGGCCATCGGCGCGATCATGGCGGCGATGGCGCTGTGCGCGACGGTGCTGCGCAACCGGCTGGCCAGCGTGCTGGTCGTCGGCGTCACCGGATACGGCTGCGGCGTGATCTTCGCCCTGCACGGCGCCCCCGATCTCGCGCTCACCCAATTCCTGGTCGAGACGCTCACACTGGTGGTCTTCGTACTGGTACTGCGCGCGTTCCCCGCCGAGATCGACGCCACCCGCGCCACCGCGTCGAAGGTGCGCAGGGCGCTGCTCGCCGCCGTCGTCGGCGCGACCGTCGCGGTACTCGCCGCTTTCGCCACCGCGGCCCGTTCCGCCGAACCGATCTGGCATCGCATTCCGGGGGCCGCCTACGACATCGGCGGCGGCAAGAACGCCGTCAACGTGCTGCTCGTCGATATCCGCGCCTGGGATACCCTCGGTGAGATCTCGGTGCTGATCGTCGCCGCGACCGGGGTCGCCTCCCTGGTGTTCCGCACCCGCAGATTCGGCACCGCGCCGCGTGCGGTGGACTCACCCCGCTACGACCCGGATCTGGTGAGTTGGCTGCCCGCGTCCAGGCTGATGGCGCGCGAGGACCGTTCGATGGTCCTGCAGATCACCACGCGACTGATCTTCCCCACCATCATGGTGCTCTCGATCTACTTCTTCTTCTCCGGGCACAACGCTCCCGGCGGCGGTTTCGCGGGTGGGCTCACCGCCGGTCTCGCGCTGACCCTGCGCTATCTCGCGGGCGGACGTTACGAACTCGGCGAGGCGCTTCCCGTCGACGCCGGGCAGATCCTCGGCGCCGGACTGACCCTGGCGGCGGGCACCGCGACGACCTCGCTGCTACTCGGCGCACCCGCCCTTTCCTCGGCGATCGTCGAGGTCACGCTGCCGCTGGTCGGACACGTCAAACTGGTCACCGCTCTGTTCTTCGACCTCGGCGTGTACCTGATCGTGGTCGGCCTCGTGCTCGACGTCCTGCGCAGTCTCGGCGCGCGCCTGGACAGCGAACTGGGCGACACCACCGAATCCGCCTCGGCGGGAGGGGGTTCCCGGTCGTGACCTCGAATCTGACGCTACTGATCCTGATCGGCGTCCTCGTCGCGTGCGGGGTGTATCTGATCCTGGAACGCACCGTATCGAAGATGCTGCTCGGGATGATCCTGTTCGGCAACGCGGTGAATCTGCTGATCCTCACCGTCGGCGGAGCCGCGGGCAGCTCGCCGATTCTCGGCACCGCCGAGGACGACCAGCGGGCGATGGCCGATCCGCTCGCCCAGGCGATGGTGCTCACCGCCATCGTCATCACCATGGGCCTGGCGGCTTTCGTCCTCGCCCTCGCCTACCGGTCCTACATCCTCACCACCACCGAGGCTCTGGAGAACGATCCCGACGATGTCGAGGTAGCGACACGACGTGAGCGAGAGGATCCGGAAGCGTGAGCCTCTCCTCGGGCGCGCTGCCTGCGATCGCGACGTTGCCGGTGCTGGTACCGCTGCTCGCCGCCGCCGTGACCCTGGTCTTCGGCAGGAAACCGCGCGTGCAGGCCACGGTGGTGCTGCTCGCGCTCGGCTCCGTCGTCGTCATCAGCGCGATGCTGCTCTACCTCGCCGATCGCGACGGCACCACCGCGGTGCAGATCGGCGGATGGGAAACGCCGATCGGCATCACGCTGGTGGTGGACCGGCTCTCGGCGGGCATGCTGCTGGTGTCTTCGATCGTGCTGCTCGCGGTGTCGCTCTACGGTTCCGGCCAGAACATCCGCGACGGTGACGACAGGCAGCCGACCTCCATCTATCGGCCCACCTATCTCGTCTTGACGGCGGGTGTTTCGGCGGCGTTCCTCGCCGGTGATCTGTTCAACCTGTTCGTCGGCTTCGAAATGTTGCTGGCCGCGTCCTTCGTGCTGCTCACCGTCGGCGCGACGGCGCAGCGGATCAGGGCGGGCGTGGCCTACGTGATGGTGTCGATGCTGTCGTCGCTGATCTTCCTCATCGGGATCGGTCTCGCGTACGCGACCAGCGGCACCCTCAATCTGGCGCAGCTGGCGGTCCGGATGGAGGCGGTGCCGCAGGGGGTGCGCACCGCCGTCTTCGCGGTGCTGCTGGTGGCATTCGGCATCAAGGCCGCGGTCTTCCCGCTGTCGAACTGGCTGCCCGACTCCTACCCCACCGCACCCGCCCCGGTCACCGCGGTGTTCGCCGGCCTGCTCACCAAGGTCGGCGTGTACGCGATCATCCGGACCCATTCGCTGCTGTTCCCCGACGGCAGTTTCGACAATGTCCTGCTGGTCTGCGGACTGCTCACCATGTTGATCGGCATCTTCGGCGCGATCGCGCAGAGCGATATCCGCAGGCTGCTGTCGTTCACCCTGGTCAGCCATATCGGCTACATGATCTTCGGGGTCGGGCTCGGCAGCGCCGCCGGGCTGGCCGGCGCGATCTACTATGTGGCGCACCACATTCTGGTGCAGACCACCCTGTTCCTCGTGGTCGGCCTCATCGAGCGCCAGGCCGGATCGACCTCGCTGCGCCGCCTCGGCGGACTGGCCGCCGCGAGCCCGATCCTGGGGGTGCTGTTCCTCATCCCCGCACTGAATCTCGGTGGCATACCGCCGTTCTCGGGTTTCATCGGCAAGGTCGCGTTACTGCGGGCAGGCGCGGCCGACGGCAGCGTACTGGCGTGGACGCTGGTGGCGGGCGCCGTCGTCACCAGCCTGCTCACCCTGTACGTGGCGGCGCGGGTGTGGGCCAAGGTGTTCTGGCGACCGCGCGCCGAAGCCCCCGAAGGACATCTCGCCGCCGCGAATCCACCCACCCTGATAGAGGATTACGAAGACGTCCGCTACGACGAGCGCACCGATCCCGGCCGCATCCCGCCGCTGATGCTCGCCGCGACAGCGGCATTGGCGACGGTGGGGCTCGCCCTGACGGTGCTGGCCGGTCCTGTCCTCGGCATCGCCGACCGCGCCGCCGCCGACCTGTCCGACCCGGCCGTCTATATCGGCGCGGTACTCGGCGATCCGGGAGCGTCGCGATGAGCCTTTCCCGTCTCCTCAACCGCGACAACGTCATCAAGGTGGGGCTGCTGCTATGGCTGACACTGGTCTACATGGCGCTGTGGGGCGATATCAGTGTCGGCAATCTGCTCGCCGGACTCGTCGTCGCGACGGTGGTCATGGTCGCGCTGCCGCTGCCGACGCTGCCCGGCAGCGGACGCTTCAATCCGCTGCCCCTGCTCCAATTGGTCGTGGTGAGTGCGTATTACGCGCTCGAATCCAGTTTCCAGGTGGCCTGGCTCGCCGTGCGCCCCGCACCGACACCGGTCTCGGGCGTGCTCAGGGTGAATTTGAGCACCCGCTCCGATCTGGTGCTGGTGCTGTGCACCGACCTGTTGAATCTCATTCCCGGCACCATGGTGCTAGAGATCGACCGGCAACGCTGTGTCGTCTACGTACATGTCCTGGATGTGAGCAGCGACGCCGCCGTGGACAAGTTCTATCGGACCACCCGCAGGCTCGAACGACTGCTGATCGACGGCTTCGAACGGCCCGTCCGCACATCCCCGACGGAGGTAAGTAGATGACCGTCGCCGCCGTCATCGCGGCCGTATTCCTGTCCGCGGCGGCCTTGCTCACCAGCTATCGAATCCTGGCGGGCCCCGATACGCTCGACCGGGTCGTCGGTATCGACTCGCTGGTCGCGATCGCCGCCTCCGGCCTCGCGGTGTGGGCGGCCTACAGCCGTGACACCACCGTCATCCCCGCCATCGTCGCACTTGCCCTCGTCGGATTCCTCGGCTCCGCCGCCGTCTCCCGCTTCCGCGTCAGGGACGACCGGTGACGGCGCTGGAGTGGATATCGGCCGGACTCATCGTCCTCGGCGCGCTGTTCGCGTTCACCGCCTCGCTCGGCATCCTGCGTTTTCCCGACACCCTCACCCGCATGCACGCCGCCACCAAACCCCAGGTGGTCGGGCTCATCCTCATTCTTTTCGGCGCCGGAATCGAACTGCGCGCCGACGCCAACGTCTGGATGCTCGGTCTGGTAGCCCTGTTCACCATCCTGACCGCTCCCGTGATCGCCCATCTCCTCGGCCGCACCGCATACCGCGAACAACGCCATCGCGACGGCATGCTGCGCGTCAACGAACTGGGCGACGAGATCGATTGATGCTCATCGATGACATCACCGGCAACGGCTACGAATAGTCAGCCGCCAGCCCGGGTTGTACTCGCGCCGGGACCGGTTCGCGGTGGGTCGCGAACCAGGTGGCGTGGAAGGCCGCGGCGAAACCGGCGAGCAGCGCGAGCACGATCGTTCCCGCGAGAGCCGGATATTCGGCCATGGGGACGGCCAGATACCGGTAGGACAGCAGCAGGGCGGCCAGCGTGGCGGCCCCCGCGCCGACCAGGCGGACGCGGAACCACCCCCAACCGCGCTCCGGTTCGCGCAGCACCGATTCCACGGTCAGACACAGCACCGCGCCCGCCACGAGGTCGACGCCGTAGTGATACCCGAAGCCGAGGGTCGCGATGAGGGTGCACACCAGCCAGAACGCGCCGCCCCACCGCAGCCACGCGGGAGCGCGGGAGCCGTCGATATCGCGGCGGGTGTGCAGGAAGACCGACAGCGCCCACGCGGTGTGCATGGACGGCATGCAGTTGCGTGGTGTCGCGGTGTCGAAAGGCATCGCCGCCGGATCCCTTTCGATCGGCGGCACCACACTCGGCCAGTAATTGCCGAGTTGCAGACCGTGACCGTCGACGCCGTAGGCGAACATCGGGCCGACCACGGGGAACAGCAGGTACACGATCGGACCGAGCAGACCGAGGACGAGGAAGGTCCGCACCAGATAGTGGGTGGGCCACTGCCCGGTCGGAACGATCCGGCGCAGTTGCCATACGGCGACGACGATCGCCGCGACGGGCAATTCGATATAGACCCAGTGCAGCACCGCGTACACAGCGGGACCGAGCGCGTCGATGACCCGGCCCATCAGCCACGACGGGTCGCCGAGGGCATGATCGGCCAGCATCACGTATTGGTCGAGCACCCGCGGCCGCGTCACCACCGTGACGTGCAACCAGACATCGCCCACCTTGGTGGCGAGGATCAGCAGCGCGCCCAGCGCCGCGGCTCCGAGGGCATTGCGCCGTTCGGCCCCGCGCCAGCGCAGCAGGGCGGTCACCGCGATCGCCGTGAGCACGATGACCGCGCCGTTGCCGACCGTCGGCGGATCACCCGCGAGCAGCCGCGCGCCCGCGCCGATCAGATCGATGACGACAGCGGCGCTCACCGCGAGGACACGACGTCTCGCCGTAAGCCCGACCAGGGCGAGCACCAGTCCGGCCCACGGCACCGACATGGATTTCGGGGTGCCCGCGTAGTCCTTCCACAGGCTGGCCAGCGGCCCTTCGAACCCCTGTCCGGTCGCGGCGATCTGCAAGGCGATCAATAGCGCCGCGACGGCGAGGACCGCTGCCACGCCCCAGATCCGGGTCGTCGGCGCGGACGATCGACGCGGCGGAACTCCTACGCGGGCACCCGGATCTTCGACTAGCACGTCGACCATAGTAAACGGGGAATGAACGCTGTCCCCCTGGCGATCTGAACGGTCGTCGACCGGTTCGGGCGGCCGATCAGCGATCGAGTTCCTTCACCAGCGCGTCGACCACCGCGACCAGGTCACCCTGGGCCGCGGCGGCGACCTTGCGCTGGCGTTGATACGAGGCCCCATGCACGGGAATCTCGGCCACCATCGCCAACTCGTCCGCGCAGCCGAGCTGTTTGGCCGTCGGCTCCAGCCGGTTCAGCATTTCGGTGAGATCGTCTGTGACCAAACGCTCATTGCTGGCGGCGTCGACGATGACGATGGCGTCCAGCCCGTATCGCGCGGCCCGCCACTTGTTCTCCTGCACATGCCACGGCGGCAGCGTCGGCAACTGCTCACCGTTTTCGAACCGGCGATCGAGATCGACGATCAGACAGTGGATGAACGCGGCGAGCGCGGCCAGCTCGGCCCTGGTCGAGGTGCCGTCGCAGACGCGCACCTCGATGGTTCCCCATTTCGGTGCGGGCCGGATATCCCAGTGCATGCCGCCGAGTTGTTCGAAAACTCCGGTTTTGAACTGGTCGTGCACGAAATGCTCGAACTGGCTCCAGTTCTCGAACTGGAACGGCAGGCCGGCGGTCGGCAACTGCTGGAACATCAGCGTGCGATTACTGGCGTATCCGGTATCCGCGCCCGCCCACATGGGCGAGGATGCCGACAGTGCGAGCAGATGCGGATAGGCGAGCAGCAGCGAGTTCAGAATCGGGAGAACCTTGTCCCGGTGGGAGACTCCGACGTGCACGTGCACGCCCCAGATCATCATCTGACGGCCCCACCACTGGGTGCGCTCGATCAACTCGTCGTAGTGCTCGGAGCGGGTCAACTGCTGTGCGGACCACTGGGCGAACGGGTGGGTGCCCGCGCAGAACAGGTCGACGCCCAACGGGTCGGCGGCGCGGCGCACGGCGTCCATCGTGCCGTGCAGATCCTCTACCGCGGCGCCGACGGTGTCGTGGACACCGGTGACGAGTTCCACGGTGTTGCGCAACAACTCCTTGGTGACCTGCGGAGTTCCGTCCCATGCCCGCAGCTCGCCGACCTCGTCGAAGACAGCGGAGGCGGTATTGGAGAGATCGCGCGTCACCTTGTCGACGAGCGCGATCTCCCATTCGATGCCGATAGTCGGCCGGGGCGAGCCTGTGAAGGGAACCTGTTCAACTCTTGCCCTGGCCATCTCTCACCTTGTCTAAGCGATTACGCCGCAGGCGACGCGGCCACCAGCGTCTCCTGTCGCGAGCGTGGTTTCGTCCGGGCCAGCTACGCCGTCGGCGCGAACATAACGGTTGGGGATATTGCCGAAGTTGTCGGCATCGGCGTGCACGATCAGCGCCTTGCCCTTGATATCGGCGAGGGTCAACGCGTCGGTCGTGGTCACCAGGGTGCCCATGCCGTCGGCACGCACCTCGAGCGAGGTGAGGTCGCCGCTGGCCGGGTGCGCGTTCGCGCTGCCGACCTGCAGGTGACCGCCCGCGGAGAGGAAATCGCCCGCGCCGCCGCCGGTCGGGGCCACCGAATTCGCCTCACATTTGCCGATCTGGTGGATGTGGAGACCGTGGAAACCCGGCCGCAGGCCGTTCGCGTCGACCTGCACCTGCAGATGGTTACCCGACGAGGTGATCGTGGCGGTGGCGACCGATTTACCGGAGGGATCCTTCAGATCCACCTTGGCGCCCGGATTCGTCGAATCGCTGCCGTGCTGCTCACCGAATTCGGAGGCGGGCGGAGCGGCCGCGCCTGTCCACACGGGCGGGTTCGTTCCCTTGACATCACTCGACTCCTGACTGTTCGAGCAGGCAGCGAGGCCGAGGACCGCGACCGCAAGCACCGGGGTCACAGTCCGCCAGGACGGGCGACGAGTTGTGGACGGGGCCATCGGAGAACTCCTTTACGAGTACCGAGTTTACGAGTAAAGCTGGGTGGACAACGTTTGTTACCGGACAAGATGATGCCACGCCCGGCGAGCCGCACCGTGACAGGGCCGTATGGCTCGGAGCACTCGAACGTCAGTTACCCGCCAGAATGACGACGACACCCGCGCCCGAATCACCGACGTCCGAGGACTTCGGTTCTGCCGTCGCGCCCAATGCCCGCGCGACCTCCATCGCAGCTTCCCGTTCCCCCGGTGAATTCCCGTAGTACACGGTGGTTTTGGCGATATTGCCGCCCGCGTAGTTCCCGGACGACACATTCGTCCAGCCATCGGCCTGCAACTGGCCCGCGGTACGTGAGGCCAATCCGGCGACCAGGCTGTTGTTCAGCACGCGGATCGGCACCGCGCGATTCGCCGCGGGCGCTGCCTGCGGCGCGGTGGTGGCCGGGGTCGCGGTGGTTGGGGTGGTGGTCGCCGCGGCCGTCGTCGTCACGGGCGCGGAGGACGCGGCGGCGGTGATGCGATCCGTCGGCGTGCTGACCGGCGCCACGCTCGTTGTGCCGGTCTGCGACTCGGCGACGGTCGAGTCGTCGGCCTCCGAACTCGACAACGACATCGCACCGAGGCCCGCGAAGACGATGGCCAACGCGATCAACACCATCGCCAGCGCGCGCAACGGAGGCCCGCCGGAGGTGGGATTGGGGTAGCTCACGGTATCGACCCTAGTCCCACATCGGGTTCCGGGGTCCGCATCTCGCCGCCGAGTCGGGTCATACCTGGAAACCGAGACGACGGGCCGCCCTGGCCTTCTGCCTGCTCGCGCGGAGGCGGCGCAACCGCTTCACCAGCATCGGATCGACGGCGAGCGCCTCCGGCCGGTCGACCACCGCGTTGAGAACCTGGTAGTAGCGGGTCGGCGACATGCCGAACAGCTCCCTGATGGCCTCCTCCTTGGCACCGGCGTATTTCCACCACTGCCGTTCGAAGGCCAGAATGTCGTGCTCGCGACGACTGAGGCCGCCTTCCCCCTCCGCCGCCGGAGCACCGGCTTCGGCCGGCATATCCCCGTTCGCGGAAGGCCCGCCCTGGGTCGCGGGAAGATCCCGTGCCGCTGCGCCGTCCATCCTGCTCCCTCGCCGAGTAACCACCAGACGAAAATGGTGCTTGTACGTCGCGAATCATTGAACCACGGGACCATCGGGCGTCTCAGCGTTGCTCCCGGCGTGTTTACCCGACAGTAGCGGCGTGTCACTGCCGGTCGGCACGCGATCACGGCCGGATCGGCACCCAGTAGGCTTACCGCCCATGGCAATCCTCCCCATCGTGATCGTCGGTGACCCCGTGCTGCACAACCCGACGCAGCAGGTCACCCAAACCCCGGAGGAACTGGCCGAATTGGTCGCGGATATGTACGAGACGCTCGAAGCCTCGAACGGTGTCGGACTGGCGGCCAACCAGGTCGGCGTTCCGCTGCGATTGTTCGTCTACGACTGCCCGGATATCGGCGAGGACGGCGCCGCGACCAGACGCAAGGGCGCGGTGATCAATCCGGTGCTCGAGACCTCGGCGATCCCCGAGACCATGCCGGACCCGGACGACGACGAGGAAGGCTGTCTGTCGGTTCCTGGCGAGCAGTTCCCAACCGGCCGGGCCGAATGGGCGCGGGTCACCGGCACCGACGAACACGGCGAGCCGGTCGATATCGAGGGCAAGGGTTTCTTCGCGCGAATGTTGCAGCACGAGGTCGGACACCTCGACGGATTCCTGTACGTGGACGTGCTGATCGGGCGTAATGCCCGCGCCGCCAAGAAGTCGATCAAACGCAACGGCTGGGGTGTTCCCGGGCTGAGCTGGATTCCGGGCACGGTGCCCGACCCGTTCGGGCATGACCACTGAGCCCGCGCACCCCGAGGCAGGCCGGTCGGATATAGCGCTGGGCCGACGGGTCGTGATGCGGTACCGGCTGCCCGCGGGCCATCCGCAACCGCTCACCGATGTGATCGGCGAACTGGTGTCGCTCGACCCGCCGACCGTCCGCGCCGCCGACGGGCAACTGGTGTCCGTCACCACCGACCGCGTCGTCGCCCTGAAAGCCTTGGGACCGAGACCGATTCGTATCGGGGAGATCCGCGCTCTGGAAGCCGCGGCCGCGTTCGGGTGGCCGGGGATCGAGCACGAGTGGATCGACGGTTGGCTGTTGCGCGCTGGCAACGACTACACCCACCGCGCGAATTCCGCTGTGCCACTGGGAGATCACGGCATACCCGCCGATCTCACGACCGAAACGCTGCTGCGGATCGACGACTGGTACACCTTGCGCGGCCTGCCGTTGCGATTGGCGCTGCCCGATCGTCTCGCGCCCGCGCCGCCCGGCTGGACCATCGAGCGCGAGACGGTCGTCCTCGGGATCGACATCGAGAATTTCGTGCTGCCGCAGGGGCCCCCGATGGTGCGGTTCGCGCCGACACCGGAGGCCGCGTGGCTGGATATGTACCAGCACAGCGGCGAGAATCCGGATTCGACACCCGTGCCCGAGGTGCTGACCGCGGTGCACGAGGGTGAGCTGGCATTCGCCGCGCTCGGCGTGCCGCAGCCGATCGCGATCGGACGTGGCGCGCTGACCACCGCGCCGGACGAGCGCCGCTGGATCGGTGTGAGCTGTGTCGCCGTCGCCGCGGAGCACCGCAGGCACGGACTCGGATCGCTGATCTGCGCGGAATTGATCCGCTGGGGACACGACCGGGGCGCGACCCACGCCTACGTGCAGGTCGAGGCGCGGAACTCCGGCGCGCTCGCCCTCTACCGGGATATGGGCTTCCTGGACCATCACACCTACCGGTACGCCTCGCCCCCGGAGTGACAGCGCGGGAAAGAGCGTAGAAAGAACTGTAGGCCCGGTCCCCGGGTGGGCCCATTGCGAAGGAAGGCATTTCGTGCGTCTCGCGACTTGGAACGTCAACTCGATCCGTTCCCGTATCGATCGGGTGGCACAGTTCCTCGACCGCCAGGACATCGATGTGCTCGCGATGCAGGAAACCAAATGCCGCGACGATCAGTTCCCGTTCGAGCGCTTCGACGAACTCGGATACGAGGTCGCCCACCTCGGCATCAACCAGTGGAACGGCGTGGCCATCGCCTCGCGAATCGGCCTGGAGGATGTCGAGTACGCCTTCCCCGATCAGCCGGGTTTCGACAAGGACGCGGGCGAATCCCTCATCAGCGCCCCCGTCCTAGAATCCCGCGCACTCGGCGCGACCTGCGGTGGAGTGCGCGTCTGGAGCCTGTACGTGCCGAACGGCCGGGCACTGGACGACCCGCATTACACGTACAAGCTGGAATGGCTCGCCGCGCTGCGCGCCAACGGCGCGGCATGGCTGGCCGACGACCCGCTGGCCCGCATCGCACTGGTCGGCGACTGGAATATCGCGCCGACCGATGACGATGTCTGGTCGGTCGACTTCTTCCAGGGCAAGACCCACACCTCGAAACCCGAACGCGACGCCTTCGAGGCCATCGCCGACACCGGTTTCACCGATGTCATGCGACCGTTCGCCCCCGGCCCCGGCGTCTACACCTACTGGGATTACACCCAACTGCGCTTCCCCCGCAAAGAGGGGATGCGCATCGATTTCGTCCTGGCCTCACCCGAACTGGCGGGCAGGGCCGTGGACGCGGTGGTGGACCGCGAGGAGCGAAAAGGCAAGGGCGCCAGCGATCACGCGCCCGTCATCGCGGAATTCGGCGACTGAGCGACGCCAGGCCCGCACGCGCGCGGCGACTCACCCGTTTCGGGTGCACACGGCCGACTCACGCGGTGACGTAGGCGAACTCGTCTGCCGCGAGCGCGGCCCAGGACGGTCGCGCCTCGGCCGCGCGTGCGGCGAGTTCCTCGACCAGATCTCCGCGATCGGGATCGTTGTCGTACGGATTACGCGGGAACCAGCGCGGCCAGTGGTCGTACGCGCGGTCGACCCGGACGTCCTCGCCCTCGACAGTGAACCGGATGAACAGCCACCGGCCGTATTCGCCCGCTTCGATATCGCGCAGCCGCCGCAGCCCGGTCGGAATCTTGCGCGCGTTGCGCGGCACGCCGACACCGATGCCGCGACCCACCCGGAACGCGAAATCGACGTGCCCGTACTCCCGATACAACAGGTGGATGCGGGCGACCATATCGGCGAGTTCCGGACTGTCGGGCGGGGTGGACCGTGGCAATTCGGAGGCCTCGACCATCCCGGCGACAAGTTGTCGGCGATGTTCCACCGAGGTGATACGACGGCGCAGACGCGGACCTGTCGCGGGAGCGGGAAGTTCTTCGGCCACCGGCGCCGAACCCGCCACGACGCCGCCGCGGTCGAGGAAATCGAATACCGCGTCGGACAAATCGGGTCCAAGCGCACTGACCAGATCCCTGGTCACCGCCCTGGTCTCCGCGGCGGCGAACAGCGCCGCCACCTCGTCATGGGTCACCCCGTGCAGGGATTCCGCGAAAAGCCCCACCAATTGCCGCAATTCGAGCAGCGGATAGAGCGCGACCGCCGTCTCGTATTCGACGCGCAACTGCTCCAACTGGTCCGCGTGCCGCCAGTCGTCGCCGTCCCACCAGCGGACGAAATCGATCACCTCGTCCAGCATCAACGGCGTGAGATCGGCGACCGGCACCCACGGGGGCGCCCCGACCAGCAGATCCTGCGGTTCGACCGGAGCGATGTAATCGTCATCGCGTCCCTGCCCGAACAACACGGCCGTTCCGTCCCGATACCGCTCCAGCGTGAACCAATTGTTCGCCATACCCATGTCGAACGTGACACGGCCACCGGCCAACTCACCTAGCTGCCCCGCCCCCTCCGGATCCTGCACCACTTGGACCACAAGGGTGCGCCCCCACAGAACATCCAGCGTCGGCAACTCGGATTGCATGCCCCACAACCTAATCCCCGCGACGCCGATCGTCAGGTCGCGAGCGTCGGCGCTTGCGGTGTGGAGGCAGCCGGTCTCGGCGGACATTCGCGCCTCGTTCGGACAGGTTCCCGCGGTGGTGGACGGCGATTGTCCGGTCCGGCCGGTACCCCGCCGTAGCGGCACGACCGAACGACATCGCGACGTGATCCTGCGGCACTTCTTCGGCAGAATGCCGAGCAAATCGGCGATCTACTGACAATATCCCCGCAGATCAGCGGAAACTTCCAGCCGATCGGCTGTCCGCTCACTACCATGGACGTATCGAATCCGACCGGCGACCGGGCGGGAGGTGCGGCCATGGCGTTCTATCGGCAGGTGGGTGCGGTGCCACCCAAGCGGCACACCCAGCATCGCGACGAGCACGGCGGGCTCCTCTACGAGGAGTTGATGGGCGAAGAGGGTTTCTCCGGGGATTCCTCGCTGCTCTACCACCGTGGCCTGCCGCCCGCGATCATCGATTCCGCGGTCTGGGAACTGCCCGATCAGCGCACCTCCCCGAATCACCCGCTGCGCCACCGTCATCTGCGGCTCCCCGAATTGTTTCCCGGTGACAGCGCCGCGGGCACCGATCCGGTGACGGGGCGGCGACTGCTGCTGGGCAACGCGGACGTGCGCATCTGCTATGTGGTAGCGGCGAGCGATTCGCCGTTGTACCGCAACGCCATCGGCGACGAACTGGTGTACGTGGAATCCGGTTCCGCGACGGTGGACACGGTCTTCGGAACACTGCGCGCACAGCAGGGCGATCAGGTGCTGATACCGCGCGCCACCACCCACCGCTGGTCGCCGACCGGGCCGGATCCCCTGCACGCCTACGTGATCGAGGCGTCGAGTCATATCACGCCGCCGAAGCGCTACCTGTCGCGATTCGGCCAGTTGCTCGAGCAGGCCCCCTACTGTGAACGCGACCTGCGCGGACCGGACGGCCCGCTGCTGGAGACGGGCACCGATATCGAGGTGCTGGTCAAACACCGCGCGAGCGGCCGAGTGGTCGGCACCAGAATGCGCTACGCGACCCACCCGTTCGATGTGGTCGGCTGGGACGGCTGCCTGTATCCGTTCACCTTCGATATCGCCGATTTCGAGCCGATCACCGGGCGGGTGCACCAACCCCCGCCGGTCCACCAGGCGTTCGAGGGGATCAACTTCGTGATCTGCGATTTCGTCCCGCGCAAGGTCGACTATCACCCCCTGTCGATTCCGGTGCCGTACTACCACTCCAATGTCGACTCCGACGAGGTGATGTTCTACTGCGGCGGGAATTACGAGGCGCGCCGGGGTTCGGGGATCGAACAGGGGTCGGTGTCGGTTCATCCCGGCGGCTACGCGCACGGTCCGCAGCCCGCGGCCTACGAGGGCAGTATCGGCATCGAATACTTCGACGAACTCGCGGTCATGGTCGACACCTTCCGGCCACTCGAACTCGGCGAGGGCGCTCTGGCCTGCGAAGATCCCGAGTACGCATGGACCTGGTCCGGTCGAGGGCCGGGCTGATGGCCCGCATCGACGTCCCGGAGGACTCGCCGTTCGGACCGGACCACCTGCCCTACGGGGTCTGTGCCCCGCGCGCGGGGGAACGGGGCGGGGCGCGGGTATGCACGCGACTCGGCGACGTGGTCGTCGACCTGTCGCTGGCTTTGGACGATCCGGATTTCGCGAATGCGAGTCTCGATGCCTTTCTGGCGAGAGGCGTCCGGCATTGGCGCGATACACGGGATCGCTTACGCGCTCTCGTCGACGGCGCGATTCCCGACGCGGCGGTTCATCCGCTGGCCGAGATGGATTCGCTGCTGCCGATCCGGATCGGCGACTATGTCGACTTCTACGCGAGCATCGACCACGCCACCAATCTCGGACTCCTGTTCCGTCCGGATTCCGAACCGCTGCTGCCGAATTGGCGATATCTCCCGGTCGGCTACCACGGCAGGGCGGGAACGGTAGTCGTCTCGGGAACCGATATCCGTCGTCCGCGCGGGCAGCGGCGAACCGATTCCGGCGCGGTGGATTTCGGGCCGTCTCGGCGATTGGATATCGAGGCCGAGCTCGGCTTCGTGATCGGCGTCGGCTCCGCACTCGGGACATCGATCGCGACGGGCGAATTCGCCGATCACGTATTCGGGGTCGCACTGGTCGACGACTGGTCGGCCCGCGATATCCAGGCATGGGAGTACCAGCCGCTCGGGCCGTTCCTCGGCAAATCCTTCGCCACCTCGATGGCCGCCTGGATCACCCCCCTGTCCGCGCTCGAATCCGCGCGTATCCCCCTGCCCGATCAGCACCCCGAACCACTGCCCTACCTGCGCGAAACCGAGAACTGGGGGCTGGATATCGCTATCTCGGTCAGCTGGAACGGCACGCTCGTCTCGACCCCGCCGTACGCACGCATGTACTGGTCACCGGCGCAGATGCTCGCCCACCTCACCGTCAACGGCGCCGCCACCCGCACCGGCGACCTCTACGCCTCGGGCACCGTCTCCGGACCGGACCCGAGCGAGCGCGGCTCCTTCATCGAATTGTCCTGGGGTGGAAGTGCACCGATCGCGCTGAACGGCGAACAGCGCACCTTCCTGGAAGACGGCGACGAGGTGGTCATCACCGCCACCGCACCGGGTACGGGCGGCTCCCGCATCGGGCTCGGTGAGGTACGCGGCCGCGTTCTGCCCGCCCACGAGCGCTGAACGTCCTTGGCATCGCACATCCGGCCGGGGAAAGATCCGCGACGGAAAGGGCGGTGAGCCAGGTTCCTCCCCCGATCGCCGGGAACCCGCTCGGGCGGGCGGGTATGGTTGGCCGGGGAAAATCGCACATCGCCAACGGGGGCTCGCACCAGCGGGCTGAGAGGACGGCTAGCTCCACGGAGCGGACAGGGCCGTCGACCGTATGAACCTGACCGGGTAATGCCGGCGTAGGGAGAAATCATGACGAGCACACCTGTCGACACCGTGACCACCGGTCCCATCGAAGGCAGCGTCAAACACTATCGCCAGGTCGAAGACCTGCGCATTCCGGTACGCCGGATCAATCTCAGCAACGGCGAGACCTTCGACGTCTACGACACCTCGGGCCCGTACACCGACGACGCGGCCACCATCGATCTCGAAGCGGGCCTGCCCGCGCTGCGCGACAACTGGGACAAACCCCAGGTCGACGGCCCGCCGACCCAGCTGGCCTGGGCGCGCCGGGGGATCATCACCCCGGAGATGCGGTTCATCGCCGCACGGGAGGGCGTGACGCCCGAACTGGTGCGCGACGAGGTCGCCGCCGGGCGCGCCGTGATCCCCGCCAATCACAAACACCCGGAACTCGAACCGACCATCATCGGCAAGAAATTCCTGGTGAAGATCAACGCCAATATCGGCAATTCGGCCGTCTCCTCCTCCATCGCGGAGGAAGTCGAGAAAATGGTGTGGGCGACCCGCTGGGGCGCCGACACCATCATGGATCTGTCCACGGGTAAGAACATCCACGAGACCCGCGAGTGGATTCTGCGCAACTCCCCCGTGCCGGTCGGCACCGTGCCGATCTACCAGGCGTTGGAGAAGGTGAACGGCGATCCGACGGCGCTCACCTGGGAGATATACCGCGACACCGTCATCGAACAGTGCGAGCAGGGCGTGGATTACATGACCGTGCACGCCGGTGTGCTGCTGCGTTATGTCCCGCTCACCGCCAAACGCGTCACCGGAATCGTCTCGCGCGGTGGATCGATCATGGCCGCGTGGTGTCTGGCTCATCACCAGGAATCGTTCCTGTACACCAACTTCGCCGAACTCTGCGAAATCCTCGCGAAATACGATGTGACCTTCTCCCTCGGCGACGGTTTGCGCCCCGGCTCCATCGCCGACGCCAATGACGAGGCCCAGTTCGCCGAACTGCGCACCCTCGGCGAACTGACGAAGATCGCGAAATCCTCCGGCGTGCAGGTGATGATCGAAGGACCCGGCCATGTGCCGATG
Source organism: Nocardia sp. NPDC005366 (assembly GCF_040606855.1). NCBI lineage: Bacteria > Bacillati > Actinomycetota > Actinomycetes > Mycobacteriales > Nocardiaceae > Nocardia > Nocardia sp. NPDC005366. The sequence goes on from NZ_JBEXFQ010000015.1 coordinate 97,475, forward strand.
CACAAGATCGTGGAGAACGTGCGACTGGAGGAGGAGTTGTGCGAGGAGGCCCCGTTCTACACCCTCGGCCCGCTCGCGACCGATATCGCGCCCGCCTACGACCACATCACCTCGGCCATCGGGGCGGCGATCATCGCCCAGGCCGGCACCGCCATGCTCTGCTATGTCACCCCGAAGGAACATCTGGGCTTGCCCAACCGTGACGATGTGAAGGTCGGCGTGATCACCTACAAGATCGCCGCGCACGCCGCCGACCTCGCCAAGGGCCACCCGCACGCCCAGGACCGGGACAACGAATTGTCCAAGGCGCGTTTCGAATTCCGCTGGCGCGACCAGTTCGCACTATCCCTCGATCCGGATACCGCGCGCGAATATCACGACGAGACGATGCCCGCCGAACCGGCCAAGACCGCGCACTTCTGCTCCATGTGCGGCCCCAAGTTCTGCTCCATGCGCATTTCCGCCGATGTGAGGGAGTACGCCGAACGCCAGGGGCTGACGGATGTGCAGGCCATCGAGGCGGGTATGGCGGAGAAATCCGCCGAATTCGCCGATGCGGGTAAGAAGGTGTACCTGCCCGTGGTCTCCTGAGACCGCGGCGGCGCGACCGTCGCGGACATCGCATCGCCGCCCTGCGTAGGGGGCAGGGCGGCGGGGGTTTGCGATGTCCGCGCGGCGACCCCGGTTGCCCATTCGTGTGGCGTGGCCGGGTCATGGAGTGAATTGATGATCAGGATCGGTGGACCGGCCTGGATCCTGGGGGCGTGCGGTGGATTGGCCGGCGGGATCGGCCAGCCCGAGCAGATGGCAGCCGCGGCCCAGGCGAAATGGGTGCGCAGGGTGGGGGCGTTCTGGTGTTGTTCCTCCCAGAGCCGCTGCCAGCGGTCCTGGTCAGGGATGTCGAACTGCCAGTCGGAGCAGACGATGATTTCCGGCATGGGGGCGGGGACATCACGGCGGCCCGCCGCGGTGAAAAGGTCGCTGTAGAGGGTGTGGACGTCTCGTCCGCGCAGCACACACTCTTCGGTCGCCCCGCACCACGCCGCGAATTCCGCGAAGGTGTCTTGACCCGCGCGGGCTTCGCTCGCAAGGAAGGCACGCCCGGCCAGGCTGTGGTCATCCACGCTGTCCAGCAGCGATGCGAGAACCCTGTGCGGAAACAACTCGGTATATGCCTGCGCGGGCAGAGTTCCGTAGGAACGGCTGTAGAGGGTGATGCGATCTTCGCCGAGCGCGACCCGCAACTGCTCCACATCGCGGGCCACGCTCACCGCATCCAGGTGCTCCACGAGCGGTCCGGTGTACTCCCGGCAACTGTCGGCGAGATCGCGTGCGTAGGAATGGACATCCTCGATCCGCCCGTCCGCATCGGGCACCAGATCGGGCCACCCGCTGATGAGTCCTGCGTCGCAGCGCACCGGATGGCTGCGGCCGACGCCTCGCGGATCCAGGCTCACAATGTCGAATCTCGCTCGCAATTCCTCGGAGAACTGCGCACCGCGCACGATCTGGTCCACACCGGAACTGCCGGGCCCACCGGGCAACGAGATCAACGTCCCGATTCGTCGCGCCTGGTCGTCGGCGCGATCCCGCACCACCGCGATATCGATGGTCTCCCCACCCGATGTCGCCCGATCGATCGGCACGGTCAGGCTCGCGCACTCGAAATCGGCGTTCTCCGAACAACTCCGCCAGTCCAGCGACTGCTGCACGACACCGTCGGCGGCAGTGCACGCTGCCAGTGCGCCGGATCCGAGCACTACAACCAGCAGAACGCCCAGAATATTACGATCCACCACCATGTCGTCGATCGTCGACGCACAACCCGCTCTACCGCATCACCCGCCCGAGCCAACCCGAACTCACCCTGCGGTACTAGTGAATACTCTGTTCGATCAGGCGCTGCGCCGCCCGTGCGGTTCGCGCGACGTCACCGGTGATCAGCCGATCCTGGATTACTCCGCGCAGACCGGAAATCAATAGCGTAGCAACAGCTTCCGTATCGTCACTGATATCGACACGACGTAGCGCCGCGGAGAGCTCGGCGACGAATGTGGCGATCGCGTCGTGGGCGTAGCGCGCGTACGGACTGCCGGGCGCGCAGGCCGCACCGAGCACTTGGAGCAGGACTCGCACGCTGGTCGCGCCGTCGCCGGACAGGCTCGACTCGAAGAAGTCGGTGAGGCATTCGCGCAACGCGCTCGCGTCGGCGATATCGGCGAACAGCGCGGCGATATCGGGGCGCTGCGTGGCGAGGGCCTGGACCAGCAGTTCTTCCTTGGTGTCGAAGTAGTAGATCAGCATGCGGGAACTGGTGCCGATGGCCGCGGCGAGCGGGCGCAGCGACAGTTCGGCGAGGCCGTTGGCGGCGATGTATTCAACGACGCCGTGCAGCAGTTCGGCGCGTTTGGCGTGGTCGAGCGGGCGGGCCATAGGTTGACTGTAGCGACTGCTACAGGTATTCATATCACCGTGACTGTAACAATCGCTTCAGAAACTCGGTCTTCGGTTGTCGTCACCGGGTACGCCGCGACCACCTCGCTGGCCGACGATGCCGACACGACCTGGTCGGAACTGCTGCGGGGCCGCACCGGAATCCGGCTGCTCGATGATGATTTCGTCACCGAATACGACCTGCCGGTGCGGATCGGCGGAAAGTTGAGAACACAGCCGGGCGATCAACTGACCCGGATCGAGCAGCGGCGCCTGTCCTATGTGGAGCAGTTGGCGCTGATACTCGGCCGACAGGTCTGGCAGCGGGCGGGCATTCCCGAGGTGGAGGGCGAGCGCCTCGCGGTGGCCATCGGCACCGGACTCGGTGGCGCCGATGCACTGATCGATGCGGTGGACGCCATGCGCGCAGGCGGCTACCGCAAGGTGTCGCCGATGTCGGTGCCGATGGTGATGCCCAACGGCCCCGCCGCCACGGTGGGACTCGAAATCGGCGCGAAGGCAGGGGTTTTCGCACCGGTATCGGCCTGCTCATCCGGTTCGGAGGCGATCGCGCACGGCTGGCGGCTCATCACCACCGGCGAAGCCGATGTGGTGGTGGCCGGGGGCGTCGAAGGCCATATCCACGCGGTGCCGATCGCGAGCTTCGCCATGATGCGCGCGATGAGCACCCGCAATGACGAGCCGGAACGCGCTTCACGCCCGTTCGATCGGGACCGCGACGGCTTCGTCTTCGGCGAGGCGGGCGCGCTGCTTGTCCTGGAATCCGAAACCCACGCCAGGGCCAGGGGCGCGACGATCCACGGCCGGGTGCTCGGCGCGGGAATCACCTCCGACGCGTATCACATCGTCGCCTCCGAACCCGGCGGCGTCGGCGCGGCCCGCGCCATGCGCAGGGCGATACAGACTGCGGGACTGAGCGATTCGGATATACAGCACGTCAACGCGCACGCCACATCGACCTCGATCGGCGACGCATCTGAAGCCGAGGCCATCACCTCGGTCACGCCGGACGCATCGGTTTACGCACCCAAATCCGCACTGGGACATTCGATCGGGGCGGTCGGTGCTCTGGAATCGGTGCTGACGCTGCTGACGCTTCGGGATGGAATCATCCCGCCCACTTTGAATCTGGACAATCTCGACCCAGCTGTCGAGCTGGATATCGTCGCGGGCGCACCGCGTGAACAGCGCATCGAGTACGCGCTGAACAATTCTTTCGGCTTCGGCGGGCACAATGTCGCCCTCGCCTTCGGCAGGACGTAGGCCCGAGGGGCATCGGATCGGCCGTGCGACCACGTAGCAGAATCGATAACCGACCGACCGGCATCCCCGCCGGTCCGAGAGATGGACCACGACCGTGAGCGACGCCTTCTACCTGCCCGATCCGGAGAACTCGAATCGGTTCATCTCCACCGAGCTGACCAGGGGGCCGTGGTCCCCCGACGCCCAGCACGCGGGCCCGCCCTCGGCGCTGCTCGGTCATGCCATCGAGCGCTGCGAACCGCGCGAAGGTTTCCAGGTCGGCCGGGTGGCGGTGGAGATCCTCGGGCCGGTGCCGCTGGAACCGCTCACCGTCGAGACCCGCGTGGCACGCCCTGGACGCAGTGTCGAATTGATCCAGGCCACCCTGTCCACCGACCGCGGCCCGGTGATGACCGCCAATGCCTGGCGATTCAAACTCGCCGATCCCGAACTGGAACTACCCGAAACCATCCTGCCGTCCGGAGCGCGCCCCGGCCCCGACCACGCCCTCCAACCGGCTCTCTTCCCGTCGACCCAGGCGATCGGATTCCACACGGGAATCGAATACCGTTTCGTGACAGGCTCGTTCGCCGAACCCGGTCCGGCGATCTGCTGGATCAGGCTGAAGTATCCGATCGTGGCGGGTACGACGCCGAGCCCGCTGGAGCGCACACTGGCGGCGGCCGATTCGGGAAACGGGGTGAGCGCGGTACTGGATTGGGAACGCTTCCTGTTCATCAACACGGATCTGACGGTGACGCTGCACCGTCAGCCCGCGGGCGAATGGGTCTGCCTCGACGCCGTCACCTACCCACAGCCACACGGCATCGGTCTCGCCGAATCGGTCCTGTTCGACGAGAAGGGACCGCTCGGCCGCGGCACCCAGACCCTGCTGGTCGGGCCGCGCTGACCGGCGGTCTCAGGGTCGGGTGGAAATCTGCTGGACGGCCCACCCGTTGCCGTCGGGATCGGTGAAGAACAGGAATCCGACATTGTCGAGCGGATCGGGTGTCGGATTCGGGTTCTGCCCGAGAACCTGCACGTCACCGACATCGACACCACGCGCGACGAGTTCGGCGCGCGCCGCGCGGATATCGGGGACGACCAGTTGCAGGCCCTGGATCGATCCGGGTTCCATCGCCGGAACCGCGCCTTTGCCGATGACGACAGAACAGCCCGAACCGGGCGGTGTCAGCTGCACGATGCGGACATCGTCGCCCATGACGATGTCGTGGTCTACCACGAATCCGAGTTTCTCGGCGTAGAACTGTTTGGCGCGGTCGATATCCGACACCGGTATGACGACGACCTCGAGGGTCCAGTTCATAGTCAACCTTTACGTTGCTGGGACGGGGTTCCGCAATGCGGGACGGGCAGGTGTTTCGCTCGGGTCTCGGGCACTGACCGGACGAATTCAGGTGTCGGCGCGGCGTTCCCACCGCCAGGCGAATTCTCCCTCACGCGGCGCCGGGCCGGGCAGTTCCACGCCGTCGGCCGCGAGACCCGCCACGAGCATGGCCAAGGTGCGCCTGCGCAGCTCCGTCGTGCGCACCGGGTCGGGTACGGCGATCGCCGCGCAGGCGTCGAGGACGAGACCGAGGTCGAGGGAGTTCACCTCGGGCCGTAGCTTGCCCGAGGCATGCGCGCGACGTACCAGCTCTTCGTTCACCTCGCCGGAGTGCACGACCTCGGGCAGTAGCGCCTCGTCCGGGGTGAAGGTGCCCGCCAGATGGACGGCCAGCGAATGGACATCGGCGTCGACCACCCGTTCCAGGAACCGGACCAGGGCGTCCCACCCGTCCGGCTCCTCGAGCGCCGCGTCCGCCTCGGCGTTGTAGCGACGCAGCCCGTCCTCGCAGAGGGTGCGCAACAGCGCCTCCTTGCTGGGGTAGCGGCGGTACAGCGCACTGATGCCGACCCCGGCGCGTTCGGCCACGGCGGCGATCGGCGCACTGGCGTCGGCCAGGAAGACCTCGCGGGCGGCGGCCAGGATGAGCCCGTCATTGCGAGCCGCCTGCGCTTTGCGACCGGATAAGGGCGGCCGAGCCGCGGGTTCGGTTGCCTGTGCCATGGGCCCAGACTAGCACTTGAAACGGAATGATCCGTTCTGCTACTGTTCAAACAGAACAAACCATTCCGTTCCGTATAGGAGAAGCAGATGCCCGCGCACGCCGTCGAACCCTTCCGCATCGACATCCCGCAGTCCCGCCTCGACGACCTCTCCGATCGGCTGCGCCGGACGCTGTGGCCCCAGGAACTGCCCGGCGTCGGCGATGCCTACGGCGTGCCCAACGAGCGGGTGCGCGCCCTCGCCGAGTACTGGCTGGAGAAGTTCGACTGGCGGGCGCTGGAAGCGCGACTGAACGCGCTGCCGCAGTTCACGACCGAGATCGATGGTGAGGACATTCATTTCCTGCATATCCGGTCCTCGCGGCCGGACGCGGTGCCCGCGATCCTCACCCACGGCTGGCCGGGCTCCATCCTCGAATTCCTCGAGATCATCGCGCCGCTGACCGAACCGGAATCCGAGGACGCGCCCGCCTTCCACCTCGTCATCCCCTCCCTGCCCGGTTTCGCGTTCTCCGGCCCCACTCGTAGCAAGGGCTGGAATCAGGGCCGCACGGCGCTGGCCTGGCTCGAGCTGATGTCGCGGCTCGGCTATCCGACATTCGCCGCGATCGGCAATGACGCGGGCTCGATGATCGCCCCCGCCGTGGCCCGTCTCGCCCCGGAACGTCTGCTCGGAGTCCATGTGACGCAGCTGTATTCGTTCCCTTCGGGGGATCCGGCCGAATTCGAGGACCTCTCCGCCGAGGACATGGCGGCACTCGGTCACCTGCAGTGGTTCCGCGACAACAAGATGGCGTTCAACACCCTGCACAGCCAGCAGCCGCAGACCCTGGCCTTCGCGCTGGCGGACTCTCCGGTGGGTCTACTCGGTTGGAACGCACAGCTTTTCGGCACGAGCCTGGATCCGGACTTCATCATCGGCAATGTCGCCATCTATTGGCTGACCGGCACCGCGGGCTCCTCGATCCGCTTCTATTACGAAGACGCCCACACCGCTGACGCTCCCGGCCAGCCGACCACGACGCCCGTCGGCCTGGCCATGTTCGCCGGCGATTTCCAGTCCATCCGCCGCTTCGCCGAACGTGACCACCGCAATATCGTCAGCTGGAACTCCTATGATCCCGGCCTCGGCACGAGCGGCGCCAACGACGCTGCGGGCCACTACGCCGCACACGAGTCCCCCGAACTGCTCGTCGGGGATATCCGTCAGTTCTTCTCGCGGGTCATCTGATTCCGCACGAGCGGTCTCTTCCCGGTGCGGGCGGGCCTGGACACTCGCGTATGTCCGCGAGACGCGCGACCATGGTTCCCGCCCGCGACCGCTGCTGTACTGGATTCACCGACGGCACAACAGCTTCGAGCTTCCAGGGGAGTAATCATGAGAATCGCGGTCTTCGGCGCCACCGGTAGCGTAGGTCGCCTCGTCGTGGAACGGGCACTGGAACAGGGCCACGAGGTGACGGCCTTCACCCGCGACGCCGCCGGTATCGCGCGGCGACACGATCGACTGCGCGTAGTGCAGGGCGATGTTTTCGACACCGACGCGGCGCAGCGGGCCGTGACCGATCAGGACGCGGTGATCGTCGCGCTGGGCGACGGCCGCACGGGCAAGGTCAGGTCCGGCGGCACCGAGGCGATCATCGAGGCGATGCGCCGGACCGGCGTGAAACGGCTCATCTGTCAGAGCAGTCTCGGCGTCGGCGACAGCCGAGACAATCTCGACTTCTTATGGAAGTACGTGTTTTTCGGGGTACTGCTGCGCAAGGCGTACAACGATCACGTCGCGCAGGAGCAATGCGTGCGCGCCAGTGGTCTGGACTGGACCATCGTGCGACCGAGCGCCTTCACCGACGGACCGCGCACCGGCGGTTTCCGCCGCGACGTCCCCACCGACGCGACGGGTCTCACGCTGAAGATCTCGCGCGCCGATATCGCGGACTTCCTGGTCGAACAGCTGACGGACGCGACCTACGTCCACCGGACCCCCGGCATCTCGAATTGAGACTCGAATCGAGAACAGCCTCGCTCGAGGCGACACACGCCGCGCGTCGTAGGGTCGAGCTGTGAAGCTGTTGCCGATTCCCGCCGCCGGACAGACCCCCGTCCGCGTCCTGACGATCGCGGGCACCGATTCGGGCGGTGGCGCCGGGATCCAGGCCGATACCCGCACCATGGCCTTCTGTGGCGTCCACGCGCTGGTCGCGGTCGCGGCGGTCACGGTGCAGAACTCCGTCGGCGTGAGCGGATTCCACGAGATCCCACCGCGGATCGTGGCCGATCAGGTGCGTTCGGTGGCCGGTGATATCGGCATCGGCGCGGTCAAGACCGGAATGCTGGCTTCCACGGCCATTATCGAGGCGGTCGCCGAGGTATGCCGCGAGGTCGGAATCGGCCGTGACGGATCGATTCCGCTCGTCGTCGATCCGGTGGCGGCCTCCATGCACGGTGATCCGCTGTTGCACGAGGAAGCGCTGGACGCGGTGCGGCACACGCTGATTCCACTCGCGACGGTGGTGACACCCAATCTCGACGAGGTCCGGCTCATCACCGGCATCGACGTCACCGACGACGCGAGCGCCCGTCGCGCCGCCGAGGCGCTGCACACACTCGGCGCGCGCTGGTCGGTCGTCAAGGGAGGACATCTGCGCTCCTCGAAGGTCAGCACCGATCTGCTCTTCGACGGCGACACCTTTCTCGAATACACCGCGCCGCGCCTCGAGACCGGCAACGACCACGGCGGCGGCGACACCCTCGCGGCGGCCATCGCCTGCGCGCTCGCCAACGGATACTCCGTCCCCGACGCCGTCGAATTCGCCAAGGAGTGGACCCGCCGCTGCCTGGAAGCCTCCTACGACCTGGGCCGAGGGCACGGCCCCGTCTCCCCGCTCTGGCGGCTCACCCACACCTGACCGCAGACCCGTACCCCCGGGTGATCAGTCGTTCCCGAAAGCCAGGTGCAGGGGACGATCGGCGTCGATGACGATGCCGTTGAGGCGGGCGTTGGAATGCGCGAGGGCGGAGATGATATCCGCCAGGTAGGCCACGAACTTCTCGATCGGCATGGTGTCGGCGCGCAATCTGTTGGCGCCGAGCCACCAGTCGGTAGCCGACGCGACGGCCCCGAATATCGAATAGTTGACCAACTCGACACTGTCCACGTCGACCGAGCCGTCATCGACGAGCCCGACGATCAATTCGGCCGCGCGGCGGGCGGATTGGCGGGCCGATCGCAGTGCCCGCGCGGATTCGTCGGCGTTGTGGGTGAAATGGCCGTGCAGCATGAAACGGAACACATGGGGATGTTCGGTCACCACGAGCATGTACTCGGTGGCGCCGCGACGCACCAGTTCACGCGCCGAGTCGTTGGTCAGATCGATACTCGCGGTGATGCGTTCCCAGAGGATGTCGCGGACCCGGTCGACGATCGCGTCGTAGAGGTCGGTCTTATCCTCGAAATGCCGGTACAGCTTGGGTTTCGCGGCGCCCGCCGCCTTGGCGATATCACCCATGCTGACCTCGGGACCGAAGGTGTCGAGCGCGCGGAATGCGGCGTCGACGAATTCGTCACGGACCTTCAGCCGATGCTCGCGCCACCGCTCGGTGCGCGCGTCGACGCGCGCTGGCGGCGTTTCGTCTGGTCTCCGGCCGCGTTGCCTCACATCTGCGACCGTACCAACCGACGCGCCGACCTCGAACGATTCGGTCCCGGCGAGCGCCGCCGGGTCGCCGCGCCGACGGTGTCACAGGATCGCATCCCGGTGGCACGGTGTTGCCGAAACGGCAAGAAAACTGGTCACCTGCGCGGGCGCTGTTCCACCATGGCGGCATGACCGATACCACCGCGCCGCGCAGCGCACAGGAATTCTGGGAAGGCTTCTACCAGGAGCGCGACCAGATCTGGACCGGCAAACCCAATCCTCTGCTCGTCCGCGAGGCCCGCGACCTTCCCCCTGGCACCGCACTCGATCTCGGCTGCGGGGAGGGCGGCGACGCGATCTGGCTCGCCGAACGCGGCTGGCGGGTGACCGCCGTCGACATCTCCGCGACCGCCCTCGGCAGGGCCGCGGCACATGCCGGGAACGCGGGTGTCGGGGACCGGATCGAATGGGCCGAACACGACCTGGCCCTGACCTTCCCCGAAGGAACGTTCGACCTGGTGACGGCCCAGTTCTTCCACTCTCCCGTCGACAAGAGCGGCGAGCAGACGCGGATACTGCGCCGGGCCGCCGATGCGGTGGCTCCCGCGGGTGCGCTGCTCATCGGCAGTCACGCCGGATGGCCGTCATTCGTCGACCACAGCCATACCGATGTGCATTTCCCCACCCTCGCCGAACTCCTGGACGGACTCGAGCTGACGCCGGGGCAATGGCGAGTCGAGACCTCCGAGGAGGTCGAGCGCGAGCTGACGGGCCCGGAGGGTCAGGTCGGGCTGCGCACCGACACCGTCCTGCGGGTGCGCCGCACAGCCTGACGGCCGCCGATCCAAATGCGCACGTCATCGCGCTGCCGAGGGATCGCGACACGTCCGTGTCCCCCCGGTACCCGGGGCTCGACAAGGTTCGCGGTGATCGTTACGGTGCTCCGCATGAACCTGGGCAATGGCGGATTCGCGAGCGCGGTCGCGGCGTTCGGGCGCGCGGTCCGAACCTCCGACCAGGGGGCTGTGCGATCGGCGCATGAAGAATTGCTCGATGCCTTGCACACCGCGTCCCAGGCCGAGGCCAGAGCGGCCGGACCGCTGCTCGCGGACCTGCTGGACGAGTTGCCCCACGGTGCGCGCGCGCATATCGCGCTCGTCGTCGGGGCATGTGTGGAACGCGGCGCGGACGCGGTGACCTGCGCACCGCCTGTGCTCGCGAATCTCGCCGGCGCTTTGGAGGACGCACGGGAATTCGCCGAGTACTGGGCCGCCGCCGAGGGCGGCGAACTACCCGATCCCGCGAATATCGATCCAGCGGATTTCTTCGACGGCGCGGGAGTTCACGCCACGCTCTCCTGGTGGACGCTCGACGAATGGATCCGAGCCTGCCTCACCATGTTGCAGCGCGAGTCGGTGCGGCGCGGTCTGGCTCCAAGCACGCGCGCGCTGTTGACGCGGCGGCACGAGGCCTACGCCAAACTCTCCGGCGACTGGCGCAAGGATCTCGCCTACGCGTTGCTGGTACTCGACGACGAACCGGTGGTCGTGCTGCACCGGGAGACCGGCTCAGGATTCCTGGTTCGCATCACCGGGATCGGCGACAACTTCCAGCTGCACACCTTGCTCGCCGATGTCCTCATCGGCGGTGGACATCTGCCCGGCGAGGCGCCGTCGGCCGCCGCGGCGGCGGTCTGCCGCACCGTCGACGGCCGGGTGATCACCAGGGGATCGTTGAATCTGGTCGCCGCCGACGGAACCTGGCTGTGGCACGAGGGCACCCCCGCCGACATCCCGGTGGTCGAGGGCTCCAGGCTCCTCGTCCTCGATCCCCCTCCGTACCTGCGCGACTGGCAGGCCGGGCGGTATTTCCGTGCCATGCCGGGCGAACTCGTGCTGGAGCGGACCCTGACGAAAGGGGAGACCGCGCGGTGGTTCGCCCATGTCGCCCCCGCGAAGAAGTCGGGCGAGTCCACCGGCGAATAGCGGTCAGCGTGGCGCGTTCAGCGCCGTGTGCAGGGTGGCGCGTTCAGCGCCGTGTGCAGGGTGATCGACCACTGCTGCACGATCTCCTTGCGGCGCGCCGAATCATCGGTGAGGACGTCGGCGAGGCCGAGACCACGCGCCAGATCCAGGGTGGCCTGGACCAGGTGGTGCGTGACCGGATCGGTGTCGTCGACACCGAGCGCCTCCACGGCGCGCCGGTGGGAGGCGCGGCCGAATTTGGCCTCCAACGGCACGATTCGTTCCCGCAGCACCGGATCGGCCGCCGCGTGGGTCCACACCTGCAGGGCGGCTTTGAACAGCGAACTGGTGTAGGACTCGACCAGACCCGACACCACCGCCTTGGTCCGCGCGATGCCGTCGACCAATTCAGACAGCGTCGCCGCCTCCTCCTTGGCCTGTTCGTTGCGGCTGTCGAACATGTACTCGAGTGCGGCGGTGATCAGATCTTCCCTGGTCGGAAAATGATGCTGCGCCGCCCCGCGCGACACCCCGGCCCGTTCGGCGACCACGGCGACAGTGGCCGCCGCCCACCCGGTTTCGGATAGGCAGTCGATGGTCGCCTCCAGCAGGCGCTGCCGGGTGGCGCGGCTGCGGTCCTGCTTGGGTTCGTGAGGTGTCGCCATGGGATTATTCTGCCCAGCTCGGTGCGCGACGCTGCAGGAAGGCTGTCATACCCTCCCGCACCTCCGGGGTGCCGAAGAAACTCGCCGAACGCCGCGCGAGTTCCTCGGCCGAACTGTCGAAACCCGCCAGGAGTTCGGCGTTCACCAGCCGCTTCGCCTCGGCCAGCCCCTGCGGGGAACCCTTGCGAAGTTCGCCGCAGAGGCGGGCCACCTCGGCGGCCGGGTCGGCCGCGGTGACCGTGACGAGCCCGATCTGTTCCGCGGTGGACGCGTCGAATTTCTCGCCGGTCAGGTAGTAACGGCTCGCCGCGCGCGGATCGAGCCGGGGCAGCAGGGTCAGCGAGATCATGAACGGCGCCAACCCGATACGCACCTCGGTCAGGGCGAAGGAACTCCCCGGCCCGGCCACCACCAGATCGCAGCCGGCGACGATGCCCATCCCGCCCGCCCGCACATTGCCGTCGATCCGCGCGATGACGGGTTTCGGAAGCTCGACCAGTCGGCGCAGCACCCCGATCATCACCCTGGTGCGTTCGTCGGCGGCCACCGCCGGATCGGCATCGCTGGCTTCGCTGAGATCCGCGCCCGCGCAGAAGGTGTTGCCGGTATGGGCCAGCACGATGGCGCGCACCGCGGGGTCGGCCGCCGCGTCATCGAGCCCGCCGAGGAGTTCGGCGACCAACCGCGAGGACAGCGCGTTGCGATTGTGCGGCGAATCGAGGGTGAGTGTCGCGATGCCATCGCCGACCTCGTACCGGACATACGGTGTGGTCGGCATCAGTACGACTTCGGCAGACCGAGCGAATGCTGGGCGACGAAGTTGAGAATCATCTCCCTGCTCACCGGCGCGATCCTGCCGATGCGCGCCCCCGCCAGCATCGCGGCCAGGCCGTAATCACTGGTAAGCCCCGCGCCGCCATGGGTCTGGATGGCCTGGTCCAATGCCTTGATACTCGCCTCGGCCGCCGCGTATTTCGCCATATTGGCGGCTTCGGCCGCGCCCATCTCATCGCCGGCGTCATAGAGTCCCGCGGCCTTCTGCATCATCAGCTTGGCCAGTTCCAGCTCGATCTTCACCTGCGCCAGCGGATGCGAGATGCCCTGGTGCGCGCCGATCGGGGACTTCCAGACCGTGCGCTGCTTGGCGTATTCCACGGCGCGGTCGATGGCGTAGCGGCCGAGGCCGACCGCCATCGCCGCCCCCATGATGCGTTCCGGATTCAGGCCGGCGAACAGCTGCATCAGCGCCGCGTCCTCCTTGCCGACCAGCGCGGTGGAGGGCAGCCGGACGTCATCGAGGAACAGGTTGTACTGATGATCGGGCTCGATGATGTCCATCTCCTGTGCCACCTTGGTGAAACCGGGGGCGTCGGTGGGGACGATGAACAGCGCGGGCTTGAGTTTGCCGGTCTTGTGATCCTCGGTCCGCGACACGATGAGCACGGCCTCGGCCTGATCGACGCCGGAGATGAAGATCTTGCGGCCGTTGAGAATCCAGTCGTCACCGTCGCGTCGTGCGGTGGTGGTGATCTGGTGCGAATTCGATCCGGCATCCGGTTCGGTGATGCCGAACACCATCTTGCCGGTGCCGTCGGCGAGTTTGGGCAGCCACTGCTGTTTCTGCTCGTCGGTGCCGTATTTGGTGAGGATGGTGCCGCAGATGGCCGGGGAGACCACCATCAGCAGCAGCCCCGCGCCCTGGGCCGACAGCTCCTCCATCACCAGCGCCAGCTCGTACATGCCCGCGCCGCCGCCGCCGAATTCTTCCGGGAGATTGACCCCGAGGAAGCCGAGTTTGCCCGCCTCGTCCCACAATTCGTCCAGCGGCTCGTTCTTGCGCGCCTTGGGCAGCACGTAATCGCGGTAGCTGTATTTCGCGGCGAGGGCGGCCACCGCGGCCCGCAGCGCCTTGCGCTCTTCGGATTCGATGAAGCTCATTGCTCAGTTCTCCTGAATTGCTGTATTCGGTTCGGCATTCGCGGCTGCCTCGGCAGCCGCCTCTTCGGGGTCGACGACCGCGAGCACGGCCCCGATGTCGACCTGCTGGCCGACGACGACATTGAGGGCGCTCACTACGCCCGCGGCGGGCGCGGCGATGGTGTGTTCCATCTTCATCGCCTCCAGCCACAGGATCGGCTGGCCCTGAGTGACCGTGCTGCCGACCTCCGCCCCGATCCTGATGACGCTGCCCGGCATCGGGGCGAGCAGCGAACCCGTCGCCACCTGGTCCGCCGGATCGCTGAATCGCGGCAGCCTGCGCACCGATACCGGTCCGAGCGCGGAATCGACGCAGACCAGATCGCCGTAGCGAGCGATCTCGAATTGCCGACGGACCGGGCCGCGTTCGCCCGGCACCGCGAGAACCACCCGATCCGGCGTCGCCTCGATCAGCGCGAGACCGTCGTGCCCGTCCACCGTGACCGTGCCGCCGCGACCGAATCGGTAGCCCACCTCGTGGATTCCGCCGGTGCGGCTCTCGTAGGACTTGCGCTGCGACTGTGACGCCAGATTGCGCCAGCCGCTCGGCAGGCCCCCGCCGACCCCCGCCGCGCCGCGATTGGCCGCGGCGTCGGCGAGGGCTGCCGCCACGACGGAGAGCGCCTCGTCGGTTTCCGACACCAGCGACGTCGCGAGCGCGTCCAATCCGTGGGTGGCGAAGAAGGCGGTATCGGTGTCCCCGGCGAGAAACGCCGGATGCCGCAAGACCCGGACCAGCAGATCGCGGTTGGTCACCAGACCGTGGATGCGCGCGCGGCACAAGGCCGCGGCGAGCAATCGCGCTGCCTCGGAACGGGTTTCACCGTAGGAGATGACCTTGGCGAGCATCGGGTCGTAGTGCACGCCGACCACGCAGCCATGCGCCACACCGCTGTCCAGCCGTACACCCGGCCGTTGTAGCAGATCGAATTCGGCCGCGACCTGCGGGATGTCGATGCGATGCACGGTGCCGCTCTGCGGCTGCCACTGCGCGGCGGGATCTTCGGCGTAGAGCCTGACCTCGATCGAATGTCCGCGCGTGGCGGGGGGTTCGGCGGGCAGTGCCGCGCCGTCGGCCACCTCGAGTTGCCACCGCACCAGATCGACGCCCGTGGTGCATTCGGTGACCGGATGTTCCACCTGCAGGCGGGTATTCATCTCGAGGAAGAAGAAGTCCCCCGCCTCGTCGGCCAGGAATTCCACGGTGCCCGCACCGGTGTAGCCGATGGCCGCCGTGGCCAGTCGAGCCGCTTCGAACAGCCGATCCCGCATCCCTGCGGTCCGTTCGACCAGCGGCGACGGCGCTTCCTCGATGACCTTCTGATGACGACGCTGAATGGAGCATTCCCGTTCGCCGACCGCCAAGATGACACCGTGCGTATCGGCCATGACCTGCACTTCGATATGCCTGCCGGTTTCCAGGTACCGCTCGCAGAACACCGTGGGGTCGCCGAACGCCGACTCCGCCTCGCGGCGCGCGGCGGCGATCTGCGGTTCCAGTTCGGCCAGGACGCGCACGACGCGCATCCCGCGCCCGCCGCCGCCCGCGGAGGCTTTGATGAGAACCGGCAGGTGTTCCTCGCGGACCTCGGCCGGATCCAGTTCGGCCAGCACAGGAACACCGGCCGCGTCCATCATCTTCTTGGACGCGACCTTCGAGCCCATTTGCTCGATGGCCTCGACCGGCGGACCGATCCACGTCAAACCCGCCGCGAGCACGGCCCTGGCGAAATCGGCGTTCTCCGAGAGGAATCCATAACCGGGATGGACGGCGTCGGCGCCCGCGGCGAGTGCCGCCTCGATGATCAGGTCACCGCGCAGATAGGTCTCACCCGGCGTATTGCCCGGCAGTCGCACCGCCGCGTCGGCCTCGGCGACGTGGGGCGCGTCGGCATCGGCGTCGGAGTACACCGCGACCGCGCCGAGACCCATGCGACGGCAGGTGGCGAAAACCCGGCGCGCGATCTCCCCGCGATTGGCGACCAGCACGGAGGTGATCGCGCCCGTCGCCCTGTGCGCAGCAGTCATTGTCGGCCTCACATCCGGAAGACGCCGAAGCCGTCGGCGCCCTCGATCGGGGCATTGTGAATGGCCGACAGCGCCATACCCAATACCGTTCGGGTGTCGCGCGGATCGATCACACCGTCGTCGTAGAGCCGTCCCGACATGAACATCGGCAGTGACTCCGCCTCGATCTGGGCCTCGATCATGGCGCGCATTCCGGCGTCTGCCTCCTCGTCGAAGGGCATACCCCTCGCCTCCGTCGCCGCCCTGCCGACGATCGAGATGACACCGGCGAGCTGCGAACCGCCCATGACGGCGGATTTCGCACTCGGCCAGGCGAAGACGAAACGCGGATCGTAGGCGCGCCCGCACATGCCGTAATGCCCCGCGCCGTAAGACGCGCCCATCAGCAAGGAGATATGCGGCACCGTGGAATTGGAGACCGCGTTGATCATCAACGCGCCGTGTTTGATGATGCCCTTCTGCTCGAACTCCTTGCCGACCATGTAGCCGGTGGTGTTGTGCAGGAACAGCAGTGGCGTGTCCTTCTGGTTTGCCAGCTGGATGAATTGGGCCGCCTTCTGCGCCTCCTCGGAGAACAGCACACCGCGGGCATTGGCCAGGATGCCCACCGGATAGCCGTGCAATTCGGCCCATCCGGTGACGAGACTGCTGCCATAGAGTGGTTTGAACTCGTCGAAATCCGAGCCGTCGACCACGCGGGCGATCACCTCGCGCGGATCGAAGGGAATCTTCAGATCCGATGGCACGATTCCGAGCAGTTCTTCCTGGTCGAACAGCGGCTCGAGCACGTCGGGGCGCGGGTGTGGCCCCTTCTTGGTCCAGTTGAGACGTTTGACGATGGAGCGGCCGATGCGAATCGCGTCCTGCTCGTCGGCTGCCAGATAGTCGGCCAATCCCGAGACGCGCGCGTGCATTTCGGCGCCGCCGAGAGATTCGTCGTCGGATTCCTCGCCGGTGGCCATCTTCACCAGCGGCGGGCCGCCGAGGAAGACCTTGGACCGCTCCTTGATCATCACCGTGTAATCGGACATGCCGGGGATGTAGGCGCCACCCGCGGTGGAATTTCCGAAGACCAGCGCGATCGTCGGGATACCCGCCGCCGAGAGCCGGGTCAGGTCGCGGAACATCCGCCCACCGGGGACGAAAACCTCTTTCTGGGTGGGCAGATCCGCGCCGCCGGATTCGACGAGTCCGATGACCGGAAGCCGGTTCTCCCGCGCGATATCGTGGACGCGCAAATTCTTTCGCAGCGTCCACGGATTGGACGTGCCACCGCGCACCGTCGGATCGGGCGCGACGATGACGCATTCGACGCCCTCGACGATGCCGATACCCGCGACGACGCTCGCGCCGACATGGAATTCACTGCCCCAGGCCGCGAGCGGACACAGCTCGAGAAACGGCGAATCCTCGTCGATGAGTAATTCGATGCGCTCACGGGCGGTGAGTTTTCCGCGCTTGCGATGCCTGGCGAGTTTGTCCGGACCGCCACCATCGATCGCCTTGGCGAATTCCGCCTCGATTTCGGCGAGTTTGGTCGTCATCGCCGCGGCGGCGGCGGCGTATTCCGGCGAGGCGCTGTCGATGGCGCTGCGCGATGTCGGCCCGCCCGTCACCCGGCCACCGCCCCGAGGCGCTGTCATGCGTGGTATCCCAATCGCTTTGCCGCCAATCCGGTGAGGATCTCGGTGGTGCCGCCGCCGATTCCGAGGATGCGCATATCACGGTACTGCCGCTCCACCTCGGATTCGCTCATATAGCCGAGTCCGCCGAAGAGTTGAACGGCCTGGTTGGCGACCCATTCCCCCGCCTCCACGGCGGTGTTCTTGGCGAAGCACACCTCGGCGATCAGATCTGTCTCGCCGTTCGCGCTGCGCCGGGCCACGTCGCGGGTGTAGACGCGGGCCACGTCGATACGCCGCGCCATGTCGGTGACCGTGTTCTGCACGGCCTGCCTGCTGATGAGCGGGCGGCCGAAGGTCTCGCGAGTGCGCACCCACTCCAGGGTCAGGTCGAGGCAGCGCTGCGCCTGCGAATACGCCTGCACGGCGAGTCCGACGCGCTCGCTGACGAACGCGCCCGCGATCTGGAAGAACCCGGTGTTCTCCGCGCCGACCAGGTTCTCGACCGGAACCCGCACGTCCACGTACGACAGTTCGGCGGTATCGGAGGCGCGCCAGCCCATTTTGTCCAGTTTGCGACTGACCGTGAAACCGGGCGTGTCCTTCTCCACCACGAGCAGGGAGACGCCGCCGGAACCGGGCCCGCCGGTGCGCACCGCGGTGACGACGAAATCGGCGCGGCAGCCGGAGGTGATGTAGGTCTTCGCGCCGTTGACGATGTAGTGGTCACCGTCGCGGCGCGCCGTGGTGGTCAGATGCCCCACATCGGAGCCGCCACCGGGTTCGGTGATGGCCAGCGAGCCGATCTTCTCCCCGGCCAGGGTGGGCCGGGCGAAGCGCTCGATCAGATCCTCGTTACCGGAGGCGATGATGTGCGGGACCGCGATACCGCAGGTGAACAGCGAGGCGAAAAGTCCACCCGAGCCGCCCGCCTGGTGCATCTCCTCGCAGACCACCAAGCCGTCGATGGCGTCGCCGCCGGAGCCGCCCACCGACTCGGGGAACTGGACGCCGAGCAGACCGAGCGCACCCGCCTTCTTGTGCAGTTCGCGGGGGATCTCACCGACACGCTCCCACTCGTCGAGGTACGGCAGCACCTCCCGTTGCACGAAACCTCGCACCGTGGCACGCAATTCGCGCCGCTCGGGGGTGTCCCACGGGTTCGCCACGGGCAGGGCCTGTGTCGAATCTTCTCGCGTGATCGCGTTCATGCCAGCAACTCCAAAGGTAGGTCGATATGTCGAGAGCGCAGCCATTCGCCGAGCCCCTTCGCCTGCGGGTCGAAACGGGCCTGATAGGCCACGCCCTTGCCGAGCAGACCGGAAACGATGAAATTGACGGCGCGCAGATTCGGCAGCAGATGCCTGCTGACGGTCAGCGAGCGCGTCTCGGGCAGAAGTTCTCTCAGACGGTCGACGGTCAACGTGTGCGCCAGCCAGCGCCATTGCTCGTCGGTGCGCACCCAGACGCCGATATTCGCGTCGCCGCCCTTGTCCCCGCTGCGGGCCAGCGCGATCGTGCCGAGCGGTACGCGACGGAACTCCCCGGCGGGCAGAGGTTCCGGTAACGCGGGAGCCGCGAGGTCTTCCAGCACGCGGGTCCGCTCCGATGGCGCGATCGCGACGCGGGCGCCGTCGGGCAGTACCGCGATATGCGGTACCTCGACGGCATCGACATAGCCGGGGCTGTACACGCCATACGGCGAGCCGTTGCCGGGGACGGTCGTGAAACTACAGCCGGGGTAACTGGCCAGCGCGAGTTCCACAGCGACACCGGAGAACGCGCGGCCGACCTTGTTCGGATCCGGGTCGCGCACCACACAGCGCAACAGCGCGCTCGCCTGTTCCTCGGTCTCGGCGTCCGGCCGATCCAGCCGGGCAAGGGTCCACTCCAGTTCGGCGGGACGCTCGGCCAGCCAGGACTCCAGTTGCCGTTGCGCGAGCGCGGCTTTCGCCTCGATATCGAGACCGGTCAGGATGAATTCCATCTCGTTGCGGAATCCGCCGATGGTATTGAGCGATACCTTCAATCGCGGCGGCGGAGCCTCGCCCGTGACACCGCTGATCAGTACCCGGTCCGGTCCCTGCTGGGCGAGTTCGACGGTGTCGAGCCGCGCGGTGACATCCGGTCCCGCATAGCGCGCGCCCTGGATCTCGTACATCAACTGGGCTTCGACGGTGTCCACGGTGACCGCGCCGCCGGTGCCCTCGTGTTTGGTAACGACACTGCTGCCGTCCCTGCGGATCTCGGCGATCGGAAAGCCGGGGCGACCCAGATCGGCCAATTCGGTGAAGAACGCGTAGTTGCCGCCGGTGGCCTGCGTACCGCATTCGATGACGTGTCCCGCCACCACCGCGCCCGCCAG
Organism: Nocardia sp. NPDC005366; assembly: GCF_040606855.1. Classification (NCBI taxonomy): domain Bacteria; kingdom Bacillati; phylum Actinomycetota; class Actinomycetes; order Mycobacteriales; family Nocardiaceae; genus Nocardia; species Nocardia sp. NPDC005366. The sequence continues at coordinate 117,500 of NZ_JBEXFQ010000015.1, forward strand.
CGCGTCGAAATCGGTTCGGCCCCAGCCGAAATGCGCGGCGGCGGGCCCGACGACGACCGAGGCGTCGGTGATCCGGCCGGTGACGACGATATCCGCGCCCGCGTCGAGGCATTCCACGATGCCCCAGGCGCCGAGGTAGGCGTTCGCGGTGAGCGGCGCGCCGAGTCCGAGTTCGCCGGCGCGCCCGAGCAGATCGTCACCCTCGACGTAGGCGATCTTCGCGTCGAGACCGAGATCGGCGACCACGGTGCGCAACTTCTCCGCCAGTCCCGCCGGATTCAGCCCGCCCGCGTTGGTGACAATGCGCACCCCGCGTTCCAGCGCGAGACCGAGGCAATCCTTGATCTGGGTGACGAAGGTCTTGGCGTAGCCGAGGCTCGGATCCTTCATCCGGTCCCGACCGAGGATCAACATGGTCAGTTCGGCGAGGTAGTCGCCCGTGAGCACGTCGAGCTGCCCGCCTTCGAGCATCTCCCGCATGGCCCCGAGTCGATCACCGTAGAACCCGGAACAGTTGCCGATTCGGATCACTTCCGGATCGGCGGCCAGCATACTCATGAGCTGGAGGGCCTCCCTCTGCGGCGAACCGTCCGCGCGCGGCCGCATTGCCGCGCCGGAGGTGTTCGCGTTCCGGGAACCAGCATCACATCTGATCCAGAAAAAATCAAGCTTGCGTGCTTGTTAATCGACCGTGCAGGTCAGAGGTATTTTTTCGGGGTGGTCGAGAGCCGATGAGACGACGCGGGCAAGATGGGCGACATGTCGGGCGACGTCACCGTGATCATCCTGCTCGCACTGTCCGGCTTCCTGCTCGGCGGCGCGTACTCGCTGTGGAAGACCGCGCGACCACTGGCCATCGGCCTGGCCGTCTGCGGAGTACTGGCGGCGGGCGGCGCGATCGCCTGGTGGCTCTAGTTCGCGGAGCGGCCGCGCCCGGTCACGGTTACGCGACCGGTCTCAACTGCCCGACAGGCGGAATATCCGCAGATCCTCCGGCACTCCGCTCATCGGGGCCGCGAAGAAGCTGCGGCGATAGGGTTTGACTCGCACACCCAACTGCGCCAGCGTTTCCGGCCGCAGCGCTTCCAGGGTGGCCGCGGAGATCATGGTGTTGCCGTTGCCGCCCGCCTCCATCACCCGTGCGGCGATGGTGACATCGACCCCCAGCCAGTCGCCGCCGATCTCGCGCGGCGAACCAGTGTGCAGGCCGATCCGCATCCGCGGGCGGTAACCGTCCACCTCGACCTTCTCCAGATTGCGCTTGGCCTGGATCGCGGCGGCGACCGCGCGATCGGGCGAGGTGAACACCGCCATCACGCCGTCACCCATCCGCTTGACGACGTGACCGCCACGCTCCGCGATCGGCGGTTCGATGGCCTTGGCGACCCCGCGCAGCAGGTTCAGCGTCGCCTCGTCACCGGCCGAGAGTGACCACGAGGAGAACGCGACCAGGTCGGTGAACATGACAGTTATTTCTTCGCTACCTTTTCCTCGCCCGACCTTCTCCAGCATCGCCTGCCAGATCTGCAAGGCGCCGAAGCCGATCTCCCGTGCCGCGCTCGGGGTATCCCCGACGATCTTGTCCGCCGCGCGGGCCACCGCGCGAGCCCCGCCAGGACCCGAAACCGACAGGGGGTCACCGAAAGCGGGGTCGCCCGGCAGCTGTTCGCGCGCCTTGCGCAACGCGCCGATCAGATCCTGTCGTTGATTGGCCGCGTTCATCAGCGTGGAAAACTGCCCGCGCCGCAAACCCCGGGTCGAACGGCGCGAATTCCGCACCTCGTCGGCGGGCGTCAGCGGAATCACGACCTCGGGCGTGACGCCGCCCTCCCCCGTCTCCGGCACGGACTCGGCAGCACCGGAAGGTGTTTCGCTCACGGAGCGAGCGTAGCTCAGCTGCCCGTCGCTCGGCCGGTCACCGATCATCGCCACCGCACACCTCTCAATCGAACGGAGCGAGCACGTCACCGGATCCGCCGATGGATAACGTGATGGTTGCTGACACGATGGCACGGGGGATCCGATCCACTTAATAGTACCGCGCGTCACAGTTATTATGGAATTAATGAACCTCACACCCGGGGCGGCGAAAAAGCACCGATCCGGCGCGAAGGAGAGTTCGCACCGGACCGGTCGGCGCATCGTCCACCGGGCAGTGGCAGGCGGCGCACCCGGAGCCCGCTGACCTCCCGACAAGGTTCACGGATTCCGACACCCGAGTGGCGAGGGAGTGCGACTCGGGTAGTCCTCGATGGGTCAGGCGTCGCGCTGATTCACCATGAACAGCGCGCCGCCGAAGACGAGGGCGACGACGGCCGCGAAGTAGAGCAGCCCGCCCCACGGCCCCCAGTGCCACGGCAGGCCGGTATCGGAGGTGCCGAGGAAGTACCCAGCATTCTGGAAAGGCAGGAATACCTTGATATTCCGGCCCGTCTCGCCGAACGCGCCGACGATCGGCTCCACCAAAACCGGCCACACGATCAGCAGCGAGAGCGCGCCCGCGGACTGCCGCACCAGCGCGCCGACACCGACCGCGAGGAACACCACGAGCGCCACGAAGATCGGCACCGCGTAGAACACCTTGTTGTCACCGTCGGACAGGCTCAGGAAGCGGCCCGCGTCGCTGCCGATCAGTGCCCGGAAGATGAGGAAGCTGACAAAGGTGAGCAGCGCCGAGAGCAGCGCCGCGGCCATGCCGATCAACCCCGCCTTGGCGACCAGCACCGATGTCCGGTTGGGCAGCGCGAGGAAGGTGGCCTTGATGGTGCCGAATCGGTACTCGCTGGTCACCGCCAGTGCCGCGAGAATCATCACCAGGATGTATCCGAAGCCGGGGAATCCATCGGCGATACCGGTGATACCCAGTCCGGCGATCGAATTATCCGGATAAGGATTGTCGGTGATGGTCTGCTTACCCTCGGCGACATCGGTGTTGAACTGGTTCACGCTCACCTTGATCACCAGGCTGAACAGCACCGCGATACCGAGGGTCGTCGCGACCATCAGCGCCGTGCACCACCAGGGCGACCTGGTCGAGGTGAGTTTGATACGTTCCGCCGCCAATACGCCCATCAGAGCGCACCTCCCATCACCTGATCGAAGCCCTCGGCGTGGTACTGCACCGCGCCGCCCGTCATCCGCATGAACGCCTCCTCGAGCGAAGCGCGCTGCGGGGAAAGCTCGAACAGGGTGATGTCGTTCGCGCCCGCCAATTTGCCCACCGCGTCGCTGCTGACATTCGTCACGATCAGCGCCGGACCGTCCTGCCCATCGCCGCCCTCCTTCACGGTCATCCCGTTCGAGGTCAGCAGGCTGCGCAACTGGTCGAGTTGCGGACTGCGCACCCGCACCGCCATCTCGGAGGAGCGCTCGATGAATTCCTTGGTCGGCGTATCGGCGATCAACTGTCCGCGCCCGATGACGATCAGATGTTCAGCGGTCTGGGCCATCTCCGACAGCAGATGACTGGAGACCAGGACCGTGCGCCCCTCGGCGGCCAGCCGCTGCATGAACCGGCGGATCCACAGAATGCCCTCCGGATCGAGCCCGTTCACCGGCTCATCGAAGAGCAGGATCTCCGGATCGCCCAGTAGCGCACCGGCCAATCCGAGCCGCTGCGACATACCGAGGGAGAATCCGCCCGCGTTCTTGCCCGCCACCTCCGAAAGGCCGACAAGACGCAGCACTTCCTCGACGCGGGATTTGGCGATGCCATTGGACGCGGCCATCCACTGCAGATGGGCGCGCGCCGAACGATTCGGATGCACCCATTTGGCGTCGAGCAGCGCGCCGACCGCGCTGAGCGGGTGGTCCAACTGCTGGTAGGACTTGCCGTTGATGAGCGCCGAACCCGCCGTCGGCTTGTCCAGCCCGAGGATCATCCGCATGGTCGTCGATTTACCGGCGCCGTTCGGTCCGAGGAAGCCCGTCACCTGTCCGGGGCGGACGGTGAAGGTGAGATCCTGAACCGCGACGGTCTGCCCGTAATGCTTGGTCAGGCCATTCAGCTCGATCATGGTGACCAGCATTGCGTATCCGGGGCGTGCGTGCGTCACTAGAAGGTGTTCTCTTGGGTCATCCTCAGGGTTAACGGTTCTCCCGCCTGAAGGCGGGGAGATTTCCAGCTCGGACAGCAACCGAACCCACACCCGAAGGAGGTGAATCCGCTTATCTCACGTCATCGACACTGGTGTGGCCCCGTTCTGCCACAGCCAAGATCGTCTTGGCGGCGTTGCGGTCCCTCGAATCGGTGAAACCACAGCAAGAACACGCGAAACCACGTTCATGCAGTCGAGCCGCTTGGCTCTCACGAAACAGGAACTGCACGTCATCGTCATGTAAGCGGGCCGAACCAAAACCACCTTCCGCCCGGCCCGCCTGGCACGCTCGATCAGTTCTCGTTTCGCCGCACCGATAGCGGCGTCGGCGGCCTTCCTCGCCAGGGTGGACTTCGCCAGGAACAGCGGCTTGAAGTCCTCGACAGCGATGTGCGCCGGGCTCACCGGCGCACTCCGCCGACTGGCGACCAGCGGCCGAACGATACCGGCGGCGCGGCGCACTCGACATCGACGGACGGAGTACCGGATTCGGAGCAGTCCAGCGCGGCGTGGTCCTCTCACTGCTGGGTCTACCGACCGAAGCCGTCGAGGAAGCTACCTCTGGTCTCGCAGCGATGCCGGCCGAACACCTCGAGACGGAATGGCTCGCCTCCGCGCTGCGCAGAGTCGACCCGGACCTCACGGCCGATGCCTGATGGACGCGAGGACTCAGAACCAGGACTTGGCCCGAATGCTGTTGGCCAGATCCACCAGCGCGTAGCGGTGCTCGCGGCCGGGGGCGCCGCGGGCGAGGGCGCGTAACCCCGCCTCGGTGCCCTCGCGCAGTTCCCGCTCGGTGAAAGCGGCGCCGAAGATACCCGGCTCCTCGGTTTTCGGGGAATTGCCCGCCTGCAACCAGAACAGCGCCGCGCCCAGCACCAGCACCTTCAATTGGATCGCGCGGTGCTCCCCTGCGGGTAGCGACTGCACCCTGGCCGCCGCGATTCGCAGGGTGGATTCGTCGAGGTCGGCGACCGGGCCCGCGGTCAGCATCAACCAGACCGCGGTCAGTCGGGCCGTGGTGTAGCTGCGCGAGGCGGCGGGGACCTCATCGAGTGCCTCGACCGCCTCGGCCACCCGCGCGTTCCCGGCGAGCTGACGCGCGAGGCCGAAGGCGGCGCTCACCACCGCGCGGTCGGTGCGCCACACGGTGTCGTAGAACTTCTCGGCGTAGCAGCGCCACTGCTCGGGATCTTCGGAATCCCACTGTTGCAGAACGAGTTCCGCAGTGGCGGCGAGCGCCAGTTTCGGGGCGATCTCACCGGGCAACACCCGCAGTACCGCGTCGAACGCCGAGAAGGCGTGCTCGTAATTCTGTTCGAGGAGTTCGGCCTGACCGATGTACCAGTCGATGCGCCAATCGGTTCCGGCGAGTCTGCGCAGCAGATACATGGCCTCGGCGGTCTCGCCCAGTTCCAGCCGTGCCTTGGCCTCGGCCAGCGACAACTCCAGATCCAGTGTCTCCGGGGCATTGTCGGGATCGGCCTCGGCGCGCTCGCGGGCCTCGCGCAGCGCGGCGAGTGCCTGCCGGGGATCGGGCTGGACGGCGGCGGCCAGGAGCAGGGCGGACGGATCGGAGGGGTCGAGTAGCGGAATCGGCAGTGCCGCGACGATATCGCGTGGTCGCAGCAGCGCACTGCGTCCGATGCCGTCGGCATAGGCATCGGTCTGGCTGATCAGTTCGTCGGTGCCGAAACTGGCGCGCTGCGGACTGAATACGGTCGACAGCTGCGGATGTTCGGCACCGGTGTCCAACGCGAGGACTTCGCGCAGCACACCGGCCAACTGCGCGGACATGGCACGGGCCGAGCCGAAGCGGCGGGCCGGATCCGGGTCGGTGGCGGTGAGCAACAGCCGGTGGAAGAACTCGTAGCGCAGCAGCGCCGGCTGCTGGTCCGGTTCGGGGATGTAGTCGGCGTAGCGACCCTTTTCCATCGGCATATTCAGGCTGAGTACGGCGAGAGTTCTTCCGACGGTGTAGATGTCGGAGGCGACGGTCGGGCCGGTCTTCGGAATCTCTGGAGCCTGGAAGCCCCTGGTGCCGTACAGATTTCCGTACGCCTCGATGGCCGCAACGGCGCCGAGGTCGATCAACTTCACCTGATCCTCGGTCACCATCACGTTATCGGGTTTGAGGTCGTTGTAGGTCAGGCCGATGGAATGCAGATATTCCAGTGCGGGAAGGATTTCCAGCATGTACGCGATGGCCTCGGCGACCGGCATCCGGTCCGGTGCGCGATAGGTGTCGGAGATCGCGCGCAGCGAGCGTCCGCCGACGTACTCCATGACGATGAAGCCGATGGGATCGCCGTCCGGACCCGTGTGTTCGACGAAGTTGTGGATCTTGACGATGCTGGGATGGGTCACCTCGGCCAGGAATTGCCGTTCGGCGACGGCGACGGCCTGCGCCTCGGCGTCGCCCGCGTGCAGCAGGCCCTTGAGCACCACCCAGCGGTCGCTCACATTGCGGTCGATCGCCAGGTAGATCCAGCCGAGCCCACCGTGGGCGATGCAGCCCTGGATCTCGTACTGCCCCGACACCACGGTGCCCGGATGCAGTGACGGCCGGAAATCATAAGGGGCATGGCAGGTTTCGCAGACGCCGACGGTGGACGCCGGACCCGCCGGGGTGGTGCGGCCCACCGGATTGCCGCAGCGCCAACAGAAGCGCTTACCTTCGGCGACCACCGGATCGGCGAGGACCGCCGCCAGGGGATCGGCGGGTGCGACGGTGGGAATCGAGACCAGTCCCGCGCCGAGTCTGCGTACCGCCGGGCGGGACCGGGCGGTGCGGACGCTGCGTCCCGAGGTGCGCAGCGCGGCCCCGGAATCGGCGGCGGGCGCGGCCTCGGTGCCCGGTCCCGCGGTATCGGGTACCGCGACCGTGCCCTGTTCGACGTCGCCGGATACTTCACGCCGCTCCGGTTCCCCCGGGTCGCGCGGCGCGGCCACGGTGGCGTTCTGCTCACCCGGCTCGGCCCAGAATCCGAGGTAGAGCGGATGCGTGGCTTCGTCGGGGTCTGCAGACTCCCCGGCCGTCGACTCCGGCTCACGTGGTGCGTCCATGTGCCCGGCAACCACATCGGACCAGCGAATGGTCGGTACGGCGAATTCGGATTCGGGCTGGTTGTCGGATGTGTCGTTTCGCTGTTCGCTCATCACCGCTCAGTCCTGATACGCGGGGGTGGGTGGGCCCGGGACCTCGCCGAGTACCGAAAGCCATCGCCGGTAGAGCCGATCCCAGGTGCCGTCGGCACGGATCCGCTCGAGTGTGCCGTTGACGAAACGCACCAGATCGTCGGCGCCCTTCGGAATGCCGATGCCGTACGGCTCGGCACTGATACTCGCGCCGACCAATTCGGTGTAGGGGTCCTGGGCGGCCAGGCCGGCCAGGATCGCGTCGTCGGTGCTGACCGCGTCGACCTGGCGCTGTTGCAGCACCACCAGGCAGTCGGCCCAGGTGGGCACGGTGAGGATGGCGGCGGCGGGTTGGTCGCGGCGGATACGGTCGAGCGAGGTGGTGCCGCGCACAACGCATACCCGTTTACCCGCGAGATCGCCGATTCCGCCGATTCCGGAATTCTTCATCGCCAGTACCCGTTGACCCGCCTTCAGGTACACGGTGGAGAAGTCCACCCGCTGACGGCGCTCACAGGTGATGGTCATGGTCTTGGCGACCAGGTCCACGGTGCGATTCTGCAACGCGTCCTCGCGTTCGGCCGACCCGAGGCTGCGGTACTCGATCAGATCGGGATTCCCGAGCAGATCGCGGGCCACTTCGCGGGCGATATCGGCGTCGAAGCCGACGATGGCGCCGCTGAGCGGATCGCGGAAGCTGAAAAGGTTACTGCCCGCGTCCAATCCGACGATGAGACGTCCGCGTGCGCGAATGCCGTCGATGGTCGCGCCGCGTGCCGCCGAACCGGAACCGGTGGGCCGCAGACTGGCGGTCGGGTCGCCACAGGAGATCTCGGTCGACGGCGGCACGGCCATATCCGTCAGCACCGGAACGGCTTTGGCCGGCAGCGGCGGTGCGGTGTAGTCGCCCGGACGGCGGTCGGCGCCCGACCCCGCGTCGCCCGAGCAGCCGCTCAGGAACGCCGTCGCGACGAGGGCGGCGGCCAGCAGGCCGCGAGCCCGGTTCACCGATACTCCCGCAGCCGCGGCCAGAGGCCGAGCAGCACATAGCCCGCGGCGAGGATGCCGAGCACTTGCGCGCCGGGCGCGAGGAAGTTCAGCACGCCGGAGGCGCGAGAGATATTTCCGCGCAGCGTATCCCTGGTGTCGGCGAGGCCGTCGCCGAGCGCACGGTCGAGGGCGTCGACCTGGGCGGCGGAATCGGCGGCGCTCTGCCCGGTCGCCACCGCGGCGGCGCCCTGGAAATCTCCGCGCGCGAGGGTTTCGTTCATCCGCGCGTGGGCGGCGCGCCAGCGGTCGAGTGCGGCACGGGCATCCGAGGCTTCGTCGGCTGCGGGCGCGTCGCCGGGATAGCCGCTGAGCAGTTCCTCCAGGCGCGTTGTCCCGATGTCGTAGATGCGGTCGTAGTCACCCGTCGCGTCGCGGCGCACCAGTTTCAGTGTCTCGGCCGAACGCGCCTGCTGGGTCAGGATCCGGCTCTCGGCGAGCCGGGATGCCGGCACCGCGCCATCGTCACGGCCCTGGATCATCGCGGCGGCCGAGACCGAACCCGCGATCACCGTCCACGCCAACAGGATCAGCATCGCGGCGGAGGCGAGCAGCAGCCCCGCGTTGAAGGTGCGCCGCCACCGCTTCGCCAATTCGACCTGGGCCCAAGCCAATACGGCGAGCGCGAGGATGAGCAGGATGATCGCGGACCACGGTGGCCGCACGTGCTCGCGTTGGGCCGCGTCCACCGCATCGGAGCGGTGGTCGTGCAGTCGCTCGGCCATCGGCAGCAGCGCCGTCTGGATCTGATTGGACGCTTCACTCAAATATGCTGCGCCGACCGGATTTCCGATGCGATTGTTGGTGCGGGCGGTCTCGATGAGACCCGTGTAGACCGGCAGCCCGGTGGCGATGCCGGTCCGCAGGCGAGCGTCCTCGGGGGTGTCGGAGACCGCGCCGGCATGGCCGGACCGGGTGATCAGTTCCGCGGCGGCCTCGCCGACAGCCTGCGCGTACCGGTCGCGCACCGCCTCCGGTTCCACCCCGCCCGCGATGAAGGCCGTACTCGCGGCGGCATCGGCGATCGACAGGGTGGTGTAGAGACGATGGGCGGAATAGGCCTCGGGTTCGGTGTCGTCGAGCAGCACGTCCAGCGACTGCTGGCGATCGCTCACCGTGCCCGCGGTGAGGGTGCCCGCGGCCAGACACAGGCCGATGAGCAGCAATCCCAGAGCAATCAGACGGCCGGGTGAGGACTGCGCGAAGGAGCGCAGATTGCCCGGATCCAGGTACTCACGCATCACCACGGCGGGCAGGCCCGCGAAATACTTCCGCGCCGGTTCGGCACCGACCGACGGTGGCCGCGGGGCCGCCAGTTGCTCGGTCCGAGCCATGTACACCTCCGGGTCCGCGCCCCATGTGGACGCCTGCGTCGCAGTTTATTGTGGTTCTACCGGTGCCGTGGCGTGTGAAACACCCCTGGATACGCAGTGGGGTCGACCACGGCCGCGGCTGGATGAGGATAGGTAGCGATGCGTGGTGACGGTGACGGATGGTCGCAGGACCCGGACGGACAACGGTACTGGGGTCGGTACGGCGCTGCCGGATTGTTGCTGCGAGCGCCGCTCGACGGCGGTGGCGCGGCGGTATTGCTCCAGCACCGCGCGCTGTGGAGCCATCAGGGCGGCACCTGGGCGCTGCCAGGCGGAGCCCTTGACAGCCACGAGACGCCGATAACGGCCGCCGTCCGCGAGGCGTGGGAGGAGGCCGGGATCGAACCGGCTGATGTCCGGGTGCGCGGCGAGCGCGTCACCGCGTCCGCGCCGAGCGGCTGGACCTACACCACCGTCGTCGCCGATACCACGAAAACCCTGTCCACCAGCCTCAACCGCGAAAGCACCGCCCTGGCCTGGGTCCCGGAGGACGAGGTCGCCGACCGCCCCCTGCATCCCGGTTTCGCCGTCGCGTGGCCGGGGCTGCGTGCCGTGCCCGCCCGGATCCTGCTCGACGGTTACGAAGACGCCCGCACTCTCGCCGACGCCCTTCCTCGCATCGTCGATCTGGCCGATCATGGCTTCGTATGGCTGCACTCGCATCCCAGCGGCCCCGGCGCCGACGTCAGGATCATCGACGGGGTTGCTGCGGCGGCGTCCTCGGCGAGCGTCATCGAAACGGAAACGTCGAACGGCGTGGTGCTGTCCCTGACGCGCGGACAGTTGCTGTCCTGAGCGCGACCGAATCCGGTCCGTGCCGGATTCGCACGCGGAGGCCGTGGAGATCAGGCGTTCTCCAACAGCGCGATCTTGAGTTCGCGGGCCGCGGCCTCCGGATCGCGCGCCTCGGTGATGGCGCGCACAACCACGATCCGGTCGGCTCCCGCGTCCAATAGCTCGGGCAGCCGTTCGGCGTCGATCCCGCCGATGGCGAACCAGGGCCGCGTCGGATGCGCGTCGGCGGTGGAACGGACCAGGTCGAGCCCGGCCGCCTGGCGACCGGGCTTGGTCGGGGTCGCCCACACCGGTCCGGTGCAGAAGTAGTCGATATGGTCGTCGATGGCGGCGAGACCGGCCTGGGCCCTGTTGTGGGTGGAACGCCCGATCACCACATCGGGTCCGACGACGCGCCGGGCGTAATAGGGCGGCAGATCGCCCTGGCCGAGGTGCAGCACATCCGCGACGGCGGCCAGTGCGATATCGGCGCGATCGTTCACCGCGACCAGTCCGCCGTGCCTGCGGGCGGCGGATTTCAGCTCGGCCAGCGCGCCGAGTTCCGCCTTCGCCTCGAGCGGGCCGAATTTCGCCTCACCGGGCGAACCCTTGTCCCGCAGCTGGATGATGTCGACGCCGCCCGCGAACGCCGCGTCGGCGAACTTGGCCAGATCACCCCGCTCCCTGCGCGCATCCGTGCACAGATAGAGCCGCGCGGTGGCAAGACGTTCCCTCGGCGGCATGGGTCGTCTGGGGTGGGAGGGTTGCACGCCCTCGACCGTAGCCGCGCTACCGTGGGGATGCGAACATGGAGGCCAGAAGGCAGGTGAGACGAATGCGGACGCTGGCCGTCGTCGGTGGTGGCGCCATCGGCCTCGCGATCGCGTGGCGAGCCGCCGAGTCCGGATGGTCGGTCACGCTGTTCGACCCCGCGGTCGGTTCCGGAGCTTCCTGGGTGGCCGGTGGCATGCTCGCGCCGCTGTCGGAAGGCTGGCCTGGCGAGGATCGGGTACTGGCCTTCGGGGCCGCGTCCCTGGCCCGCTGGCCGGAATTCGCCGCCCGGCTCGAGACCGCGACCGGGGTATCGGTGTTCGTCGCCGACGAGACGCTGACCGTCGCGCTGGATACCGCCGATGCCGCCGACCTGCGCACGGTCGCCGAATGGGTGGGCGAACGCGGGCACGATATGCGCCTGCTCGACCGGCAGGGCGTGCGCGCCGCGGAACCCGCGCTCGCCCGCACCGTGCGCGCCGGGCTGCTCGCCCCCGCCGAACCCGCCATCGACAACCGGCGACTGCTCGACGGTCTGCGCCGCGCGTGCGTGGACGCCGGGGTCGAGACGCGTGCCGAGAAGGTCGACGATCTCGATGCCTTGCCCTTCGATCAGATCGTGCTCGCCGCGGGCGCGGCCTCGGTGCTGTTACGCCAGGAACTGCCGGTTCGCCCGGTCAAGGGCGAGATCCTGCGCCTGCGTCATCGGCCGGGCGCGGCCCCCGCGCCGCGCCGGGTGATCCGGGCGAGGGTGCACGGCCGACCGGTGTACCTGATCCCGCGCCACGACGGCATCGTCGTCGGCGCCACACAGTACGAAGCGGGTTTCGACACCGCGGTCACCGTGGCGGGGGTGCGCGATCTCATCGCGGACGCCGAGGCGGTCGTGCCGGGAATCGGCGAATACGAACTGGCCGAAGCCATCGCTGGCCTACGCCCATGCACCCCGGACAATCTTCCGCTCATCGGCAGGCTCACCGATCGGATCGTCGCCGCGACCGGCAACGGCCGCAACGGCATGCTCGCGGTCCCGCTCACCGTGGACGCCACCCTCGGCTGGCTCGCGGGCGAACCGGTGGCCGAGGCGCTGGCAGCCGACCCACAACGTTTCACGACGGCGACGCGACCAGCCGCGTCGCCGGTAGGAGGAGTTCGATGACCGCGACATCAATCCCGATCGGCGTCACCGTGAACGGTGAGGATCACGAGTTCGCCGAATCGCTGAGTGTCCGTGAGCTGTTGACCCGGCTCGGCCTGCCCGACCAGGGCATCGCCGTCGCGATCGACGGCGCGGTCTTCCCGAAATCGCGCTGGGACGAACCGGTCGGGCGCGGCTGGAATATCGAGGTACTGACGGCGGTCCAAGGTGGATGAGAACGGGGTAGAGCTACCGCCCCTGCGGATCGCCGACCGGGATTTCGGTTCCCGGCTCATCATGGGCACCGGCGGCGCGGAATCACTGCACGTGCTGGAGGAGGCGCTGCTGGCCTCCGGCACCGAACTCACCACCGTCGCCATGCGCCGGGTCGACGCCGCGGGCGGCACCGGCGTGCTCGACCTGCTGAAGCGGTTGGACATCATGCCGCTGCCCAATACCGCGGGCTGTCGCACGGCCGCCGAGGCGGTGCTGACCGCGCGCCTGGCGCGCGAGGCGCTCGATACCGAGTGGGTCAAACTCGAAGTCATCGCCGACGAGCGCACCCTGCTTCCCGACCCCATCGAATTGCTCGGCGCCGCGGAACAACTCGTCGACGACGATTTCAAGGTCCTGCCCTACACCACCGACGACCCGGTGCTGGCCCGACGCCTTGAGGACGCGGGATGCGTCGCGGTCATGCCGCTCGGCGCTCCCATCGGCACCGGTCTCGGCATCGGCAATCCGCACAATATCGAGATGATCGTTGCCGCCGCGGGCGTGCCCGTCATCCTCGACGCCGGTATCGGCACCGCGAGCGACGCAGCCCTCGCCATGGAACTCGGCTGCTCGGCTGTCCTCCTCGCTACCGCGGTGACCAGGGCCAAACAACCCGCGATGATGGCCGCCGCCATGGCAGCCGCGGTCCGCGCGGGTTACCTGGCCCGTCATGCCGGACGCATACCGAAACGTTTCTGGGCGCAGGCCTCCTCACCCGCGCTCTGAACCGGCGACCACCACCTGATGCGCGGCGCGGGCGATCGCCAGTTCCTCGTTGGTCGGTACGACGAGCACCGGGATCTTCGCACCGACGGGTGAGATGTATCGGGCCCCACGCGCTTTCGCGGTATTGCGGGCCGGATCGACGGCGATGCCGAACATCTCCAGATCGGCGAGCGCGTCGGCGCGAACGGCGTCGCTGTTCTCCCCGACACCCGCGGTGAAGGTGATGGCGTCGACGCGACCCAGTTCCACCAGGTACGCGCCGAGATAGCGGCGCAGCCGGTGGATATAGACCGCGTGGGCGAGGCGGGCCGACTCCACACCCGCGTCGATCAGCTGTCGTAACTCGCGGAAATCGTTGACGCCGGAAAGTCCCTTGATTCCCGCATTCCGGTTGAGCAACGCATCGATCGCGTCGGCGTCGAGACCGGCCGAGCGCATCAGATGCAGGAGAATGCCTGGATCCAGATCGCCGCCGCGAGTACCCATCACCAGCCCCTCGAGCGGGGTGAGTCCCATGGTGGTGTCGACCGGACGCCCACCGCGGATCGCCGAGGCGGACGCGCCGTTGCCGAGGTGGAAGATGATCTGGTTCGTCTGCTCGGGAGCGCGATCCAGGAACTCGGCGACCTGCCCCGCCACGTATTCGTGCGAAGTACCGTGGAAGCCGTATTTCCTGATGCCGTGCGCCGCGGCCACTTCCGCGTCGATGGCGTAGGTTTTCGCGGCGGCGGGCAGGCCGTGGAAGAACGCGGTATCGAAGACGGCCACCTGCGGCACGCCGGGCAGCAGCTCCCGTGTGCACTGGATTCCGGTCACATTGGCCGGATTGTGCAGCGGGGCGAGGGTGGACAACGCGGCGATAGCGGCCACCACCTCGTCGGTGATCAGCGTCGGCTCGTAGAAGATCTCGCCGCCGTGCACGACCCGGTGGCCGACCGCGCGCACCCCCGCACCGGCCAGATCGTGCCCGGTCTCGGCGAACATATCGAAGACGAGTCGCAGACCCGCCTTATGATCGGGGATCGGGCCCTCGTGCTCGGCGGTCCGTCCGTCCACCCGGTGCTCGATCGAGCCGCGCTCCTCGCCGATCCGCTCGACCAGGCCGGAGGCCGCGACCGTGCCCGATTCCGGGTCGAGCAGCTGGTATTTGATCGATGACGAACCGGAATTGATGACCAGCACCAGGTCGTCGGTGTGTTCGCTCATCGTGCCTCCCACCGCATCGCCAGTCACCGCGTTGCCACTCACCGCATTGCCACTCACCGCGTTGCCACTCCTCACCGCGCCGCTCACTCGCCCTGCGCCTGAATCGCGGTGATCGCCACGGTATTGACGATGTCGGCGACCAGCGCACCACGCGACAGATCGTTGACAGGTTTGTTCAAACCCTGCAATACCGGGCCGATCGCGATGGCGCCCGCACTGCGCTGCACGGCCTTGTAGGTGTTGTTGCCGGTATTGAGATCCGGGAAGACGAATACCGTCGCGCGCCCGGCGACCGCCGAATCGGGCATTTTTGTGGTGGCCACCGTTGGTTCGATGGCCGCGTCGTATTGGATCGGCCCCTCCACCAACAGTTCCGGGGCGCGCTCGCGGACCAGTTTCGTCGCCACCCGCACCTTGTCCACATCGGCGCCGCTTCCGGATTCACCCGTCGAATACGACAGCATGGCGATTCGCGGTTCGATGCCGAAACGCGCTGCGGTCTGCGCCGAGGAGATCGCGATATCGGCGAGCTGCTCGGAGGTCGGATCGGGGACGACGGCGCAGTCACCGTAGGCGAGTACCCGATCAGCCAGACACATGAGGAAAACACTGGACACGGTGGAGACGCCGGGCACGGTTTTGATGATCTCGAAGGAGGGCCGGATGGTGTGCGCGGTGGTGTGCGCCGCGCCGGAGACCATGCCGTCGGCGATCCCCCTGTGGACCATCATGGTGCCGAAATACGAGATGTCGACGACGATTTCGCGGGCCCGCTCCATGATCATGCCCTTGTGTTTGCGCAATTCGGTGTATTCGGCGGCGAATTCGTCGAGGTAGCCGGATGTCAGCGGATTCAGTACCTGGGCGTCGGTGATGTCGACGCCGAGTTCGGCGGCCCTTGCCCGCACGCTGGTCTCATCGCCGAGGATCACCAGATCGGCGATCTTGCGTTGCAGTACCCGGCCCGCCGCGCGCAGGATGCGATCGTCGTCACCCTCGGGCAACACGATGCGTTTGCGATCGTCGCGCGCCCACTCGATCAGCTGGTACTCGAACATCTGCGGGGTGACGATATTCGTGCGGGGAACTTCGACGCGGCGCAGCAACTCCACCGCGTCCACATGCTGTTCCATCAGCGCGAGCGCGGTATTGACCTTGCGCGGATTGCCCGCCGACATCCGGCCTCGGGTGCGGTAAGCGGCGCTGGCGGTGTCGTAGGTGCCCAATTCCGTGCGCAGAATGGGTAGTCGGGGTTTGAGGCCGTCCATCAATCGCGCGACGGCGGGATGTGGCAGCATGCCGCCGTTCATGATGATGCCGGCCAGCGAGGGGAAACCTGCCGCCTCGTGCGCGTTCACGACACTGAGCAGCACATCGGAGCGATCACCCGGCGCGATCACCACGACACCGTCGGTGAGACGTTCCAGGATATGTTCGGCCGTCATGCCGCCGACCATGATCTTCAGCGCTTCCCGGTGCAGCAGTTCCGGATCGCCGCTGTACATTTCACCGTCGACGGCGGCGCACAGTTCGGCCATGGTCGGCGCGATCAGCAGGGGAACTTCCGGCACCGTCCAGGACGGCACGTCGAAATTGCCCAGGGCCGAACGAACTTCGGCGAGTTCGTCGGGCGGGCAGCGGTTGGCGATGATCGCGACCAGCTGCGCGTGCTCCTGTTCGAGTTCGGAGACGCACAGGTCGACGAGATGTCTCACCTCGTCGGGGGTGCGGTCCGCGCCGCGGACGACCAGCAATATCGGTGCGCCGAGATTCACCGCGATCCGCGCGTTGAAGCGTAGTTCGCTCGGGCTGGCGACATCGGTGTAATCGCTGCCGACCACGACCACCGCGTCGCAGACTTTCGCGACCTCGTGGAAACGCATCACGATTTCGCTGATCGCGGCATCCGGATCGGCGTGCACCTGCTCGTAGGTGACGCCGACGGCCTGGGCGTAGTCGATATCGGCCGTACTGTGCTCGAGCAGCAGTTCCAGGATGTAATCCGGCTCGGTGGTCGAGCGGGTGATGGGGCGGAACACCCCGACCCTGGCGGTGCTCGCGCACAGCATCTGGAGTACGCCGAGCGCGACGGTCGACTTTCCGGTGTCGCCTTCCGGCGAGGCGATGAACACGGTGGACGGAGCTGAGTCGGCCATATCGCCGAGCTTAATGAGCGGTAACGGCCGGTGGCCGCCGGAACCCGGCAACTATACGAAGAATCACGTACCGACCCGAACGGTCATGGCAATTCGCTATAGCGTCCCGATTCGTCGAGATCGCCGACGCCTGTTCCGCGACCGCGACCGCATCGATTGCGATCCGCGCATGGTCGCCCTCACCCGCGCCCGACCCCCGTCCGCTGCCGCCATTGACAGCATCCTGTCAAGAATGACAGCATGCTGTCATGACTCCGAAGACGGTACATATGGCGGTTTACGACACCCTGGCCGATTGGGAGGCCGGTGCGGCTACCGCGCATATCAACAAACGGGAGTGGCAGGTGACGCCCGGCGCGTACGAAGTGAAAACGGTGGGACGCACCCGGGATCCGATCACCACCATGGGTGGGATGCGGATCGTGCCGGATCTGGCGCTCGAGGAACTGACGCCGCAGCAGAGCGCGATGCTGATCCTGCCCGGCGCGAACCAGTGGATCAGCGGCGAACTCGCCGACCTGGAGGCGAAGGCGCGAGAATTCGTGGCGGCGGGCGTGCCGGTCGCTGGCATCTGCGGTGCGACCTTCGGCCTCGCACGCGCGGGCCTGCTCGACAACAGGCGGCACACCAGTAATGCGGCCGTATTCCTCGACTACAGCGGTTACGCGGGCGCCGAGCGGTACGTCACCGAACTCGCGGTGACCGACGACAATGTCATCACGGCGTCCGGAACCGCGCCGTTCGCCTTCGCGCGCGAGATCCTCCGCTGTCTCGGGGTCTACGAGCCGCATATCCTGCAGGCGTGGTACCGGCTGTACGCGGACAACGATCCGGCGGCCTACGTGGTGCTGGACGAGTACGAACGCGCGAGATCGGCAGAGCAGAAGTGAGTGAGACGCACTCCCCCGTCGAATGCCGACATGCCTGAGTCCGGCGATCAACAACTCTTCAGCACCGCCGCGATCACCTCGTTCCGGCTGAACGGCCAATTCCTCGCCATCGCCGAGGAATTGGCCGCCCCCGCCGGGCTGACGGCGGCATGGTGGCAGGTACTCGGCGCTATCCTGCGCGAACCACTGCCGGTCGCGGGCATCGCCCGCGCCATGGGCATCACCCGCCAGAGCGTGCAACGCATCGCGGACCTCCTTGTGGACAAGGGCCTGGCCGAATACCGGCCCAACCCCGCGCACCGACGGGCAAAATTGGTCGCGGTGACCGAGCGCGGACGCGCCGCGATCGGACGCATCGATCCGGGGCACGCGGTGATGGCCGACCGGCTCGCCGCCGAACTCGGCCAGCGACAGTTCGCCGAAACCGTCGCGGTACTGACCCGGTTGTCGGCCGCCCTCGACGCGATCACAGACCGTCCATGACCGCAGCACTGCCCCGCCCAGCGGGTGACATCATCCGCGCGAGCGCGTGGCACCGACCGCATCCACATGCGCGTACGCACCGTCGAATCCCCTGCCGCTCATTACCCTTGGCGCATGCGGATATCTGTTGCTGCCGACGAGCGAACCGGGATCGCCGAGGAGGTGGTCGGCGAACTCGCGCGCAGGGGGTTCGACACCGTGGTGCACGGCGCGCTGTCGGAGAGCGAACGTGATGACTGGGCGTGGGCGAGCGAGGCCGTCGCGCGTGACGTAGCGGAGGGGCGAGCCGATCAGGGCATCGTGTGCTGCTGGACCGGAACCGGTGCGTCGATCGCCGCCAACAAGGTGCCGGGAATCCGGGCGGCGCTGTGCGCGGATGCCACGACGGCGGCCGGTGCCCGCACCTGGAACGACGCGAATGTGCTCGCGCTGAGCCTGCGGAGCACATCGGTCGCCGAACTCACCGAGATCCTGGACGCGTGGTTCGCCGGTCGGCCGAGTACGGAATCGGACGACCGGGCGAATATCGCGTATCTGACAGAGATCGAGGGCGGCCACTGAACTTTCAACGCCGCCCCTTTTCGACGCCGCCCCTTTCAGCGCCGCCCCTTTCAGCGCCGCCCTTTCAGCGCCGCCCTTTCAGCGCCGCTCTTGAACGCCGCCCTTGAACGCCGCGTCCCGTTCCTTTCCGCGTCGCTCAGTCGCCGAACGGCCGCGACGTCCGCCCGACGAGATCGGCGACGGAATCGATCACCGCCGTCGGCCGGTAGGGATACTGCTCGACCGATATCCGCGTCGAGATACCGGTGGTCACCAGGATCGTGCGCATCCCCGCTTCCAGGCCGGAGACGATATCGGTATCCATCCTGTCCCCGATCATCACGGCGGATTGCGAATGCGCGCCGATGCGCCGTAGCGCCGACCGCATCATCAGCGGATTCGGTTTGCCGA
This sequence comes from Nocardia sp. NPDC005366, assembly GCF_040606855.1. Lineage (NCBI taxonomy): Bacteria > Bacillati > Actinomycetota > Actinomycetes > Mycobacteriales > Nocardiaceae > Nocardia > Nocardia sp. NPDC005366. The sequence goes on from NZ_JBEXFQ010000015.1 coordinate 136,526, forward strand.
CGTAGTACGGCTCCTTGCCGGTCGCGCGGGTGATGAGCGCGGCGACCGAACCGGTCGCGGGCAGCAGCCCGTCGCGCGAGGGTCCGGTCGCGTCGGGATTGGTCGCGATGAAGCGCGCACCGCGTTCCACGAGCCGGATGGCGGTGGTGATGGCCTCGAAGGAATAGGTGCGGGTTTCGCCGAGCACCACGTAATCGGGATCGCTATCGGTCAGCACATAACCGATTTCGTGCAGTGCGGTGGTGAGGCCGGACTCACCGACCACGTACGCGGTGCCGTTGGGGCGCTGATCGTCGAGGAAGGTCGCGGTGGCGAGCGCCGAGGTCCAGATCGCCTCCTCCGGGATGTCCAGGCCGCTGTGGCGCAGCCGGGCCTGCAGATCACGCGGGGTGCGTATCGAGTTGTTGGTCAGCACCAGGAACGGGATCTCCTTTGCCCGCAATTCGGCGAGGAAATCGTCGGCTCCGGGAACGAGATGATCCTCGTGGACCAGCACCCCGTCCATATCGGTGAGGTAGGACAGGATCGGCTCGTCGTCTGCGGTCACCGGTCAATTATCGGCTACCCGATTCGGCCGACGCCGGGCGACGCCGCGCGGGCCGCCGAGCGCGCCCCTGCACACAGTCGCCGAGCGGGCTGGCTATGGTCGAGTACGGCCGTACCGCCGCACGCGGCGTCTGTGTGGGACACCCGCGCGCGGCCGGAACCGGTGTCGGAAATACCCGCACCGGATGCGTGGCAGCGAAGCGAAGGAGTGGCGCACATATGAGTGGTCTCAAACTCGGATACAAGGCGTCGGCGGAACAATTCGGACCGCGTGAACTGGTGGAGATCGCGGTGCTGGCCGAGCAACACGGACTCGACAGCGCGACGGTGAGCGATCATTTCCAGCCGTGGCGGCACAAAGGCGGGCATGCCCCGTTCTCGCTGGCCTGGATGGCGGCGGTGGGTGAGCGCACCCAGCGCATTCAACTCGGCACCTCGGTGCTGACCCCGACCTTCCGCTACAACCCCGCGGTGATCGCCCAGGCCTTCGCCACCATGGGCTGTCTGTACCCGGATCGCGTCATGCTCGGTGTCGGCACCGGTGAGGCGCTCAACGAGATCGCGACCGGCTACACCGGCGAATGGCCGGAATTCAAGGAGCGTTTCGCCCGGCTGCGCGAATCCGTCGACCTGATGCGGGCGCTGTGGACCGGCGACCGCACCGATTTCGACGGCCAGTACTACAAGACGGTCGGCGCCTCCATCTACGACGTGCCCAAGGGCGGTATTCCCGTCTACATCGCGGCGGGTGGCCCCCTGGTGGCCCGCTACGCCGGTCGCGCGGGCGACGGCTTCATCTGCACCTCGGGCAAGGGGATGGATCTCTACACCGAGAAACTGCTGCCCGCCGTCGCCGAGGGCGCGGGCAAGGCCGGACGCACCGTCGACGATATCGACCGGATGATCGAGATCAAGATCTCCTACGACACCGATCCCGAACTGGCACTGGAGAACACCCGCTTCTGGGCGCCGCTGTCGCTGACCGCCGAACAGAAGCACAGCATCACCGACCCGATCGAGATGGAAACCGCCGCCGACGCGCTGCCGATAGAGCAGATCGCCAAGCGCTGGATCGTGGCGAGCGATCCCGACGAGGCCGTCGCCCAGATCAAGCCGTACCTGGACGCCGGGCTGAACCACCTGGTCTTCCACGCCCCCGGCCACGATCAGCGCCGGTTCCTGGAACTGTTCGAACGTGACCTCGGCCCCCGGCTGCGGGCGCTCGGCTGAGCTGATAGACGAAGAACCCCATCCCGGCCGGGATGGGGTTCTTCTCGTCTGCGCCGGGCGATTTCAGCGCAGCGCGCGCTCCAGATCCCCGAGGAGGTCGTCGACATCCTCCAGGCCAACCGAAATGCGGACAACACCGTCGGACAGACCGATGGTGGCGCGGCCTTCCGGGCCCATCGCACGGTGGGTCGTGGTGGCCGGATGGGTGATCAGAGTTTTGGAATCGCCGAGATTGTTGGAGATATCGACGATCCGCAACCGGTTGAGCACTTCGAAGGCGCGTTTCTTCGCCTCGTCCGCCGGCGCGTCGAGTTCGAACGTGACCACCGTGCCGCCGCCGCTCATCTGGCTGGTCGCCAAGGCGTGCTGGGGATGCGATTCCAGATACGGGTAGCGCACCCAGCTCACCGAATCATTGCCCTCGAGGAAGCGCGCGAGCTTCAGTGCCGATTCGGTGGAATGGCGCACCCGCAGCGGCATCGTCTCCAAACCCTTCAGTAGCGTCCACGCGTTGAAGGGGCTCAGCGCCGGACCGGTATGGCGCATCAGGTTCTTCACCGGACCGTCGATATAGTCCCGCTCGCCGAGGATGGCGCCGCCGAGCACGCGGCCCTGGCCGTCGATATGTTTGGTGCCGGAGTACACGAGAACGTCGGCGCCGAGATCGAAACCGCGCTGCAGCAGCGGGGTGGCGAAAACGTTGTCCAGCACCACCTTCGCGCCCGCCGCGTGGGCGAGTTCGCTGACCTTGCGCACATCGACCAGGGTCTGCATCGGGTTGGCCGGGGTCTCGAAGAACACCGCCTGCGTCGGCACCGACAGCGCCTGTTCCCACTGGTCCAGATCCTCACCGTCGACGAAGACGGTTTCCACGCCCCAGCGCGGCAGGATCTCGTTGCACACCACGAAACAGGATCCGAAGAGACTGCGCGCGGCCACCAGTCGATCGCCCGCGCTCAACAGCGCTCCGAGCGAGGTGAATACGGCCGACATACCGCTCGCGGTGGCGAAGCACGCCTCCGCGCCGTCGAGCAGGCGCATCCGCTCCTCGAACATGGCGACCGTCGGATTGCCGTAGCGGGAGTAGACGAAATGTTCGACGTCGCCGGTGAACGCGGCCTCGGCCGCCTCCGCGCTCTCGTAGACGAAGCCGGAGGTCAGGTACAGCGCCTCGGAGGTCTCCTCGAAACCGGAGCGGCGCAGGCCGCCCCGCACCCCGAGGGTGGCCGGGCCGACATCATCGGGTAGCGGCTTGTCGAAGGCGCCGCCGGTGATCACGACTGCCGCCAGGGCAGGCCGGTGGCCCGCCAGCCTTCGCCGCCGCGGTGGCCCGTGCTGTCGAGACCGCCCTCGAAACCGTCGAGCACGTTGTAGGACGGGCCGATGCCGAGTTCGGTCGCGAGATTCGCCGCATGCGCCGAACGCTGACCGGAACGACACAGGAAGACCACGGGCGCTTCCTGATCGCGCGCTTGCAGGGCCTTACCCAGCTGGTCGGCGAATTCGGTATTCCGCGCGCCGTTGCTGTCGACCCATTCGATCAGCACGGTCGGCCGCTCGATCGAACTGGTATCCGGCACGCCGACGAAGCGCCATTCCGCTTCGGTGCGCACGTCGACCAGAACGGCTTCGGGATGTTCCCGCAGTATTTCCCACGCCTGCTGGGGGGTGATGTCACCGGCATAACTCATGTCGAACCTCCTGTGAATCCGCACTTGCCACACCCGTTTTCGGCGCGCGGCCAGGTCGTCACCCGGAGCACCCCACCGCGGAGGAGGGTTGCCGACCAGCGAGCCGGGGCTTGACGCTGGTTCTCATGACCTGAACTGAGATTGCCCGTCGAGCGGGCGACATGTCAAACACCGATTCGCGACACGCGGGCAGGTCATCCGCAGACGATCCACTTGTCGCCGGATCGGGTGAAGTTCCAGGTCTCGGTGGTCTCGCGGCCGTCGACCCGCACGGTGACGGCCGCCTTCGCCCGATCTCCGTTGACGGACTGATCCGCGACTTTCGGTATCTCTATTGAGCTTCCACCGGCGAACTGACCCGCCAGCGGCGACTTGCCCTCCTCGAAGCCCTCGCACGCGACTCCGGGCGGCGGCGACTGATCACTGGCGTTACGCGCGCTCACGTAGTTCTGCGCGGCCCCCGCTATCCGGTCGGCTTCTGTGACATTTTTCTCAGCGGGTGAGAGCAGCCCGCCCGCCACGATGGCGACGAGCACGACCGCCGCGAAGACCGCGGCCGCGATGAACGGCGCCATGGTGCGCTGATCGGTCTGGTCGAGCACGATCGCTTCGTCGTCCTCGGGGTCGGGGCGCTGCTCGGTCATGCCTCGATCATCCCTGGTCGGCGCCGCTATCCGACACCCGACCCCGCCGCACCCGGCCGCACCGGCGCGAGCGCGCGTCAGGCACGGACGGAAGGGACCTCGGTAGGCTGGTGTCACGGGTCGTCGGTGATCGCCGGGAGGCGTGGCATCCGTTCAGTTCACGACACCCTGAGAGGGCCCATGACATGCCACCGATAGAATCGCGGGACTGCGGCCTGCTGTCATAGCCATATGAGAGCTCACCGTCGTAGCGACCTGGGGGCCGTGCAGTCACGAGCCAGCAGCACCAGCGTCACGCACCGCGAGGTGCGCCGGAACGACGCGTGAACTTAGCCTAAGCTAAGTCAAACGCCATTAATTTCGACCATAAGGGTGCGCGGAAGAGATGACCGAACAGAGTGCAGCAGCAACGAGCGGTGCAGCTCAGGCGGCCCGCCCGCTCCGCATCGCGATCGTCGGCGCGGGACCGGCCGGCATCTACGCCGCCGACGCGTTGATGAAGTCCGAGGCCGATGTGAGCATCGACCTCTACGAGCGCATGCCCGCGCCGTTCGGGCTGATCCGCTACGGCGTCGCACCCGACCACCCGCGGATCAAAGGCATCATCACCGCCCTGCACAAGGTGCTCGACAAGGAGCAGGTCCGACTGCTCGGCAATATCGACTACGGCACCGATATCACCCTCGACGACCTGCGTCGCTTCTACGACGCTGTCATCTTCTCCACCGGCGCCAACGCCGACCGCGCGCTGGACATCCCGGGGATCGGCCTGGACGGTTCCTACGGCGCGGCCGATTTCGTCTCCTGGTACGACGGACACCCCGACGTGCCGCGCACCTGGCCGCTCGACGCGGAGAAGGTCGCCGTGCTCGGCGTCGGCAACGTCGCGCTCGACGTGGCGCGCGTGCTGGCCAAAACCGGTGACGAACTGCTTCCGACCGAGATCCCGCCGAACGTCTACGAGGGCCTGAAGGCCAACAAGGCGATCGAGGTCCACGTCTTCGGGCGTCGCGGCCCGGCCCAGGCCAAGTTCACCCCGCTGGAACTGCGCGAACTCGACCACTCCCCGACCATCGAGGTCATCGTCGACCCCGAGGACATCGACTACGACGAAGGCTCCGAAGCCGCCCGCAGGCATTCCAAGCAGGTCGACATGGTTGCCAACACCCTCGAACAGTGGGCCATCCGCGACCAGGGCACCCGCCCCCACAAACTCTTCCTGCACTTCTTCGAATCGCCCGCGGAAATCGTCGGCGACGAGAACGGCAAGGTGGTCGGTCTGCGCACCGAACGCACCCAGCTCGACGGCACCGGCAACGTCAAGGGCACCGGCGTCATCAAGGACTGGGATATCCAGGCCGTATACCGCGCGGTCGGCTACCTGTCGCAGAACATCACCAACCTGCCCTTCGACGACCAGGCGGGCACCGTGCCGAACGAGGCCGGACGCGTGCTCCAGGACGAGGCCGCCGACGGCGCGGCCCGTTTCATGCCCGCGACCTACGTCACCGGCTGGATCAAGCGCGGCCCGGTCGGCCTGATCGGTCACACCAAGGGCGACGCCAACGAAACCGTGGCCTGCCTGCTCGACGACGCCGAGGGCTTCATCCCCGCCGCACAGCCCGAACTGGACGCGGTCACCGATTTCCTGGAGTCCAAGGGCGTCCCGTTCACCACGTGGCAGGGTTGGTACCGGCTCGACGCCCACGAGCGCGCACTCGGTGAGCCGGAAGGCCGCGAACGCGTCAAGGTCGTCGAGCGCGAAGACATGCTGCGCGCGAGCGAACCGCACAAGGTCTAGATCCGTCGCCGTCGCGGCGGTCGCACATGCGCGCGACCGCCGCCACAGCGCGAACTCCGTCACTGAGGCATTCTGTACAGGTGTTCGATGCCCATGTCCACATCTTCGACCCGCGGTTCCCGCTGGCCGAGAACGACGGCTACCTGCCCGACGTCTTCACCATCGCCGACTATCGAAAGCGTATGTCGCGCTTCGATGTCCGCGGGGGCGCAGTAGTCACCGGTTCGTTCCAAGGCACCGATCAGAGCTACCTGAAGGCGGCGCTATCGGAGCTGGGCGAGGGCTGGGTCGGTGTGACCGCGCTCGACCTGGAAGCGACCGACGACGAGATCATCGAATTGGACCGCGCCGGAGTGCGGGCGCTGCGCTTCAACGTCAAACGCGTCGCCGCCGACATCACCGCCATGACCCTGCAGGCGCTGCGCGCCCACGACCTGGTCGGCTGGCACGTGGAGGTCTACATCGACGGCAAGATGCTCACCTCACTGCAACCGGTCATCTCCAAACTCCCCGCCTTCTCCATCGATCACCTCGGCATGTCGGACGAGGGCCTGCCCTATCTGCTCGACCTCGTCGACCGCGGCGCGCGCGTGAAGGCAACGGGTTTCGGCCGCGTCTCGATGAACGTCGCCGACACCCTGCGCCGCATCCACGCGGTCAACCCCGAGGCCCTGATGTTCGGCACCGACCTGCCCGGCACCCGCGCGGGCCGCCCCTTCCGCGATTCCGATGTCGACCTCATCTGCGATGTCGTCGGGACCGATATGTTCGCCGTCCTCGAGGACAACGCCCGGCTGTTCTACCGACTGCCTGTGCATCGGCGCGACGACGTCGACCCGAACCCGACGATCCCACTGCACAAATCCGAACAGCCCACGCTGCCCCTGCGCCGCGACGATCTTCCGAAGCCCTCCGACGACACCATTCCCTTTCCCGCCATCGAGAGGTGAGCCGCGTCCGCCCTCGGCGAAAGTTGTTCAGCCCCGGTCGTCCCATATAGGGGTTACGTGATGATCAGCCCGATCACCCACGCGCCGGAGGCCAGCAAGCCGCCGAGAAGTTCGACCAGCATGGACAGCCCGACGCCCTCGAGCGCGTGTTTGGTTGCCTGCCAAGCCTGTTGGTTCTCCCCGAGCCGCTGCAATTCCGAAAGATAGACACCGAGAACGAATCCAACGAACAGGCCGACGAACGGGATGACGAAGAATCCGACGACGCCGAGGACGGCCCCCAGGAACAGGGCACGATTGGAAACACCCGCGTCCTTCATCTTGCGACCGGGCCACGTGTATTTCACGATCGCCGACACCACGAGGAATACCGCACTGACGGCGAAGATCGTCCACGCGGTCGCACCGCCGGTCAGGAATGCCCACACCCCGATCGCGCCGAAGATCAGAATCGCTCCCGGCAGGATCGGAACGATGATCCCCACCAGTCCGACCAGAATAACGAGGCCGACGACGACCTCTCCCCACACGCTCACCGCTGATCCCTCCGAATCCAGCGCCCAGTCGCGCTGCCAGGATTCTCGCCTATGCGCATGTCGCGTGCACGGCGCAGGTTGCGGCAGGTAGTCCGACGGCGTGTCCTGTCGCCGCGATATCGGGGTCGAGGCGCGGCGAGCGTGGTCGGCTCCTCCGACCTCACTGTCCAGGTGCGCTATCGCTGGCTGACCGGCAACGACGCCAACTGCTGCCCCTCGGGCGGTCCGGTGGTCATCACCTACACCCTCGGCTCGGACAGCCGTGAGGTCACCCCGAACCCGGCGATCCCGGACGAGGTCGCCGATCCCGGCGCTCACCGCTAGCTCGAGTTCCAGCCCCCGGTCGGACTGTAGAACCCTGGTCGATCCCGAATGAAGCCCACGGGTGATGATTCCGGCAGAGTTTTCGACTCAGACGCGACGGTGGGGCGCCGAGCGAGGCCGACAGACGCCAGGCCGCGATCAGGAAGGCCGCCTGGGCAGCGGTATTGCATACCTGTTCCGCCCACTGCAGCGCCACAGACTGGTCCGAGCGCGAGGCCAGCGGGCCGAGCGCGAAGAACGCCAGTAGTTGAACGCCGATCAGCGCGGCGGCCACCGTATCGCCGCGCTGCCGGGCCAATCCGATGAGGTGAATACCGGTGAGGGTGGCGAAAACGGTGGTACTCACCAGCATCGGCAGCGTTTCGGCGGCGAGTACCGCGCCCACGGCGCACGCGGCGGTCAGGCCGGGGGCCAGGATGACCAGCCAGCGCGGTATCCGTCCGGTCGCGGTGCGCGTCAATTCCACATACAGCAGGGCGAATCCGAGGGTGAGCAGTGGAAAGAGCATGCCGCGCAGCCACGGTAGATCGGGTCCGTCTGCCGCGACGACGAGTTTCGCGGCGGCCTTGGCGAATCCGCCCGTGCCGATCAGCCCGGCCGCAACGACCACCCATCCGCCGCCGGTGAGGCGGCGCAGCAGCAGAACTCCGCACGTGGTGAGGAGCACCGGCGCGAAATCCTCGATGGCCAGCGAAAGGGGATAGTCCATGGGTGCGCTCACGCGCCGGACAGTTCGTGGCGGAACGGGGTCGCATGCCCGCATGTCGGACCGGCGCGCTGCGGCCGATACCCCGGGTCACCAGCGAGCATGTTTCGGATATTGAAACATCGTTTCCACATCAGGTGATTCTGTACGGGGCCCGATGATCTGTCCACCAGTGGCGACGGAGCTCGTGAGCGCTCCCCGGCGCCGTACGAAACGCCCGGCGATCGACGTTCGGACCGGGAATCACCAGCACTGATGCGGGTGTTGTTGCCCGGGGATAACGTTGAGGGGGCGTCGTTTTCGGCGCTCCCGCGCGAGGAGGGGTGTAGGAGATGCTCGTCATCAACGCCGAACGAACCGGCATCCCGCCCACCGAGCAGCGGATCATCGGGTGGCTGCGCACGTGGACCGACGAATACAAGGTCGCCGGTATCGCGATCTCCGGTTGCTATGTCCCCGAGAGGAACAACCCGCGCACGGCCCAGGAAACCGACCTCGTGGTGATCACCCCGCACACCTGCGTCGCCGTAGAGGTCAAAGGCATCATTCCCCGAGCAGGCGGTGAGCTGTCGTGCTCGGCCAACGGTCGTTGGAGTTTGTCCGGGGTCCCGCAGGATCCGGTGCATGTGCGCAAGGGCGACACGAATCCGATCAACCAGGTCAGCGACGCCTTCTTCAACCTGAAGGCGTGCGCCGAGAAAGCCGGGATCGAGGCGTTCGTCGCGGGACTGGTGCTCGTGGTGCCGCACGCGCGATACCCGGTCACCCTCCGGTGGAGCGGGCCCCAACCGAAAGGGTGCGACGTCGAACTTGCCGGGCTGTCCCAGTTACGGCAGTACTTTCGTCGACGCGCTGCCCGTCATGAGGCGTGCTGGAGCGCCGAACGAGTGCATGCGTTGCTCGCCGCGCTCGGGTACGCGGACCGGGTGACTCCGGAACAACTCGTCGCCGAAGGATTTCCGACGGAACCGCGGCAGTCGTCGAGTGCGCCATCACCGGCTGCGGCCTCGCCGCCCGCGCACCCACCCACCGCACCGGTCTCGCCACGCGATTTCGGTCCACCGATTCCCGCGAGCCCGCCCGCCGCGCCGATCCACGCGCAGCCTCCGCCCGCACCACCAGCGGCGCGTACTCCCGCGACCGCACCACCACCCACGAGCCCGCCGCGCGCACCGCTGAAATCGCGCCCGCTGATCTCGCCGGACCGGCCCTTCGATGTCAGCCGGCCGACCGTACTCCCCACCGACCGACCACGCGAATCCACTGTTCCGCAACGCGATACCGCCACACGGCCGCGACGACGCCGCGGCGGCGTCGTACTGCTCGGCGCAGCCGCCGCGATCGCGTTGATCGGCGGCGGAATATGGGCGGTGACGCAGGGCGGCTCCGATTCCACCGAACCGCGGCAGACCGGCGACCAGCTCACCCCGACGACAACGGTCGAACCGCCCGCACCCCCGCCGCAACCGACCACCGTGCCACCACCCCCACCTCCGCCACCCACCGAGCGATCCGCGCCCCGTACACCTCGGGGCTGCTATCCCTTCCAGCCGGACTGCTGAGGGGTCGTCGCCTACTGCCGGGCCATATGCATGCGCATCTCGCTGGGGATATCGGTGATCAGATCCCCGGAGAGGTCGACGACGGCGTTGTGCAACATGCCGCTGAACCGGAACGGCGGGCGATAATCGGGCGTGATCGCGGAGCCTGGATTGGCCCCGCAGGTCATGCCGCCGGGGTTGAAGGCGACCGGTGTGGTGACCGGGAATTCCTCCTGGCCGACCAGGCGACGGTCGATATAGAGCTTGGCGTTACCCGGTGCGCCTTTGCCCTTGGTGATGTCGGGGACACCGGTGGGTTCGAATTCGAAGCGCAGTTCGTGACGGCCTTCGGGGACGGTCTCCGTGGAGGCGACGCGGTATAGGGCGCGCCGAACGTAGTTGTGCGCGTAGTGCAATCGGCCGTCCTTGACGAAGAAGGTCCAGCCCCCGACGTTGGTGCCCTGGCAGAGCAGGACGCCCTCGGCGCCGCCGGGTGGGATCTCCACGTCGACGGTGACGCTGTGCGGGCGGTTGAGCACGCGGGGTGCGACGGCCGCGGGCAGGGTGTCGGTGCCCGCGCGCAGCGTGTAACTGGTCTGCGCCGCGGTGATCTGGGGGCGTTCCTGGATAAGACGTTGCAGCGTGCTGCTGTCGATGGGCAGCACGTTGTATTTGCCCGCCTCCACGTACCACAGCGAGATCATCTCGATGAGTTTGTCCGGATGCTGGGCCGCGAGATCCCGGGTTTCGGCGAAATCCTCGTCGATGTAGAACAGCTCCCAGTGATGAGCGTCCAGTTCGCCCAGATCATCGGCGGTGATGGGGGTGCCGAAGGCTTTGTCCGCTTCGGCGAAAGAGGGGCCGGGCCAGGGGCATACGGCCCGCCAGCCGTCATGGTCGATGGCGCGGTGGCCGAGCATCTCGAAGTACTGCGTGTGATGGCGGGTGATCGCGTCCGGGTTGTCGAAGGTATGAGCGAAGCTGACACCGTGCAGGGGCGACTGGGGTACGCCCTTGATGGTGATCGGCGGCTCGATTCCGAGCACGTCGAGGACGGTGGGAACCATATCCACCAGATGCGCGTACTGGGTTCGGATCTCACCGCTCGCGGTGATCCCCCGCGGCCAGTGGACAAGGAACGGATCGCTCGCGCCACCGCGATAGGTTTCACGCTTCCAGCGGCGGAACGGGGTGTTGCCCGCCCAGGTCCAGCCCCACGGGTAATGATTGAAGGTGCTCGGGCTGCCGAGTTCATCGATCGCCCGCAGACTTTCCTCGATGGGTTCGGAGGCGTTGTTGAAGAATTGCAGTTCGTTCGTGGTTCCGGTGACACCGCCCTCGGCGCTGGCCCCGTTATCGGACACCACCATGATCAGCGTGTTGTCGAATTCGCCGGTTTCCTTCAAGAAATCCAGCAACCGCCCGATGTGGTGGTCGGTGTGGGACAGGAATCCGGCGTAGACCTCCATCATTCGCGCGGCCAGGCGGCGTTGGTCGGCGGGCAACGAATTCCATTCCGGCACATCCGGATCGTGCCGGGACAGTTGTGCGTCCGATGGCACGACGCCGCGTTGCTTCTGGCGGGCGAACGTGAATTCGCGGTAGGCGTCCCAGCCCTCGTCGAACCGGCCGCTATAGCGGTCCGCCCATTCCTTGGGCACGTGATGGGGGGCATGTGTCGCGCCGGTACAGAAATTCAGGAAGAACGGCTTGTCCGGAGCGACCTGTTTCGCGCTGGCGATGAAGGAGATCGCCTTGTCGACCAGGTCCGAGGTCAGGTGGTACCCCTCTTCGGGGGTCGCGGGCGGTTCGACCTGGTGATTGTCGTGGACCAGGTCCGGATACCACTGACTGGTGTCGCCGCCGAGGAAGCCGTAGAACCGTTCGAAGCCGCGACCGAGCGGCCATCGCTCGTACGGGCCCGCGGCCGATTCCTGCTCCGAGGGCACCAGATGCCATTTGCCGATCTGGTAGGTGTTGTATCCGTGCCGCAACAGCATCTCGGAGAGGAAACCGTTCTCGAAAGGGATATTTCCGTTGTAGCCCGGATATCCCGTGGCGATCTCGGTGATACCCGCCATCGCGTTGGCATGGTGGTTGCGGCCCGTCATCATGCACGAGCGCGACGGTGAGCACAGCGCCGTCGTGTGCATGTTGTTGTAGAGCAAGCCCTTGTCGGCGAGCGCGTCCAGATTCGGCGTCTCGATCGGACTGCCGTAACAACCGAATTGCCCGAAGCCGGTGTCGTCGAACACGATGAACAGAACGTTCGGAGCCCCCGGCACGGCTCGCACCGGCTGCGGCCACGCCGGACTCGACTCGTCGGTGGTCCGCCCGATGACTCCGGGGAAAGCGGTTCCCGGCCGGTATTCCTTCGGTGACATGTGCTCGGTCCTCCGTTCCGCTGACCGGCGGCAGCGCACGGTCGGCACTGTGGATTCGGGAGAAAACGTCTGCGTCAGCCGCGTTCGACGCCGCGGTCTCGATACCCCGAAAGTACGGGCGATCCGATCGCGTGGACGTCACCCGTCAAGGGTGACGTCCACCGCGCAGCAGGCCGGTGGGTGAGAGCCGACGTTATTGTCATACTGTCAATACATCCCGGGGCCGGCTTTCCCGGGAGGCACCGGACCGCCGGTGCGCTGGATCAACGACGAACCGAGGTAGGGCGTGAGCACACCAACCACCGCCACCAAGCAGGGCCCGCTCGCGGGCATCAAAGTAGTCGAGCTGGCCGGAATCGGTCCTGGTCCGCACGCGGCGTTGCTGCTGGCCGACCTGGGCGCCGATGTGGTGCGAGTGCAGCGCCCCGGACTCTTCCCCGGCTACATGGAGCGGGCGCAGTGGCGCGGGCGCACCATCGTCGAGGCCAATCTGAAGGATCCGGCCGATATCGAGAAGGTGCTCGGCCTGATCGAGAAGGCCGATGTCCTGATCGAAGGTTTCCGCCCCGGTGTCACCGAACGGATGGGTCTGGGCCCGGACGCGGCGCTGGCCCGCAATCCCCGGCTGGTCTACGGCCGCATGACCGGGTGGGGGCAGGAAGGTCCGCTGGCCGAGCGCGCGGGCCACGACATCAACTACATCTCGCTGACCGGCGTGCTGCATGCCATCGGCCGCAAGGGCGAGCGTCCGGTGCCGCCGCTCAATATGGTCGGCGACTTCGGCGGCGGCTCCATGTTCCTGGTGTTCGGCGTCCTCGCCGCGCTCATCGAGCGGCAGAATTCCGGTAAGGGCCAGGTGATCGACGCGGCGATGGTCGACGGCGCACTCGCCCTTTCGCACATGATCTGGGGTATGCGCGGCGTCGGCCTCTGGTCCGACGAACGCGGCACCAACCTGCTCGACACCGGCCAGGCCTTCTACGACACCTACGAGACCTCCGACGGCAAATACATGGCCGTCGGCGCGATCGAGCCGCAGTTCTACGCGGAACTGCTGAAGGGGTTGGAGATCGATCCGGAGGGGCTGCCGCTGCAACTCGACCCGAACGGACAAGATCAGCTGAAGAAGCTGTTCACCGAGAAGTTCAAGACCAAGACACGCGACGAATGGGCCGCGGTCTTCGAGGGTACCGACGCCTGCACCACCCCGGTACTCACCTTCACCGAAGCCGAGCAGAACCCGCATATCGTCGCGCGCACCGGCCTGGTGGACATCGGCGGCATCGTGCAGCATGCCCCCGCCCCGCGCTTCTCCCGCACCCCCACCGCCATCCCGACCCCGCCGCCGACGGAGGGCACTCCGATCGAATCCGTCTGGGCGGACTGATTTCTCGGCGTACGGCACGGTCTCGTAGTCGCCGGTCGTGCCGTACGCCGCGTCAGTGACGGGTCCAGTCGGGCTGGGCGAAATCGGCGATCCTCGCCTCGGCCGGCTCTCGACCGAGCAGGATGACCTCACGGAACTGCCAGAGCATCGCCCCGGTCGGCGCGTGGATGGTCATATCATCCGCGAGACGCATCTGTAGTAGCCCCGGCCCGTCCGGAGCGACCGTGGACCCGTCGCCGGGTAGTTCGTGCTGACGCACGGCCTGCCCAGGACTCACCCAATGCGGCACGTCGTCGGCGGCCAGCCTGCTCAGATCGACCAGGTGGACCGAATGCACCTCGTCCGGGCTCGGGCGCAGCGCGGTCGCGCCGGTGAGCGCGGCGACGAACGGCGTGATGACGAATCCGGACGTGGCGGGGAAGTCATCGAGGCGACCGAGCAGGTCGGCGGGGGCAGCGGTGAGCCCGAGTTCTTCGCGCAGTTCTCGTATCGCCGCCTGTTCAGCGGTTTCCCCCTGGTCGAGGCGTCCGCCGGGCAGCCCCCACTGCCCCGCGTTGCGCCCGCGATAGGCACGGCGGATGACCAGTACCGCGGGTGCTCGATCGGGCGGGGCGATCACGCAGAGCAGCACGGCGGCTCGGCGGACATCCGGTGCGTCGGGGACTTCGAGATGCGGGAATCGTCGCAGTCGGCTACTCGCCAACGCGCGGAATTCTTCGACACTTGCGGGGACACTCGGTCCCGTCGTTGGGCCCATGACCTCGATACTGCCCGAGATCGAATTCGCTCGCCCACTCAGTAGCAGGTGAGCGGCTGAAGCGGATCGACGGCGCGGGGCGTGAGCGCTTCGTACGCTGCCGCAATCGCTTTGACGGCCAGCCGGAGTTCGGGCTCCTGATGCGTATAGGGCAGGCGCAGGAAACGTTCGAAGGCGCCCTGCACGCCGAAACGTGGACCGGCCGCGAGTAGGACACCGTAATTGGGGGCGGTGGCGGCAAGGGCCGTCGAGACCGGGGCGGGAAGCTGCGCCCACAGTGACATACCGCCCGCGGACATACCGCCCGCGCCCTCGCTGACCCGCCAGTCCGGCAGTTCCTCGGCGAGAGCTTCCAGCATCGCGGCGCGCTGGGAACGCAACTGGCCGCGACGGCGGTCCAGAATGCCGTCCGCGTTGTCCAGCAGATGTACCGTGGCGAGCTGGTCCATGACCGGCGTTCCGAGGTCGACCGTGGATCGGATGCCGAGCAGTTTGGTGATCAACGTCTGGTTGGTGCGAATCCAGCCGACCCGCAGGCCGCCCCAGAAGGATTTGGAAGCCGAACCGATGGTGACGATTTCGGCGCCCTTGGCGAAGGCGGCGACCGGTGGGGGCGCGACGGCGGAATCCAGCCTGAGATCGACCATCGACTCGTCAACCACGATCGTCATCCTGGTCTCCCTGGCGATGGCGGCCAGTTCGGCGCGACCGTCGGCATCGAGGAGCAGTCCGGTCGGATTGTTGAAATCCGGGACGAGGTAGGCCAGTGTGGCGGCGGTTTGCCTTGCGGCGCTGCGGATTCCGTCGAGATCCCAGCCGCGCTCGTGATTCTCCAGCAGCAGCGGCACCGGAACCGGGCGCGCACCGACGTCACGAATGGCCTCGATGGCATTGGGATAGGTCGGGTGTTCGATCAGCACCCGGGCGGCCGGGGCGGTCAGCACATTGAGCAGCAGTCGAAGGCCGTGCTGCGCGCCGAGGGTGACCAGGATCTGGTCCGGTTCGGTGGGCAGGCCGCGTTCGGTGTAGCGGCGGGCCAGCGCCTCGCGCAGCGCGAGAACACCGACCGGATCCATACCGTGGGTGCCGAGGTAGGCCGGAAGACCTTCCAGCGCGACGGAATACGCCTCCTGCATTTCGGGCGGCGCGGCCATCGCGGCGTAGGTCAGGTCGATGGTCGTCAGTTCCGGCTGCGACATCATCGCCAGAATGCTCCTGGCCGGTTTGGCGCCGTCGTGCGGCACCGCGGGTGGCAGCGCCACGGTACTGCGGGAGCCCTGACGGCTGATCAGGTAGCCGTGTTCGCGCAGCAGCGTATAGGTGGAGGTGATGGTGGTGCGGCTGACACCGAGCGTGGCGGCCAGATCGCGTTCGCTGGGCAGGGCGACCCCGAGCGGGGCCCGCCCGTCGTGAATGAGCAGCCGGATACCCTCGGCGAGCGCGAGATAGGCCGGGCGCGCGGCACGCCGGGAGCCTTCCGTGCCGTCCTCGTCCGCACTCCGCCAGCGGCCCAGATCCCTCGCCAGACTGGCCGCGCCGATAACTCTTGTCGCCATACAGGCCAGTATTGACCAATTGGATATTTCCAGGCAAGGCCAGTGGACTCATTCTGAGTACATGACCGCGCTGCTCACCCTCGCCATTCTCGCCGCCTTCGGCTACGCGATCCATCGGTTCGCCCCGAAGTCCGGCGCGGAGTCCTTCCCGCTCGACCACTTCCGCACACCGGGGCCACTACTCGACAATTCCGCTTCCCACTACGAAGAACAGCGGCGATACTGCGACCTTGCCGCGATTCACAGCCGATTCGATCGGCCTGAACTCGTCGCTGGGCCGATCGTCGAGCCCGGACGCGCGGCGGGGCGACCGATCCCGAATCCGAGCTGCGGCACTTTCAAGGCCAGTTTTTCCTAACTGGACTGGCGCGGTCGAAGTTGTCAGACCCGCAGTGCAGACTGAGCCCATGGGTGTCTCCACTCGGCTGCCCGCGCGGGCGGCACTCTTCGATACCGTGATCGGCCCCTGTGCCATCGCCTGGAGCGGCGATACCGTCTTCCGGTTCGCACTTCCCGACACCGATCCGGCGGCGCTGCGGGCGCACATCACCCGCGCGCTCACCGGAACCGGTGGGGACGGCACGGTCCGCGAAGCCGAACCGGTCGGCGCGATCGCCGAAGCCGTCGGCGGCATCCGAGCCCACCTCGCGGGCGAACTCGACGATCTGCGCTGGATACCGTTGGACACCAGCGCTATTCCGGATTTCCACCGCCGCGTATACGACGTCACCCGCGCCATCGACCCCGGTCACACCCTCAGCTACGGCCAAGTGGCCGATCGTGTCGGCGCGCCGGGCGCTGCCCAAGCCGTCGGTCGGGCTCTCGGCCGCAATCCGATCCCCCTGATCATTCCCTGCCATCGCGTACTCGCCGCCGACAACGCGTTGCACGGCTTCTCCGCACCCGGCGGGATCACCACCAAACAGCGTCTCCTCGAGATCGAGCGCACCCCTGGCTTCGGTGAACCGACCCTCTTCTGACGGTCGTCACCGGCGGTCAACCGGGCGGATGCTGACGATAGAACTCGCAGGGGTCGCCGGTCAGGTAGCCGTCCATACAGGCGAAATAGGTCTGGATGCAGCTGTTGGTCGTGCATCCGAGTTCCAGTAGCCGCTGACGGATTCGCTGATTGCGCTGCACCGGGTTCTGATCGACGGAGGACGTAGGCGGCGTCACGGGCGGCGTCACGGTGGTCGCCACCGGCCGCGGCGTCCCCGGCTCGGCCGAGCACCCGGCCGACAACCCGAGCGCGAGCATCGCCACACCGATCACAACCGATATACGCACAGGCGTCCACAACCTTCCACAGCCGGTTACTGCCGACGGTAACTCCGAACGCGTGACGACGCTCAGCAAACCGCTGGTATACGCGACGCCGCGATCAGCTCGCCGATTCCCCGCGCATGAACGCGCCGAGCGATTCGCGATCGGTGACGTCCATTTTCATGCAGGCGCGGTAGAGGTGACCCTCCACGGTGCGAACCGAGACGGTGAGGCGGTCGGCGATCTGCCGGTTGGACAATCCCGCCGCGACCAGATTCGCGATCTCCCGTTCCCGCGCGGTCAGGGGCAGGGGTTGGGCCGCTTGGCGCAGCGCGGGCGTACTGGCGCCACCGCAGGCCGCGGCCAGGCGGTTGGCCGCGGCGGCGGATTCGAGCAGGCGACGGCGATCATCGGCGCGTTCATGTGCGGTCGCGGCCTGCGCCGCGGCGTCGGCGGCCGAGAGGAGTGCGCCCATTTTCTCGAATTCGGCTGCGGCCGCGTCCAATCCGGAGCCGTCGTGGGCGGCGAGCGCCACCGCGTGTGCGGCTTGGGCCTGCACGAGTCGTCCGTCCACCCGGGCGGCGAGGTCGGCGAGTCGGCCCGCGACGGAACTGTCGCCGAAGCGGGCCGCGGTATGCAGGGCCATGGCTTCGATGGCGTGTTGGCGGGATCGAGCGGCGGCGTCGGCGGCGTCCATCGCCAACCGGACGGCCAGGGTGACGGTGCCCTCGGCGCCCGCGTGGAAGGCGCGGGCGATGGCGATCTGCGGTTCGTAGACGGCGGTATGCCTGCCGGAGCGGGCGACCGCTTCACGGATGGATTCGGCGGCGTCCTCGGCCCTGCCGAGTGAGGAATACGCTTCGGCCAGTCGGATTCGCGCCGGAATCATCCAGGCCACCGCCCCTTCGGTGGCGAGTGCGGCCAGTGCCTGTTCGAGATGTTCGATACCGTCCGGGAACCGTCCACTGGCGACGTCGGCGGTACCCTGCAAGATCTTCGACAATCCCCACGCCAAGTACAGGCCGGGTGCGGAGTAGTCGAAATAGCCTGCGGCGCAACGTCTGGCGGCCTCCAACTCACCGGACAGCGTCAACGCGAGCACCTCGGCGTGGGTGGAGATGAACCGGTTGAGCCCGTCGATCTCGCCTTCCACGTCGCGCCCGCGCGCCGCGTACTTTCTGGCCGCCTCGGCCTTCCCCATCAGCGCCAGGGCCAGACCGCCGCCGAAAGAGGCCCACCAGACCGCCCATTTCGGCGCGGCGGGGGACCTCATCACCGTTTCGGCATCGGCGAAGGCGTCCTCGAGCCGGTTCTCGTTGACCGCGCACGCGGAGGCGACGGCGGTCAACGCGAGCACGCTCTTGGGATGTTGCACCTTCGCCCGCACCTGGGCGAGCACCTCGTCGGCGCGATCGGCGTCGCCCACCGCCCAGAACAGATTCGACACGCGGGTGCTGCCCCAGCGGACCAGCTGCAATTCGTCGAGGCGGTCCGGGTCGAAACTGGCCAGGGTGCGTTCGGCCTCGATCCGATGCCCCTGCCACAGCAGCGCGCGGGCGAGCAGATCCGCGGCTTCGACTCCGCCGCGCCGTTCCACCGCGGCGCGGGCGAAGCGCTCACCCAGCGGCAGATTGGCCAGATGAATGGCGTCGGCGGCGGCGGCTTCGAAAAGTTCGAGATCGGCGGATTTATCACTGTCCAAGGCCAATTCGGCCAGCCGTATCCGATCGGCGGCGGATTTGATCGGGCGCTCCTTGAGCGAGGAATACAACCGGCCCCGTAATCGCCGGGCCGAGGCGACGCCGAGTCTGCGCCGGATCACCTCGCCGAACAGCGGATGGTTGTAGCGCACGATCAGTTGGCGGGAGTTCTCCACAACCCTGATGAGACCTCGGGTTTCGGCGGATTCCACCGCCTCCTCGCCCGCGAGTTCGGCGAGGACGTCGAGATCGATCGGTTCGCAGAAGGTGAGCAGTTCCAGCACCTTGAGCACCGGATCGGGAAGTTGCTCGACCCGATCCTCCAGCAGCGCGGCGAGTTCGGAGGTGACCGCGGCCCGCCCGCGCAATTGCCAGACGCCGTTCACCTGGCGCAGCGTGCCCGCTTCCAGCGCGCCCTCCACCAAATGCCGCAGGAACAGCGCGTTTCCGCCCGAGGACTCCCACATGAGATTGGCGGTGAAACCCTCCAGCTGTCCGCCGAGCATCGATTCCACCAGTTCGACGCTCTGGCGCTGGGTGAACGGCCGCAAGTCGATCCGCAGCAGGTGGCCGTCCTTCCACAGCGAGGTGACCGCGTCGGGAACCTGCACCCCGCTGCGCACGGTCGCCACGATATGCGCGGCTTTATCGATGGCCAGTTGCAGCAGCAGCGTCGCCGAGAGTTGGTCGAGCAGATGCGCGTCGTCGACACCGATGATGGTGTGCCCGTCCGCCAGCAGCGCCTCACGCGCGGCGGACATGAACGTCACCGGATCATGTGCCGTGTAGACGCCGACCATATGGGCGAAAACGCCGAGCGGGATGCTGCGGGCCGATTCGGTGCCGGCCACCCACCGGATATTGCCGCCCACCGCGGCGGTGGCCTGTCTGGCCAGCGTCGTCTTCCCCACCCCCGCATCGCCGGTCAGCACCGCACCGACATAGTCGTTGCCACCTAGCGCGGACCGAATGGCGTCGAACTCGATCTCGCGCTCGATCATCGGCCAGTTCCGAGCCATCCTTCAATCGTAGGTCTTCGCAGTTCAGGATCGGTGACATCGGCGAACTGCGAACGCGCGCAAGTGGATCCCCGCCGTCTACGATCCCGCACCATAGACACTGTTATTGTGAGCGGATCTCCCCGGCGACCCATCCGGACCACTCCGCGTTCACGCCGGGAAATCGGGTTCCTCGGTCAGCCCAATACGTCGTGGCGGACGATGGTCTGATCCCGGCCGGGGCCGACGCCGATGCACGAGATCCGCGCCCCCGACAACTCTTCCAGCCGTTCGACGTACGCCCGGGCGTTGGCGGGCAATTCCTCGAAGGTACGCGCCGCGGAGATGTCCTCCCACCAGCCCGGCATCTCCTCGAAGATCGGCTTGGCGTGATGGAAGCCGGTCTGCGTGGTCGGCATCTGCTCGACGCGCTCGCCGTCGACGTCGTAGGCGACGCAGATCGGCACGGTGTCCAGGCCGGACAGCACATCCAGTTTGGTGAGGAAGTAATCGGTGATGCCGTTGACCCTGGTCGCGTAGCGGGCGATCACCGCGTCGAACCAGCCGCAGCGCCGGGCGCGACCGGTCGTGACGCCGACCTCGCCGCCGTTCTTGGCGAGGAATTCACCGAACTGGTCGAACAGTTCGGTCGGGAACGGTCCGGAGCCGACGCGGGTGGTGTAGCACTTGAGGATGCCGAGCACCGTATTGATCTTGTTGGGTCCGATGCCGGAGCCGACAGCGGCGCCGCCGGAGGTCGGGTTCGACGAGGTCACATACGGGTAGGTGCCGTGGTCGACGTCGAGCAGCGTGCCCTGCGAACCCTCGAGCAGCACCGTGTCACCGCGTTCGAGTGCCTCGTTGAGCTTCAGCCTGGTATCGGCGATGCGATGTTTGAACCCTTCGGCCTGCTCGAGCACCTCGTCGACCACGTGCTGCGGATCGAGGGCGCGCCGGTTGTAGATCTTGACCAGCACCTGGTTCTTGAACTCGAGTGCGGCCTCCACCTTCTGGGTGAGGATCTTCTCGTCGAGCACGTCGGCGACCCGGACGCCGACCCTGGCGACCTTGTCCTGGTAGCACGGGCCGATGCCGCGACCGGTGGTACCGATCTTCTTGTTGCCGAGGAAGCGTTCGGTGACCTTATCGATCGCGACGTGGTACGGCATGATCAGGTGCGCGTCGGCGGAGAGCAGCAGGCCCGAGGTGTCGACGTCGCGCTCTTCCAGACCCGCCAGTTCGGCCAGCAGCACGCCGGGGTCGACGACTACGCCGTTGCCGATGACATTGGTGACGCCGGGGGTCAGGATTCCCGAGGGAATCAGGTGCAGCGCGAATTTGTCCCCGTTGGGCAGAACGACGGTGTGACCGGCATTGTTACCGCCCTGGTAGCGGACAACCCATTGCAGGCGGCCACCGAGCAGATCGGTCGCTTTGCCCTTACCCTCGTCGCCCCACTGGGCGCCGATCAGGACGATTGCCGGCATGGTTTGTCTCCTACGTTTGGGGGCGCAACACAGGCGTGTTGCAGCTACCTACCCGTCTGGAGGAGGTGGCCGGTAGCTCATTTTAGCCGATGCCCTATGACCGGCTCGGAACCGTATCGGGTGCCGCGCCACCGACACGACCGCATCAACAGGGCTATGGTTGGGCACGGAGCGGGCCACAACGCCGGGTTCGCCCGGAAGTGGCGAGTAGGCCGACGGGTGTGTCGGCGGGACCGAGGAGGGTGCACGGCGGTTTGAGTACTCACGTTCTCCGCTGCGACGGCGTCCCTGTTCCCATTGCCCTCGCCGCACTGCCGACAACCCAAACAGCGGCCATCCCAGCGACTTCCGTCGTCGACGAACTCCTTCCCGTGCTCGCCGCGGACAGTCTGCCCCGGCTCATCGTGCTCGGCGAGGACGCGGCGCTCGCCGCGGTGCTGACCCATCTGATGAAGACGGAACGTCTGCACGTCGAGATCGGCTACGTGCCCATCGACAAGACCTACGGTTCCCGCGCCTACCAGACCGGCTCCGGTAACGCCGCCGCGAAACGAGCCATCGCGGGCCGCGCCACCGAGACTCCGCTGATCCGTGACGACACGGGCACCGTCCTCGTCGGACGCGCCACCATCACCGGTGTGGACGACGAGAAACTCGAGGGCGAGGCCTACGTGGACGACACTCAACTGTTCACCGGCAAGGTCAGGACCATGTATATCTCCCCCACCCTGTATCTGCCGGGTGTGCGGGCGGCCGTCCGCAAGGGGAGGTTCGGCAAGCGGAACTGGATCGAGGGCAGGGCCGCGCAACTCGGCAGTCCCGGCGCGGTGGTGACCAGGGACGGCATCCGGAGCGAGCGGCCGGTACCCCGCTCGAGTTTCTACCGACATCACGAATCCTGGTATCTGGTGCGATGAACAACCCCTTTGCGCGGCAGCGCATCGGTCGCGGTGCTGTGCGTCCGAGCCCCATCTTTCTGCTGGTCGTCGCGATCACCGTCATGGGCGCAGCGCTGGCGTGGGATGCCGACCTCGACTCGACCCGCGCCAAGCTGGGCGTTTTCATTCTCGTGGTGGCGGGCTGGATCGTCTCGCTGTGCCTGCACGAATTCGCGCACGCCTATATCGCCTGGCGCGCAGGCGATCACGAAGTGGAATTGCGCGGATATCTCACGCTGAATCCGCTCAAGTATTCGCATCCACTGCTGTCGGTCGTGCTGCCGATCGTCTTCATCGCCCTCGGCGGAATCGGCTTACCCGGCGGCGCGGTATACGTGCACACCCACAATTTCAGCGCGCGAATCCAGCGCATCGTCAGCGGAGCCGGACCCGCCGTGAACGCGGCGTGCGCGATCATCCTGCTGGTGATCGTGCGGGTATTCGGCAGTTCCTCGTCGCATCCCGCGTTCTGGTTCGGGCTGAGCTTTCTCGCATTCCTCCAGGTCACCGCGGCGCTGTTGAACAGTTTGCCGATTCCGGGGCTGGACGGGTATGGAATTCTGGAACCCTCGCTGAGCTACGAGACCCGGCGCTCGCTCGACCAGTTCAAACCCTTCGGCATGCTCATCCTGTTCGCGCTGCTGTGGACCCCGTCCATCAACCACGTGTTCTTCGACGCGGTGTACGCGCTGTTCGAATTGTCCGGCGTCCCACGCGAATGGTCGGGCTACGGCAATTACCTGACCCGATTCTGGCTCTGACCCCGGTCGCCCGGTCCGGCACAGGACCGGGCGACCATCCCGCACCAGGCCGGTAACCCGCTACGCAACCGGGAGCCGCAGGTCATAACACCGGTCGCACAGGCGGATTCGCGACCGTCGACGGCAGCAACGCGATCGCCGAAATGCGTTTCACGCCGCAGACCTGCATCAGATCGACCACGATCGAACGCGTCTGCGCGAAGATCACGTGCGCCGAAAGTCCGGCGCCCGCCACGAGTTCGGGCCGCGCCGCCCTCCCGACGGAACGCAGCACCCGCGCCGCCTCCGCCTGATCCGGCTGCTCACCGGGATCGGCCAGCATCATCTTGCGCACGACCTCGACGGCGTCGGCCAAGCGCTCCACCTCGTCGATCAATCGGGGATCGAGGATTTCGTCGTTGTTCACCAGCGTCAGCGAACGACGCAGCAGCACGCGGGTATTGCGCATGGCGTTGTCCAACGGGTCCGCTGTCGCGCGGACACGTTCCAGGCGGTCGCGCCAGTTCCAGTACAGCGGGGAGATCCTGATGACCTCGCGGCCACCCTCCAACGAGGAGCGCAGCGAATCGATCTGCGATTGTGTCGCGCGCACCGCGTCCAGGGCCTTCCTGACCTTGTCCCGATCCTGTTCCAGCAGTCCGTCCGCGCCTTCGGACAGCGATTTGCCCATCACCGCAAGGATTTCCGCGGCCTGCTCGCGGGCCCGGCGCACCGGATGCAGCGGAATGGCCGCGACCATCACCACACCGACGAGTCCGCCGACCAACGCGTCGATCATGCGCGAGAATCCGGCGCCCGCCGAGGGCGGCAGCAATGTCGCGACGAGGACCGCCGAACCGGCGGCCTGCATGGTGATGACCGATCCGCCGTCGAGGAAGACCGCGAGCGCCATCGCCACCGCGACCACCAGCGCGATCTGCCACACCCCGGTTCCCGCGTTGCTGATGAACAGATCGCCGATACCGATACCGACGGCGACGCCGACGACCAGTTCCACCGAACGCTTGATCCGCGCGCCGAAGGAGATGCCGATCGACACCACGGCCGCGGTCGGGGCGAAGAACGGCTGGACATGGCCGATGACCGTGTGCGCGACGAACCACGCGAGCGCGGCGCCGAGCGCGCACTGAACGATCGGCAGCGCGGACAGTCGCAGCCGCGCCCACGAGCGGCGCACTCGGTTCACACCGCTGTCGCGTGCGACGCCGACGCGCGAATCGGGATCGAGCACTCGCCGCGTCCGTCCGTTCGTCGTCGTCGCGTCACCGCGCGCCGCTGTGGTCAGTTGAGACCGAGCTCCGCCGCGGCGCGCGGATCGCAATCCTCCAGCAGATCCAGGCAGCGGGCGTACTCCTCGGTCTCACCGATCGCACGGGCCGCCCTGGCCAGCGCGCCGACACTGCGCAGGAAACCGCGATTGGGTTCGTGACTCCACGGCACCGGGCCGAAACCCTTCCAGCCATTACGGCGCAGCAGGTCGAGGCCGCGGTGGTAGCCGGTGCGCGCGAACGCGTAGGCGGCGACGACGTCGTGGTTGACGACCGGGTCAACGCCTTCGGCGCCGCCACGGGTCAACGCGGCCTCCGCGAGATACGCCCACGCGATCGACGCGGCCGGATGGTCGGCCGCCACCCGCACCGGGTCGACCTTGTCGAGCAGCGCCTCCTCCGCGTCGGAGTTTTCGGGCAGGAGCACCGGTTGAGGTCCGAGCAGATCACCGAACGAGGTCATGCGCCTTATTCTTGCACCCCGGTGGTGCGCGCTCGATTTTCCCGACCGGCAAGCGCGATTCCGGTCGACCGCTAACGACCCGCACGCGGTCTCGCGATCTACTGGGGACTTCGGTCGGCCGAGGCGATTAGGCTGGCCGTCGAGTTCAACTGATTCGCCCGAGCCGAGGGGTAGTAGGTGTCCGACCCGAACGACGAGAAGAATCCGGCGCGCGGTAGCGCCGGAGCCGAAAAGGCACGACAGGACACCTCGGTGGAGCCGTCATCCGCCCCGGGCGCGGACACCCCCGCCGCGCCCACGGAACCCGCTTCCGCGGGGGCGGATGTCAGCGATGGCGCGACTGCCGAGTCGGACGCGGCCGCATCGGCTGAAACGGTGCCGGACAAAGCGGTACCGGACAAAGCTGTGGCGGACAGAGCGGTGGCGGACAAAGCGGTAGAGCGCACCCCCTCGACCGCAGCGAGTGATACGGCAAAAGCCTCGGACGGCGCGAAGACATCGGCGTCTTCGACCGGAACGGGCACCTCTGCCGACCCCGCCGACGGTGCGCGGAAATCCGCTGCTCCGGCGCGCAGCGATGCGGCCGACCCCGCCGACGGCGCGAAGGCGCCTCCCGCCGACGGCGCGAAGGCGTCCGCCGCCGACGGCGCGAAGACGCCCGCGACGGATACCGACGCGACGGCGAAACCCACCGATAGCGCGAACGCGTCCGGTGGCGGTGCGGCTTCGGACATCAGTGCCGCGGCCAGTATCGGTGGCGCGGCGGGTATCACCGCCCGTCCTGGCATCGGCAATCGTGCGAGTGCCGGTTCGCCGGGCGCGGCGGGTAAGTCGGGCGCGGCGGATTCCCCCGGTACCGCGGGCACCTCGGATGCGGCAGGCACTGCGGGTGATCCCACGCCAGGAAAGCCACCGGCTGATACCGACGCGAAAGGGCGGGAACCCGCGGCCGACGCGGCGACCGGCGAATCGACTATCGAGCGCCCTTCCGACGAGGCATCCGCCGAAACCGAAACCGGTGCGGCGGATTCCGGTACCGGTGCGGCGTCGCGAGCCGATGCGGCAGTGGCCGCCGACGAGAGCGACCCGGCACCATCGGTCGCGACAGCGACGGGCAAGAGCGAACCCACACCGGCAGAGACGACGACAGGCGAAGACGACACCACGGCATCGATCCCGACCGGTCCCGGCGCGGGCGGCTCGGCAGTCGAGGCCGCCGCGGACGACTCGCAAGGGGCCGAGGCGGTAGCCGCGACAGCGGCGTCCGACGCCGAAACCACGGTGATCCGACACGAGGGACTCGCGGCAGGAACCGCTGGAACCGGGACGGCAGGCGCCAGAACCGGCCCGACGGCCGCGGACGGGCCGGGCGCCGCCGAGGCAGACACCGTCGCGTCCGAGAGAATCGACGCCGCAGCGTCGACCGATACCGCGGCAGACGCGAAAACCACCGTTATCCGGCGTAGTGAGATCGGCGTTCCCTCCGCCGCGGGCGATAAACGACCGGCCGGGCCGAGCGGCGGCCGGGAACACGCCGTAGACGCGGGGGCCGGATCGCAATCGGACGCCGCGCAGACTCAGGCGGATTCGACCACCGACGCCGGAGCCGACGACAAGACCGTGGTGATGCGGGTCGTGCCGAGGGCCGAACCCGCGGGATCGGCCCCTTCCGGCGCCGACGACAAAACCGTCGCGATGCCGATCACACCCGACCCCGCCGACGCGCCGACCATGGCGATGCCGATTCAGGTACCGCCGGATCAGCAGGCGACGCAGCGGATACAGCGACCTGGCACCGATCGTGTGGTTCCGTCCCGTCCCGGTCCGCTGTCCAAGCCGCCCAGCACGCCGCGGTCGGCCCCTGGGCCGAAGAAGCCCGGTCAGTACGGCCCTTCGGGTCCGCAGGGACCGGGTGGGCACGACGAGGTCGAGCAGACCCGGCCGACGCCGCCACGCCCGGCCCCCATCCCACGGCCCTCGGTGCCCAAGGCTCCGTCGCCCGCCGACGTGCAGATGACGGTGCCGGTCCAGTCGACGAACAATCCGCGGGCAACGACCTACCCGCCGCAGTCGCGGCCGATGGCATCGCCACAACGGATCTCGCCGCCCGCGCAAGCGCCCGCCGGTCAGCCACCGGCCGACGCGGCCGAGGGCGGCAAGTCCACGCGCTGGCTGCTCGCGGTCGGGGCCGCGGCGGCGGTGCTGATCGCGGTACTCGCCGCGATCGCTTTCGCGCTGGTCGGCAACTCCGACACGTCCCCGGAATCCGAGGTGCGCGCCGTCATCGCCGACTACACCGGCGCCCTGCGCGAGGGTGATCTGGCGACGCTGCGGTCGAGCACCTGCGGTCCCCTGCACGATTTCTACGCCAAGATTCCCGCCGAGCAGTTCGCGGGCGTGCACCGACTGTCGGTGGAGCGCAAGAACATTCCGGTGGTCGACAGTGTGGACAAGATCGCGATCACCGGCGATACCGCGATCGCGCAGGCCACGATCTACACCGAGGCCGATCCGACGAACCGATCGGCCCGAACCTTCGATCTGGAGCGCACCGACGCGGGCTGGAAGGTCTGCGATCCGACCACCGGCACGCCGTGAACACGCGCTTTCCTGGCGGCGGGAGCGAATGACGAGCGCGTGATCTCCGTGCCATCGATGGCACGCGATCGGCGCCGTGTCGCGCAGTGATGCGGCACGGCGCTGTTTCGCCAGGGTTGTGATCGTCACAGTTGCCTGGTCAACCGCATGTTACTCCCAGTAACATCACCCGGATCATGGGCACGGAACAGACAATCGCGCAGCCGGAAGCCGCCACCGAGGGGCAGTCGGCGGCGCCGGCGGGACGACGTTTTCGAGTACGCGATCACTATGTGGTCGGCCGCGAGAAGGTGCGCGAGTTCGCGCGCGCCGTACAGAACCTGCACGGCGCGCACCAGAACGAGTCCCACGCGCGCGAACTCGGCTACGACGGCGTCATCGCGCCGCCGACCTTCGTCTCGGTGATCGGGACGGCCTGCACCCGCGCCCTGCTCGACACGGTGCTGACCGACTACGACCTCTCGCAGGTGTTGCAGACCGATCAGGTTTTCGAACTGCACCGGCCGATCCTGGCGGGCGATCGACTCAGCACTGAGATCCGGATCGAGTCGATCCGCCAATTCGGCGACAACGACTTCATCCATGTGCAATTCGTGATGACCAATCAGCGCGGTGAAGTGGCACAGGTGGGGTCGACCACGATCGTGGCCCGCCGCGGCGCGGAGGTCGACCCGAATCTGATCGACGCCGTGGACAGCATCTTCATGCACGACCGTCCTTCGGAACTCGCGGCGAACGACCCGCTGGTCGAACTGCCTGCCGGGGCGCCGCGGGCGGCGGTCACCGCTCACGAGCCCGTACTCGTGCACACCCTGCCCGATTTCGACAGCCTCGCCCCCGGCCAGTCGCTGCCCGCCGGATCGGCCCGGCTGACCCGAGGTGATCTGGCCAATTACGCGGGCGTCGCCGGTGATCCGAACCCGATCCATTTCAGCGATCGCGCCGCGCGGCTGGTCGGTCTGCCGACGGTGGTCGCGCACGGACTGCTCACCATGGGTCTGGCCGCCGACTACCTGTCGACCTGGCTCGGCGATCCGACCGCGATCGCGAAATTCAGTGTGCGCTTCGCCGGATTCGTTCCGGTCAGCGCGGAGGCGGCGACGACCGTCGAATTCCAGGGCAAACTCAAGTCGCTCGATCCGGTGACGCGGACCGGGGTCATCTCGCTGAGCGGTACCGCGGAGGGACGCAAACTCTTCGGCCGCGCGGTCGCCGAGGTCAGATTCGCCTAGTCGCGGATATCCCTGCGGCGCACGCTCATTCGGCGCGAGTCGCGTGCATCAGGTAGACGTTGTAGTCGCTCCACGTCGATATGGTGAAGTAGAGATCCGATCCGGTCGACCACGGGTGGATGAAACCACCGTACAGCTCGGGATAGTCGGCCACCGTCACCGTCGGCGTGCTCTCCGACCATCCGCCCTGGGGTGAATTCGACTCGCGCACAACGATGGCGGTCTTCGCGGTGTCGAGATAACTCATCTGCCAGAGGTCTCGGTCCGCGTCGTAGCGCACCGACAGTTCGCCCGCGGGCGCGTCGACGATCGGGGTGGCGGCAGCGAATCCGCCGACCGGAGTCCACTTTCCGTCGACCCAGTACTGGTAGGCGGTGGTGTTGAGAATCTGATCCTTCGCGACCCTGGCCAGCCCGACCGAGCCGAGCCGGGTATTGGGTGTGCCGAACATGTAGACGTGGTCGCCATGCGGAACCATCGCGCTCACTTGGAAATTCGCCAGCCCGAAGATGTTGTCCCATCGGGCATGCGGATCTTTGGTCCACGTCTGGCCGTGATCGTCGGAGTAGGCGATGCCGCCGTAGTTGGTGTAGAAGGTGCCCGGCATGCTGTGCCAGGTGCGCATCGACATATAGCTCAGATACTGCCGGTCGCCGAGGGCGAATCCCGAGGTCGGGATGGTGGTGATCTCGACATTGTCGAGTTTGCGGCTGGAGAGGATTTCGGCGGCGTGGCAGCGGCCATCGGTCACCATGCTGTCGTAGGTCATTCCGTCCGAGAGGTCACGATCGGTGCTGAAGGCCAGTACGTTGCTGCGCCAGTCGCCGCCCATTCCGCCGGGCGGTTGGAATCCGCGCCCGACGGTGTCGCCGAAGACGGACGCGATCTGCCCCGGCGCGCTCTCCCACATAATCCCGAGATCGGTGCCGTCGACCTGCCAGCGCTTATCGGTCCGGTTCACCGAGTCGGCGCCGGTCTGTTTCGCCACCTCGCGTACCGCCCCGAAACGCGGCGCGGGAGGTACCGGCGATCGCGGCGCGGATTCGGTCGGCGGATCGACGCGCGCCGGGGGCGGCGGCACCGGCCCCGGATCGGGGCCGGGACCGGGAATCGCGAAGTAGAAGGGCCGGGGACGCAGCAGGATCTCCGGAATTCCGAGCTGCCGGGCCAGGCTGGGCGGCGATGTCGGCCCGTTGGTGAGATCCGGGCACGGATCGACGCACGGATCGGCGGGCAGTGGCATGTCGACGCGGGTCGGGGCGGTTTCGGGGCCCCGCGCGGGGAGCACCGTGACCACCGGAATCGGGACCGTCACCTCCAACGTTTCGGGGACGAGTCCCTCGTGCGTCGGCGCGGGGGCGCTCGCGCACGGCCCGGCGCCGGGCACTCCCTCCGCGATACCCGGTAGGGCCACAGCTACCGACCGATCGGCGCAGGTCATCGTCACCGCCCCGAACACCACGGCTCCGATAGCTGTCACAAGACGCCCGGCCATAGCCATCCTCTCGCACCATCCGCACTATTCGTATCCGCGCCCGAACCCTACCCGCAGCACCGGCACGCGTCCGGCAATCGCCCCGGCGTTGCGTCCGGGGCGACATTTCCTACCCCCCAAGAACGCTCGGCAAACATTGATCGGAATTGATTGCCGCATTGTGCTGATCGGATGCGGAGACCCCTGCTAACCTCCTTTCCGCGACCACTCCTGTCGGGGGGAGTTGCCGTCGGCCGAATCGGAAGAATACCGATCAGGTTCGTCTAATTGGTTGCGGGCGTGTAATTTTCGATCGCTCGCCGAAACACAGGATTCGTCACGATGAGCATTGCGACACGAGCCCGAGTATTCTTCGGAGCGGGTGCCACCCTGCTGCTGGCAGGCACCGCCATGGTCTCAGGAATGGCCTCCGCATCCGCGGACCCCATCACCGAATTGCTCTGCGGTGCGGGATCATCCCAATTCTGCCCCGCGCCACAGCCCGCACCCCAGCAAACCCCGCCCGCACCCCAGGAATCGCCCGCGCCGCAGCAATCGCCCGCGCCACAGCAATCCCAGCCAGCGCCGCCTACCTCGGTGTACTACAAGAACTGCGCCGAAGTGCGCGCCGCGGGCAAAGCCCCATTGCACAGGGGCGATCCCGGCTACGCGTCACATCTGGATCGCGACGGCGACGGTATCGCCTGCGAGTAATAGACGTGCCACGGAGTCGACCCGGGCGCACGATGGATGACGTGATTACTTCAGGAAATTCTCGCCGCACCCTCGTCGTCGCCGGGACACTAGGGCTCATCGCCCTTGGAATGGGATCGGCGCCGGTGGCGGCCGGCGCCGATCCCCACTCCGCGATCGCGGTATCGCGCCCGCACGGTGACAGTCCGCCGCCCACCTATCGCCCGGGGCCGAAAGGTTCCGCCGAGCAACCGCCGAAATCGGAAGACGACACGCCGACCCGGTATTACAGCAATTGCACCCAGGTCATCAACGACGGCAAGTGGCCGTTGTACGCGGGCCAGCCGGGATATTCGCGGCTGCTCGATCCGGATGGGGACGGTATCGCCTGCGATTGAGCCGATGACTCAGGTCAGCGCCTGGAAGGTGAGCACGGTCGCACCGATCCGAATGACGTCGCCGTCGGCGAGCAGGGCCCCGCTCTCGATGGCTTCCTCGTTGACGAACACCCCGTTGGCCGAATGCAGATCCTTGATGAGTAGTCCGGCCCGGCTCGGCATGATGTGCGCGTGATACCGGCTGGCCTTCGGATCGTCGAGGACCAGATCGTTATCGGTCATCCGGCCGATCCGCATCCCGCCCTGACCGATCACCAGCGCCCGGCCGTCCGCCATGCGCAGTTGTCCGGCGCGCACCGAGCGCGGCATTTCGGTGACCGTCTCCGTCATCGCCGCGGCGAGGCGTTCGGATCGCTTGAGCTCCACGGTATTCAGCGGTTCCTGGCGCAAGACCCGCTGTTCCAGTTCCACCAGCGGCGGACTTGGATCGATACCGAGTTCGTCGGCGAGCACGGTGCGCACCCGGCGGCAGGCGTCGAGGGCGTCGGCCTGCCTGCCCGACAGGTACAGCGCGGTGATCAGCTGCGCCCACAGCGGCTCGCGCAGCGGGTGTTCCCCGGTGATCGACACCAGTTCGCCGATCACCGATGAGGCGCGACCACAGGCGATTTCGGCATCGATGCGGGCGGAGGCGGCCAGCAGCCGCTCCTCGTCCATCGCGGTGGCGAACCCGTCGGCGAATTGCAGACCCGCCAGATCCGCCAGCGCCCTGCCGCTCCACTCGCGCAGCGCGGTACCGAAAAGCTGCGAGGCGCCCGCGTTGTCGCCGACCTCGGCGCATTTGGCCGCCGCGTCGCGCGCGGCCTCGAAACGTCCGATGTCGCATGCGGTCTCGGGAATCTCCAACCGGTAGCCGGAGGATTCGGTGCGCAGCACCTGCGCCGGATCCACGCCCGAATTACGCAGCGCCTTACGGATATTCGACACGAAAACCTGCAGGCTCGCGGCGTAGGAATCGGGCGGATCCTCGTTCCACACCATATCGGCCAGCGCGGACGAGGACACCGCGCGCCGTCGATTGACGGTCAGCGCGGCGAGTAAAGCCCGTGGCTTGGGCCCGCCGACCGCCACCGGCTCACCGCCGACGAACAACCGGACGGGCCCGAGCACGCGCACATCCAAACTCATGAGCTCGGGCCCCCGAGAGGTAAAAGGGGTCAGGCGCTGATCGACCGTCCCGCGGACTTCAGATCATTGCACGCCTCGAGAACACGCGCCGTCATGGCCGCCTCGGCCTTCTTCAGGTAGGACCGCGGGTCGTAGACCTTCTTGTTGCCGACCTCGCCGTCGACCTTCAGCACACCGTCGTAGTTGCTGAACATGTGCGCGGCGATGGGCCTGGTGAAGGCGTACTGGGTGTCGGTGTCGACGTTCATCTTCACCACGCCGTAACGCAGGGAATCCTCGATCTCCGACTTCAGCGAGCCCGAACCGCCGTGGAAGACGAAATCGAACGGCTGCGCGTCGCCGGTGAGGCCCAGCTTCTCGGCCGCGACACGCTGGCCCTCGGCGAGCACCTCCGGCTTGAGCACGACGTTGCCCGGCTTGTACACGCCGTGCACATTGCCGAAGGTCGCCGCGAGCAGGTATTTGCCGTTCTCACCCGCGCCGAGCGCGTCGATGGTCTTACGGAAATCCTCGGGCGAGGTGTAGAGCTTGTCGTTGATCTCGGCCTCGACGCCGTCCTCTTCACCGCCGACGACACCGATCTCGACCTCGAGAATGATATTCGCGGCGGCGGTGGCCTTCAGCAGTTCCTTGGCGATCTCGAGGTTCTCGTCGATCGGGACCGCGGAACCGTCCCACATATGCGACTGGAACAGCGGATGCTGTCCGGCGTTCACGCGTTCCTGCGAGATCGCGATCAGCGGACGCACGAAGGTGTCCAGCTTGTCCTTGGGGCAGTGGTCGGTGTGCAGCGCGATGGTGATGTCGTACTTCGCCGCGACCACGTGCGCGAACTCGGCCAACGCGACGGCGCCGGTGACCATATCCTTCACGCCGAGGCCGGAACCGAATTCCGAACCGCCGGTGGAGAACTGGATGATGCCGTCACTGCCCGCGTCGGCGAAGCCCTTGATCGCGGCGTTGATCGTCTCCGACGATGTGCAGTTGATGGCCGGGAAGGCGAAGGAGTGCGCTTTGGCCCGACCGAGCATCTCGGCGTAGACCTCCGGAGTCGCGATGGGCACAGTGAAGACCTCCGTGTTGTGCGGCAAAGGACAATTCTGTCAGGCAATACCCTAGGGCAGGACCGTTTCGTGACCCAACGCACCCGTCATCCCCACTTACGCACAAAGCCGGACAGCGGGCTGTGAGTTAGCTGCTTGACCTACCGGTAGTTTTCTACTCGACCGGAAGTTTCCCGGTTCCACCCGGTACTGTGGTCGAGGTATTGCGCTGGCAGCTTCCGACGCGGTGGCAAGCAACCCATAGGCCAGCCGCACCCCTGGACAGGAGGCCGCGTGATTCTGCTGGCAGCGACCGAATCGGTGACGAGCAACGTCGCGCTGACCCAGTTGCTCGATCCGATGTATCTGCTCACCGAATCGTGGCTCAAGAACGCGGTACTTCCTGCGATCCTGATCATCGTCTTCATCGAGACCGGTCTGCTCTTCCCCATCCTGCCCGGCGATTCGCTGCTGTTCACCGGCGGTCTGCTGGCCGCGCAAGCGAACGCCCCGGTCAATATCTGGGTTCTGGTTCCCGCCGTCACGCTCGTCGCCTTCGCCGGTGATCAGAGCGGATATTGGATCGGGCGTGGGATCGGCCCGAGGATCTTCCACAAGGAAGACACCCGCTTCTTCAAGAAGCACTACGTCACCGAGACGCATGCCTTCTTCGAGAAACACGGTCCGAAGACGATCATCCTGGCGCGGTTCGTGCCCATCGTGCGCACCTTCATGCCCGTCCTCGCGGGCGTCTCCAAGATGGATTACCGCAAATTCGTCGCCTTCGACATCGTCGGCGCGATCCTGTGGGCGGGCGGCATCACGGTGCTCGGGTACTTCCTCGGCAACGTCACCTTCATCCGCGATCACGTGGAGGCCATCTTCCTCGCGATCGTGTTCGTCTCGATCCTGCCCGGCATCATCGCTGTCGCGAAGAAGATCCTCAGCCGCGACGCGGGCGCGAAGCAGCGGCCCGAGGCCGAACTGAGCGCCGCGACGAGCGAGTCGAGTCACTGAACCGGTGTCGACGGCGTCATTGCCCCTCGCGGTGGGCAAGTTCGATCCACTGATATCAGCGGGCCCCGCGCTCGTCTGGGCGGTGGTGCTCACCTTCGTCTTCCTCGAATGCGCGTTGATCGTCGGGCTGTTCCTGCCGGGTGACTCGATGCTGATCACCGCCGGCATCGTGATGGCCTCGCATGCCACCGGCGAGACACAGGTGTGGGTGCTGTCGATCGGCGCCATGCTCGCCGCGATCAGCGGTAACCAGGTGGGCTATGTCGTGGGGCAGCGCACTGGACACCACCTGGTGGCGCGCAAGAACGGCCGCTATATCAACACCAGGAATCTGCAACGGGTGTCGGAACTGCTGGCGCGACACGGATTTCTCGCCGTCCTGGTCGCCCGCTGGATTCCGTGGGTGCGCACGTTATGCCCGATGGTGGCGGGCGCGGCCCGTATGGACCACCGCAAGTACACCATCGCCAGCACCGTCGGCGCGGTCATCTGGGCCCCGGTTCTCCTGCTCATCGGCTATTACGCCGGCAATTTCCTGGAGCGGGTGCCGTGGTTGATGCCCGCGGTGATCGCCGCGCTGGTGATCGGCCTGATCGCGGGCACGGTGATCGGGGTGCGCCACTATCGCCAGGAGATGGCCCGGCCCGCCGAGGATTTCGACGTCGACGCGACCGCCGCGGTCGAGAGCTGAGCCGACTCGGTCACAGCCCGGCAGCGCTGACCTGGTAGGCGGCCTCCATC
Organism: Nocardia sp. NPDC005366; assembly: GCF_040606855.1. Lineage (NCBI taxonomy): Bacteria > Bacillati > Actinomycetota > Actinomycetes > Mycobacteriales > Nocardiaceae > Nocardia > Nocardia sp. NPDC005366. Next base: position 171,781 of record NZ_JBEXFQ010000015.1, read on the forward strand.
AGCAACCAGCCCGAGAGCTGAACGGATAGGTCGCGTTCGGGGATCTTCGACGCCGTCACCGAGCCGCCAGCCGTGAAATACCCGGCGCCCGCGGTGCCGCCCGGCAGTTGCGCGCGTTTACTCCAGTCCACCCCGAACAGCGGTTCGCCCTCGACATCGAGCCGATTCGACCACGCCGCCGACGCCGAGGCCCGCACGATCGAGGCCGCGAGCCTGCGGTCCTCGACCTGCTGCTGATCGTCGCCGGGCAGCATCACCGCGACCACCGCGAGGTAGCGCGCGAGGATTCCGTTGAACAGGCCGCCGTCACCGCCGCCGCCGCCGTTGACGACACCACCGGTGGTCATATGGTCCTGCACCGCGTCGAGGAGGCGGTGCACCCGCTCCAGATGGCGCGGTTCGCCGGTATGCGCCGCCAGTTCGGCTTCCAACCCGAGTACGACGCCCTGGCAGTAGGTGAAGGTCGGGCGTTCGATCACACCCGACGGCAGGTGGATGCCGTCCAGGATCAGCCCCGAATCCGGGTCGCGCAGCGTGGCATCGAGCCAGTCGGCCATCTCCTGCGCGCGGGCATGACGGCCGAGCCGCATCATCGCGATACCGGCCGGACCGTTGGCAGGCGCGTTGAAATAGTCCGATCCGGTCCGCCATGGCAGTCCACCGCCGACCTCTGGATTCCATCCGTCGTACAGCTTGCGCTCCAGTGCGGCGAGCCCGCTGCTGGCGACGGTGACGCCCTGGGTTCGCTCGGCGCGTTCCACGGCAATGGCGAGCCAGGCCATATCGTCGTAGTAGTTGTTGGTCCAGCCGGTGACGTTGCGGATGCGATGTGAACGCATGATCTCGGTGATCCGTTTGCGGCGCAGCGGGGTCGGCGCCCGATTGGCGGCATCGACCGCGCAGTCGATCAGATGGGCCTGCCACCAGTAGTGCCAGGAGGCGAAGGCGCGCTCACGTCTGGTCGCGGGCCAGCCGACCACACCCAATTCCGTTGCGGGGAGCGCCAAGAGCGCGCGCAGATGGCGGGAGACGATCGCGGACTCTGCCCGGTCCGCTCGCTCCGACCACAGCGCGGGCGAGGATGCGGCATTCTGGCCTGTCTGGGGGCTCCGCGAGGTCATGCCTCAATGGTGCCAGTTCTCTGCCGGGTTTTGCGCCCCATTCCGTTACCAAGACGTGGTCAAATCGGCATGCTGGCGAACCCATGCATGCATAGCGATACCTGCAGCCACCCCGGCGTTGATACTGCGGGTAGAACCGAACTGGGCGATCGAAACAGTCATGGCTGCCGCATCTCTGGCATCGTCGGTGACGCCGGGGCCCTCCTGGCCGAACAGCAGGAGGCAACGCACCGGCAATTCCGCGGTTTCCAGGGGCACCGAGCCGGGCACATTGTCGACCGCGACCACCGTGAGATCGTTGCGCGCGGCATACTCCAGCAGTTCGGCGATACCGGTGTGATGTTCGATGTGCTGGTAGCGGTCGGTGACCATGGCGCCGCGACGATTCCACCGCCTGCGTCCGACGATATGCACGGCCGCGGCGGCGAATGCGTTCGCGGTGCGGACGACGGTGCCGATATTGGCGTCATGGCCGAAGTTCTCGATGGCGACGTGGAACGGGTGCCTGCGCCGATCGATATCGGCGACGATCGCCTCGCGGGTCCAGTAGCGGTACGCGTCGACCACATTGCGACGGTCGCCGTGGGCGAGCAGTTCCGGATCGAAGCGCGGATCCGCCGGCAGCGGCGTGCCGTACTCCTGAGCCCACGGGCCGACACCGTGCGGATGTTCGCCCCACTCGGTGGGCCCCGATGGATGGGTCGCCGTGTTATCCGACGCTGGGTTGTCCGGCAGGTCCGACGCTGGGTGATTCACCCCGATGATGCTAATTCCGGTCATCGCACCGATGCCGCCGAGTATCGGCCCCCCGTGCGATGACCGGAAACGAGTCAGTAGGAGGAGCTGGAGGAAGCGCCGATCACGATCGCGAACACGACGAAGTAGAGGATCACGATGACCAGGCTGATGATCAGCATGACCGACCCGATGATCCCGCAGACATAACCGGCTTTGACATTGCCGCGTCCGCCGATCATTCCGCCGGAGGCGTCGATCTCCTTGAGCGCCTTACCGCCCATGCTCCACGCGAACGGACCGCACAGACCGCATACGACCAGGCTGAGAATGCCGAGAATCAGAATTGTCGTCGCCTGAGGATGATCCGGCGGCTGGGCGAAACCGTACGGGGCGCCGTAGGGCGGTTGGCCGTATAACGGTTGGCCATAAGGCGGTTGGCCGTACGGCTGCTGTCCGTAGGGCTGCTGACCATACGGTTGTTGCCCGTAGGGTTGCTCCGGCTCGTACTTATCCATCGGCGGCGGATAGCTCATGCGGTGATGGTAGTGGCCGGGCCGTCACCCCGCGTCCGGCGCGGCCAATCGTCGCCGGGGGCTCGCGGTGCCGCGATGGAAGGGGTTGAGCGCGTTCCACCGGTGAGAATCGGCCACCGGGGCGACCCGGTCGGGCGAAAGGTCGTCCGCCCTGGTCGCGCGGACCTATTCTGGAGGTGCATGACTGTCGGGGTGGAGACAGATATGGATCACGCGCGCATTCTCCGCACGGTGCTCGGTGTCACGGCCGGGTACCTGATCCTGCTCGGCTTGTGGCTGGGCTGGCTGGTGCAGCACACCCCTCCCGGCACCATTCCATACCAGATCGTAGCTCTCGTCGGCCTCTTCGGTAGCTGCGTCGGCCTCGGCATGCTGATCGCCGCCCGCCCTTCCAAAGCCGACCGCAAGCTGTTCCGCCACGGCGTGGAGGGCTGGGCGACGATAGAACGCGTCCACCCGCTCCAGCCCACCGACCACCACAGCGAACTCACCGAACTCGATCTCGAACTCGTCGTCCCCGGCTCCGAAAGCTATCGCGGCTCCGTCGTTTTCGACGTCATGCCCGCGGACAAACCCAAGCTGGCGGTGGGTGAGACGATCTCCATCCGCGTAGATCCCGCCAACCGGGACCGCATAATCCTGGTCCTGTGACTGTCGCGTACACCTCGGCCGTCGCCCCACCGGCCGAGGCAGCGGCAAAAGCCTGCCGCGGCCGAAATACGTACTACGGCAGTGTTTTCGCGTGCGCTCGCGGATCGGCGAGGAGATATTGCGCCGCGGCGTAGGTGCCGAGGATTACACCTTCGCCGATTCGGCGTGCGCGCTCGGAGCGGGCGAAAAGTCTGCGCAGCACGATCAGCCCGTCGGACACCGTGAACAGGAGGGCGCCGAGCCCGAGGCGGCTGCGCGGATCCGCGCCCGGGATATTCAGTCCGGCGATCTCTTTCGCGCCGGGCGCGAGTGCCGGGTCGGACGCCAGGACGGCGGCGGTGCCGAGGGTCACGCCATAGGCGGTCAGGGGCAGCGCGACGGACGGGGATTCGGCGCGCAACAATGCCGCCGCGCCGAGCCAGGCGGCCACACGCGGCGCCACATTGGCCGCCGTCGGGCGCGCGCCGCGACGCAGCCAGAGCGTCGAATACCCGGCTTGCATCACCGCGAAGAAGGACGCGCCCACCACGAGGCGGCGGTCGTCATCCGGCTCGATGAGCAGGACGTCACCGACGGTGGCCGCCGCGAGCGAGCCGAGCAGTACCGTGCGATCGGCCTCGTCCAGTGACGCGTCCGAGGTGACGATATCCGCTGCGAGCAGCGGCATCAGCAGCGGTTTCGCCGCCAACTGGAATTTCTCGCGGCCGGTGAGAGCGCCGAAGACGGTGACGGCGGCGGCAGCGAGAAACGCGATCCGGAAAGGACGCGGCGAATCAGACACCGAAACTCGGCTCCTTGGGCGCCGGGGGGAGCGAGACGACCTGGCCCGCGTAACTCAGGCCCGCGCCGAAGCCGAGGAGCAGCGCGGTCTGGCCGCCCTTGGCCTTACCTGTCACCAACATCTCCTCGATCGCCAGCGGGATCGAGGCGGCGGAGGTGTTGCCGGTGTTCTCGATATCGTTGGCCATGGGGATATCGTCGGCGAGGCCGAGATTCTTCTTCATCAACTCGTTGATGCGAGCGTTGGCCTGATGCGGCACGAAGACCTCGATGTCCTCCTTGGACACACCGGAAATCTCCAACGCGGAGGCCAGGGCGCGCGGCAGAGTGACGGCGGCCCAACGGAATACGCGCGGTCCCTCCATCCGCAGCGACATCCGGCCGACGGCCTCGACGGACGGGTCGGTGCTCTGCAAGGCCTGCGCCCTGTTCATGTACGCGAGGAAGTCGACATCCTGGGCGATCGCCTCGGCATTCTCGCCGTCGCTGCCCCACACCGTCGGGGAGATGCCGTTCTCCTCGCTGGGGCCGACCACGACCGCGCCCGCACCGTCGCCGAAGATCATCGCGGTGCCACGGTCGTTGTGGTCGAGGCCGACGGTCATCGTCTCGGCGCCGATCACCAGGACGTAATCGACCGAACCCGCGCGGATCAGGTCGGCGGCCACGCCGAGTCCGTAGCCGAAGCCGCCGCAGCCGGAGGTGAGATCGAACGCGGCGATACCGTTCATGCCGAGGTCGGCGGCGACGGTCGGAGCGCCGTGCGGGGTCAGCTTGAGCCAGCTCGAGGTACACAGGATCAGCGCGCCGATCTTGGACTTATCGATGCCGGTATTCGCCAGGGCGCGCGCACCAGCGGCCGCGGAGATCGAGCGTAGTGTCTCGTCGCCGCTGATCCAACGGCGGTTGTGGATACCGGTGCGCTCGAAAATCCACTCGGGTGTCGAATCGAGCGTCGCGCACACCTCGGCGTTGCTGACCACGCGCTGGGGCCGGTACGCACCGATTCCGAGCATCGCAACATTCTCGCGACTCTTATTGACTGCAATGCTCACCACTGGCGACTCACACGTCCTCTACCGTTCGGACAACTAAACCAACTCCCAGGCTATCCCAGCGGGGTGAGGATCCGGCTCCCAGGAGGTAACCTGCGCCACCAGGCCGGGTACACGAACGCCGCCGTTCAATCGAGCGCGAGATCCTTCAGCCCGAGGATGGAGCGATACTCCAATCCCTCGGCGGCGATCACCTGGTCCGCACCTGTTTCGCGGTCGACCACCGTCGCCACCCCGACCACCTTCGCACCGGCGTCACGCAGCGCGCGCACTGCGGTGAGCGGCGAATTTCCGGTGGTGGTCGTGTCCTCGACGACGAGGACGCGCTTGCCGACGATATCGGGGCCCTCGATCTGACGCTGCATACCGTGGGTTTTGGCGGCCTTGCGGACGACGAACGCGTCGATGGGCCTGCCCGGCGCGTGCATGACGGCCAGCGCCACCGGATCCGCGCCCATGGTGAGACCGCCGACCGCGTCGAATTCCCAGTCCGCCACCAGTTCCCGTAGCAACCGGCCGATCAGTGGCGCGGCCTGGTGATGCAGGGTGGCGCGACGCAGGTCGACGTAGTAATCCGCCACGTTGCCCGAGGACAGCGTCACCTTGCCGTGTACCACCGCGAGCTCGCGCACCAGCGCGGCCAATCGATCACGGTCGGAACCGGGCGGGGAGCCGACCTCGGCGCCGAGAGCGGAATCATGCGATGTCGCCTCGTCGATCATGTCTAAGTCCTTCCGCGTGAGTTGAACAGGCCGCGATTGATCCGGACCTGCAGGGTTCGCGGGATCAGCCCGGCCACCGTGGTGAGCGCCTTGTACTGCACACCGGGCACGCTGATCACCCGGTCTTTCTCCAGATCGTTCAGCGAACCGGCGACAACCTGCTCGACGGACAGCCACAGCGCTTTCGGCAGCGAAGCCATCTCGATGCCTGCACGCTCGTGAAATTCGGTGTGAACGAAACCGGGGCACAGCGCCTGGATCCGGACACCTGTTCCGGCCAGACCGCCCGCCAACCCTTCCGTGAAGGATACGACGTAGGACTTGGAGGCCGAATACGTCGAGCCCCGTCCCGGCACGAGACCAGCCACACTGGCCACATTGACGATGGAACCCTTGGCGGCGGCGATCATGGCGGGCAGCGCCGCGTGGGTCAGTTGCAGCACCGAGGTCACGTTGACATCGAGCTGGGCCTGCAACTGCTCGTACGGCAGGGTCCAGAATTCTCCGGAATGCGCGAATCCCGCGTTGTTGACGAGGAATTCGATGCCGTCGGCGGCGCGCGCCGCTACCCGCGCGCGGTCTTGCGCATCGGCCAGATCGGCGACGAGCACTTCCGAACGCGTCGCGAATTTCCGCTCCAACTCCGCCGATAGCGCCGTCAGACGTTCCTCGTCGCGGGCGACGAGGACGAGGTCGTAGCCGAGCGTGGCGAGGCGGTGGGCGAATCCGTTGCCGATACCGGAGGTGGGTCCGGTGATCAAGGCGACGGGTCGGGTAGCGCCGGGAAGGCGCGCGGAATCGGCACTATCGGTCATGGCGAGGCAATCCAATCGAGCAGATCACAACGGACCTGCGGTTATTGTGGGACGGGGCCCTGATACGGACGGAATCCAGGGTGAAACGGGCCGCCGGGCGGCTCGGGCGCCTCGTCGCGCGACAGCGCGGCGGGTACCTCCTCCGGACGCTCGTCCGCGTCGTGTTCCTCGGAGCGGCGCTGCTCCCCGCGACGGTCGTCCTCGGATTCGGCGATCCGCGGCCTGCGTTCCTCGCGCGTTCGCTGCCGCGAATCGGGCACGACGGCCAGTGAGGGCCTGCGCGGCGATTCGGCCTCGAGCGGCTCGTCGTAGGGACGGCCCGAATAGGCCCGTTCCTCGCGCGCGCGTTCGTCGTCGACATCGGAATCACCGCGCGACCTGTCGTCCGCGTCGACGTCCGATGACCGCGCCCCGGAGGGGTCGTCCGGCTCCGTCTCGGCGGGCCTGCGCTTGGGGTGGGGCCTGCCCGGATCGTGGCTAGCCGAATCGGGTCCGCGCGGATCCGCCACCGGGGGCAGTACGTGCAGCAGACCCGACAGTCGCAGTACCGCGTCGATCGCGGTCTCCCAATCCTTGGCCGAGGTACCGACCGACAGCATCCCGAGGGTCCAGTTGCCCTCACTCCACAGCATCTGCACGGTATCGGGCAGACCTTCGATGAAGGCGACCATCCGCTGGTCGACGGCATGCCGGGCGATTTCCGGATTGGTCGCGAAGACGACCCGGTCGCCTATCGCGCCGAGCAGCTCCAGATCGGCGTCCTTGGGCGGGGATGCGGTCTTGAGCCGCATATCCACGTCGATATCCGAGCCGATCTGCCGACGCACCGCGACCAGGGTCGCCGCGTCCTCCAGATCGAACAGGACGAATTTCTCGCCCTTGCGAATTCCGGAGACCACGTCGACCGCGGACAGGTAGCCCAATTTGGCCAGCGCGCCACGCCGCCAGGTCGCGGGCAGCGCCGGTTCCACCGATACGTAGGTGTACCCCTGCGCCTTCGCCCAGACCTGGCGCGCATGACCGGTCCGCTGCCGCTGGACCCGATCGAAATAGAGCAGCACGATCGCACCAACCAGCGCGATCGCCGCCAACCCGAACCACATTGCCGTCATCGCGCTCTACCCTAATGGTCCCGGCCGGGCAGAGCCCGCCTTTGGTCGCGCGCCGGGCCGGATGGCGGCGCGATTCATCGCGGTCCCCCCGGCAGCGCGGCGCTGATGATGAGCTTCGCCTCGATCGAACCGTCGGCGGATTCGTCGCCCTGCACCATCACCACGTCGCCGACGGGCAGCTCGCTGACCTTCGTGCTCGACAGCGAGATCACCTGGGTTTTCGAGGTGGTCCGCACGGTGACGGTATCGCCCGACAGTGTGCTCAACGTCAGGGTCGCGCCGTCGTTGGCGCTGATGGTCCCCATGGTCGCGCCGATCCCGTCCAAACCGGGCAGGCTGGGAATACCGCTCGGCGACGCCGAACCGGAAGGCTGAGCGCCGGTGGCGGAAGGGGCCAGGGTGGGGAAGGCTCGCGTGGTGCTGCCCGCGGCCGATGTCGACTCGGAATCCTTGTCGCCGAGCATGACTCCCGCGGCCACACCACCCACCGCCACCAACGCGATCACCCCGAGTACGAGGGCGATCCACAATCCTGTGTTGCGTTTGGGCGGCGGCGGCTCGGCCGGAACGTACCCGGCGGGCGGCGGCATCGCGCCGGGCTGGCCCTGCTGCCCCGCCCATTGACCGCCGTACCCGCTGTCGTACGCACCGCCGCCGCTCTCGTAAGCGCCCCATTGACTTTCGTGCGTCGGGAACTGCTGGGTGGCGTTCGCGGGCGGCGGCGCCCATGGTTCGAACTGTTCGGTCGACGGGTACCTCGACGTCTCCGGCGCGCCCTGCCCATAGGCGACCGTCGGATCATCGGTGTGGGCGGACCTGTCGAAACCGGACTGCCCCGGCGGACCGAGGTGTTCGGTCGGCGCATCCTCCGGCCGTTGTCCCCAGGGATCCTTCGGGTTCGTCATGGCCTCCACGATATGCCGGGTCCGCGCATCCGGCGATCAGGTCACGCCGATGATGGTCGTGTGAACGGCAACGCGCCGCGCGCGGACACGAAGTCCGAGCGCGGCGCGGCCTGTTCTGAGCGCGATCCGTTCTCAGTGGACGGTGCTCATGTGCTGACGGTGAGTGTGTTTCCGTTGGTGTCGAGGTTGATTTTGACGGTGTCGCCGTCGGTGATGTCGCCGGCGAGTAGTGCTTTGGCGAGGGTGTCGCCGATGGATTGTTGGA